>JAKZYH010000325.1:0-15791 GCA_047514575.1 Acidobacteriota bacterium | reverse complement strand
CTCCAGGGGTTATCCGTCCTGTGAGATGGCATGGCGGAGCTGCAGATCCCGCCGCGTTCCAGAACTGCACGTTTCAAAGCCAGACATGCTCAAAAACGACCTCTCGAGGCTGGGTCATTCCACTTTCCAGCAACTTCTTGTAGAATGGATGTTATCCATGAGCAGGTTTTATCCTGGTAGTTTCGCCATTCTATTTATCGCTTTTGGAGGTTGGATCATCGGCAAAGAAGTAGATCTGGCTCCACGGTTCCGCGTGGACGTCGACATGGTCGTGGTGCGTGTCACCGTGACGGATCCTCTCAACCGTTATGTCGTGGGCCTCGAGCAGGACCATTTCGAGCTCTTCGAGAGCAAGGTCGAGCAATCCATCAAACATTTTTCCCGCGACAAGTCCCCCATCAGCGTGGGAATCATTCTCGACATCAGCGGCTCGATGGGTGACAACATCATGAGCGCTCGCAACTCGGTGGTGCGCTTCTTGAAGGAAGGCAATGTTCGGGATGAGTATTTCTTGGTTTCCTTCAACGACCGCACCTCTGTAGTCCAAGACTTCACCTCACAGGCTGAGAATCTTCAGAACGAAATCTCGATCTCCAATCCCAAGGGCAGAACCGCATTGTACGACGCCATCTACCTGGGCCTCGAGAAGATGCGTGAGGCCCGTAACGACAAAAAGGCTCTCATCGTCATTACCGACGGCGAGGACAACAGCAGCCGATACACCTTCAGTGAAGTCAAACAGTTCGTGAAGGAATCGGACGTCCAGATCTACGTCATCGGAGAGCGTGGAGACCTGGGTTACGGCCGTGGCGTCATAACCGAGATCATCCGCTTGACTGGAGGTCGGGCATTCTTTCCAAATAGTTTCAAGCAGCTGGACTACTTCGTCGACTTGATTCACACCGAGCTGCGCAATCAGTACGTTCTGGGGTACCTTCCCACGAACCGCGACTACAAAGGTAAATGGCGCAAGATTCAGGTCAAGCTGGACCCACCCGAGGGCCTGCCAAAACTGATCATTCGCACCAAGAAAGGCTACTTCGCGCCCCAAAAGTAACTGGAGCTTCCGCGTCTCCCCCATGTTGTCTTGCCCCTTCGGGAGGCTGACCCTCCTACCCTCTATTGGTCTCGCTCTCGTCCTGGTGTCACCCGGAGAGGGCAGGGCTCAAAGTTCCGGTCCAGAGACGGCTCAGACCGCCACCGGCGTCTCCGAACAACAGAAATCATCCGCCGAAACAGGCGAACAAAATCAGGGCGCTCCCATATTCAGACAGGACGTCGATCAAGTCGTTCTCTACGCGGCGGTCTACGACGAGAATGGCGAGTTGGTCACCGGATTACAGCAGGAGGACTTCACGGTCTTCGAGGACAAGGTCAAGGAAGGCATCACCTACTTTGGTCGGGACGACGTGCCTTCAACCAGTGGCATCGTGATGGACACCAGCGGGAGCATGCGCAACAAGATTGACCTCGTCGTCAAGGCAGCCCAGCTGTTCGTGAGCAGGAATCACCCGGAGAATGAGCTGTTTCTGATCACGTTCGATCACGAGGTGGAGCTAGAGGAAGACTACACCCGGGATGCGGAGGACATCCGTGACGCTCTGGACAACATCACGCCCAGCGGGGGGACCGCCTTTTACGACTCCGTCTATCTAGCCATCGACAAGGCCCAGGGCGGAAGCGAACCGAAAAAGGTGATCGTCATCTTCACCGATGGAGAGGATCGGGACAGCTACTATACTCATGAGGAGTTACTGGAAAAGATACGTCAATCGGATGTACAAGTGTTCGTGATCGCCGTCCTTGATCCGGATCTCAGCGACGAAGGTGGCGGCTTCTTTGGCGTTTTCAAGTCCAAGAGGAAAAAGGTCAAGAAGAAAATCGAAGAGATCGCGGAAAATACCGGCGGAAAAGTTTACTTTCCAGAGAAAATCCGAGAACTAGAAAACGTCTTTGCACAGATCGCCCTCGAGCTTAGGAATCAGTACCGGCTCGCCTACATCACTCACAATCCGCTCAAGAACGGAAGTTGGAGGACCATCACGGTTCAGGTCCGAGATTCGAAGCAACAAAAGTTGTCCGTGCGAGCCAAGAAGGGCTATTTCCCAGCAGGTCCAGAGTCTCCGGCCGAAGACGACACAACCCGGAATTGACTTGGGTCCCTTTCCTGCCTATCCTGAGCCTCATGACCTCGCCTCCCAAGTCAGAAAAAATTTGGCGCAATGGCTCTTTTGTGGATTGGGAAGAGGCCACTATTCACGTGATGTCTCATGCCCTGCACTATGGGACTTCCTGGTTTGAGGGAATTCGCTGCTACGACACGCTGAGGGGACCCGAAGTTTTCCGGCTCTCAGAACACGTCCGCCGACTCTTCGACTCTTGTAAGATCTACCGTACCGAGATCCCTTATTCTCAAGAGGAATTCCAGGATGCGATCCTGGAAACTGTTAGGGTCAACGAACTACAGCACTGTTACATTCGCCCTCTGGTTTTCCGTGGCTTTGGAGAACTGGGGGTCAACCCTCTCAAGAATGAGATCGAGACACTCATCATCGTCTGGGAGTGGGGCAAATACCTGGGAGAAGAAGCCCTCGAGAACGGCGTCGATGTCTGCGTCTCCAGTTGGGCGCGAGCCGCCCCCAATACCTTCCCCACGCTGGCAAAGGTGGGAGGGAACTACATCAGTGGGGCCCTGATCAAGATGGAAGCCACGCTGAGTGGGTTCGCTGAGGGTATCGCCCTGGACTCTCAAGGCCTGGTCAGTGAGGGCTCGGGAGAAAACGTTTTTCTGGTGCAGAACGAAAGACTGCTCACTCCAACTCTAGGTAGTGCCGTTCTTCCCGGCATTACGCGAAACACCATCATGGCGCTGGCCCAGGAGAGAGGCTACCAGGTAGTGGAGCAGCAGATCCCCCGCGAAAGCCTCTATATAGCCGATGAGCTTTTCCTGACGGGCACAGCTGCAGAGCTCACCCCCGTGCGGTCGGTCGATGGCATTACCGTCGGCAAAGGCAGGCGTGGGCCAATCACAACCCAGCTCCAGCAGGACTTCTTCGACTACGTCGAGGGGAAGGTAGACGACCGCCATTCCTGGTTGACGAAGGTCTACCAGACAGAACAAGCAAGAGCTCGGTGACTCCGTCCCTTCCCTCTGCGTCCCAGACCCACACCAGATCGGAAACAGACCGGGTGTTCGCATCGATCTGTTACGATAACATTGCTGTTGCCTGACCCGGCCATGTTGTGCCGGATTAGAGTGTACCCAGGAACCAGCTACGATGAAGACTTCTGCCGAGGTTCGCGAAACCTTTCTCAACTACTTCCAAGACCGAGGCCACCGTGTCGTGAAGAGCGGCCCATTGGTCCCGGGTGATGACACCACCCTGCTGTTTACCAACGCCGGGATGAACCAATTCAAGGATACGTTCCTGGGACTGGAGGAACGCGACTACAATCGCGCCACCACCTGTCAGAAGTGTATGCGGGTGAGTGGAAAACACAACGATCTCGAAACGGTGGGCCGTACACCGCTGCATCACACTTTTTTCGAGATGTTGGGAAACTTCTCCTTCGGCGATTATTTCAAGAAAGAGGCCAGCGAGTTTGCTTGGGAGCTCTGCACCGAAGTCTACGGACTCGCACCACAACAACTCTATGCCACGGTATTCGAGGAGGACGACGAAGCTTACTCGCTCTGGAGGGAACACATTGGGCTGCCTCAGGACCGGGTCCTGAGATTGGGCGAAAAAGAAAACTTCTGGGCCATGGGAGACACCGGTCCTTGTGGTCCCTGCGCCGAGCTTCATTTCGATCTGGGCACCAGCCCTCTGGACCACCAGGACTGTGCCATGGGCTGCGAATGTGGCCGCTACGTCGAGATCTGGAACCTTGTCTTCATGCAGTTCAACCGCGACAGCAGCGGAACGGTGTCTCCACTTCCCTCTCCTTCGATAGATACAGGTATGGGTCTGGAGCGAATCACTGCGGTCCTTCAGGGACACACAAGTAACTACGATACTGACCTCTTTCGGCCCATCATCGAGGAGGCTACCCGTCTGACCGGAGCCCCCTACGGCCAAGACGATGAGACCGATGTCAGTCTCAGAATCCTTGCCGATCACAGTCGAGCCGCGACCTTCCTGATCAGCGATGGGATAATCCCCGGAAACGAAGGACGTGGGTACGTCCTTCGGAAAATCCTTCGCAGAGCAATTCGCCATGGCAAAGCGCTGGGCAGAGAGGAACCGTTCCTGTTTACCCTGGCAGCGCTGGTCAACCATCTTATGAAGGCCCCCTATCCCGAGATTGAAACTCAGCGTGAGTACGTCGCAAAGCTGGTAAAGAATGAAGAGGAAAGGTTCCACACCACACTCAGCCACGGTATGGGTCTGTTCGAAGAGATCAGCGATCAAACGGCCCAGAAGAGCCAGAACCAGCTCCCCGGAAAAGAGCTCTTCAAACTTTACGATACCTACGGATTCCCCTTGGATCTGGCCCGAGAGATTGCCGAGGAGCGGGGGCTGGGGGTCGATGAAAAGGGTTTCTTCGTCGAGATGGAGAAGCAGAGAGAGCGAGCTCGGGCAAGTTGGAAGGGAGAAGCAAAGACCTTTCAGCCTGTCTATCAGGAATTAGCCGAGAAAGGCCTCCAAACAACATTCACCGGCTACAGCGACATCCAGGGGGTTACCGGAAACGTTCTCGCGCTGCTGCACGAGGATCTTTCCGTTGACGTGCTCGAGGAAGGCCAGACCGGAGAAGTAGTACTGGACCAAAGCCCTTTCTATGCCGAGGCCGGTGGTCAGGTGGGCGATAAGGGCACCATAGAAAACGAAAGCATCTATGCCCGTGTGGAGGATACCTACAGCCCAGTCAAGGGTGTGCACCTTTCGAAGGTCAAGCTGCAGCGCGGACGCCTGCGAAAGGGCGACGCAGTGATTTCCTCAGTGCTGACAGAGGCGCGCTTGAGTACCGCCCGCAACCATACGGCAACACACCTGATGCACGCCTCCCTGCGCCAGGTGCTGGGAGAACACGTGAAACAGGCGGGCTCACTAGTGGCACCTGACCGTCTTCGTTTTGACTTCACCCACTACCAACAGCTGAGCCCGCGTGAAATTGGGCAGATCGAGAGACAGGTCAACTCAAAGATTCGGGAAAACATCGAAGTTCAAACCGAAACTCGAGACCTGGACGAGGCTATCAAGCAGGGCACTATGGCTCTTTTCGGGGAGAAGTACTCTGCTCGGGTTCGGGTTGTCACGGTTCCCGGCTTCAGCGCGGAGCTGTGCGGCGGCACCCATGTAAACAGAACTGGAGACATTGCCCTCTTCAAAGTGGTCTCGGAAGTTAGCACTGCCGCCGGAGTGCGCCGCATCGAGGCCATCACCGGAGCAGCGGCGATGGAACGGTTTTCAGAAGAAGAACGGCTATTGGGTGAGCTATCTGATCGCCTCCGGGTTGCAGCGACGGACCTTCCGGAAGCCCTAGACAAGACACTCCGAGAGCTGAGGGAAGCCCAGAAACAAACTGAAATCCTCCGTTTGAAACTGGCGCAACAGGAAAGCATGGAAGCCCTCGAAAATTCGCGAGAGATCCAGGGCATTCGGGTGCTCTCGCAGAAGGTCCAGAACCTGGACAGAACCGCCCTCAGGCAACTTGCCGACCAGCTCAAAAACAAGTTGAAGTCGGGGGTGGTGGTTCTGGGGATGCCATCCAACGGCAAGGTGAGTCTGGTTGCCATGGTCAGTAGCGATTTGACGGAAAAGATCCGGGCCGATGATCTGATCCGCAGGCTGGCACCCCTGGTCGGCGGTGGAGGCGGGGGCAAACCCGACCTGGCGGAGGCAGGGGGCAAAGATCCATCCCGTCTAGACGAGGCCCTCAAGGAAACTTATCGCTTTGTCGAAGAGACACTGGTAAGCAGTGAGTAGTGCAGTGGCAATGTAGTGAAGTCTCAAACCGTGATCAGGATCGCACGGGATGTCGTTCATTGTTAGGATAGAATACTCGTCGCCCTTCGTCTTTTTCGACGGAGGCAACATCCTAGCTGCTTTGGAGGTCCAGGACTCCAGTTCGTCGAGGCGAATGGAATTGTGCTGAGAAGACAAGGTCGGATTCGCAGAAACGAGCGATCGTCAACGAAGGGTACCGTCCCCGGTAGTATGTTGCTTCGATCCCTGCCCGTTCTGGCGTGTTTCGGGATCTCCTCGGTGTCAGGTAGCCCGATCCACTCCTACTTGAATCAGGATGGAGTGAAGGTCCTGACGAATCTATCCGTACCAACCCCAACCCAGCCCCGTTTCGAGGAGTCGGAAGTGGGTAAGTCCCAAGCCGCCTTCCTACCCCTGATCCACGCTACCGCGGGTCGCTACGACATTGACCCCGATTTGGTCAGAGCAATCATTAAGATCGAGAGCGACTTTCAACCGCGGGCGATTTCCTCCAAGGACTGCAAGGGACTGATGCAGCTGCACCCGGATACGGCTCGCCGCTTTGGCGTCAAGAACACCTTCGACCCAGCCCAGAACATCGAGGGCGGAATCCGCTATCTGAAGTTCCTGATGGGCTTTTTCAATCAGAAACTGGACCTGGTTCTGGCCGGCTACAACGCCGGAGATAATGCCGTCAAACGCCATGGAGGCATCCCGCCCTATTCCGAGACCAAGGGATATGTGCGCAAGGTCCAGGCGCTCTACTCTTCGTATCGCCAGTGGGCAGCCAAGCTAGACCAACCCTCCTTCCGAATCCAGCGAATCGTCCAATCGAACGGCCGCGTACTCCTGACCAATACGCCCGTCCGCTGAGTCAGTGTGTAGTGAGCAGTGAGTCAGTAAGCAGTAAGAGTCTTTCAGGCAGCAAGGGAATCGGACTCAAGGGACTTCTTCTCAACGGATTGGCCGCTACTCCAACGCCCCCAGGCGGCCGACTGATTCTCTTCGAATTCAGTAGGCTGCGATGCTTGGATCGATCTTAATCTAATCCTACTGACTCCGCAGCCGACATTACGATTGAGTTTCCACAGGCGAGTTTCTCCTGGGATGCAGATCACAGGACCTGTGACTTTCCCGAGCTATCGAGCAACCCAGCGGAAAAAGGTCCTACAGAATTTTCTACTGCGCATCCACCCGGCCATCGGACTGACTGATTTCGATCCGGCCAAGACGAGTTCAAGGAGCAGAGCGGGAAGTCTGAGCGGGGAGAGTCTGCGAGGGGACCGTCATCAATGCGGAAAGGTTCCATGGCGCGAAGAGAGCGAAAGCAAGCACCCCCTTGTCTGAGTGCAGTCGCACGTAGCCCCCAGCGATCTCCTGGCCCGCCAGTTTTGGGAAGTACTCGCTGAGAAGCTGACTCATCCGCTCGCCAGGGCTGAGGTCGAAGGTCCTCTCGGCCAGGAGCGCCGCATCCATGCCGAAAGCCTCCAGGAGAAGTGAGGTGCTCTCCTCTCCGGGGTTTAGAATGGTAAGCCCCATGAAGAACGACGGCCCCGAAGCCAGGTGAGCAAACACCTGCTCCTTTTCCAAATTTCCGACTAGCGGAAGCGCGGCCAAGAAGGTTGACCCGTTCTTTCCCCGGAAGAGCACAGTCCCCTGGAGCGGCAAAGTGCTCCACACCTCGACGTATGCCGAGAAGAGCTCCTGGGTCGTTGCCACCAGTTCTTCCCCGGTTAGGCGAAGCTTCCCCCCGCAGGGGATGAAAAGTTCGCGGTGTCGGCCGATTTGGGTCCCGCTGTTCTCGAAGAGCCTCACCTGAATCGCTGCCGTATTGCAGTCGGGACCGTGATTGACCAGGGAGATCTCTGTCGTGATTCCGGGCCCGACGGCAAACTGGGGAGCGTAGAGTATTTTCGGGCCGTCTTTTCGAGGCAGATGGGGCACCAGCGCAGCATCTCCGTCCTCCGGCCGAATCACCAGAAGAGGAAGGACGTGGTTGTTGGTGGCACCCCAGACATACGCTGAATCCTCCACGGTAATGTCTCCAAAGAGGTCGGCAAGGCTGCCGCTCAGCATTCCCTGTGGAGGAATCTCCAGTAGCCGATAGGGTGACATGCGTCCCGGCGTCCTGAGGCTCAGACCTCCTCGGACAGTCTGCATGTTCGGGTTGACGATCTGGAGCAACGTTGAGCCATCTGTTGTCAATTCGGGGAAGATGAATTCGTTGGTGCCCAGCGGATCGAACCCCGCGCCATCGAGACTCGACATGTTGCGATTGCCGATTGCCCATAGTCCGCTGAGCCGCGGAGAGGATGCGTCGACCCGGATCCATCCAGCCCCCTCCATGGCCGAAAGTCCTGGTCCCCAGATCTCCCTGGCCAGGAGCGCCCGCTGCCCTCTGGGGGGGATGTCCAGGGTGACGGGGTTGGTGATATCCGTCCCCACCAGGGGTACTCCGTTGCCCCCGTATGCAGTGAGTTGCACTGATGTGTCGACGTCATCCAGATTCAGCAGTGCCGTGCCGGTGAACTCGTCGGGTTGGTCGCTTAGCAGAGGCCCGAAGGTGGAGTAGCGGAGATTCAGAGAGATTGGTGGGGGCGTCCTATACTCCCACAAGCCTCCCTGGCTGGGGCACGAGTAGATCAAGTCTGTCTCTCGCGGGTGGACGCCGACACACTCAACCCGGGAAACGGGAATTCCTTCGCTGATCGGAAACCAGCGCCAACCCCCATTGCGGGTTTCGTACACACCGGTGCCCAACCCGGCGTAAATCGTTTGCGAGTCTTCCGGGTGAAGCGCCAGCGAGAGGATGAAGGGCCAACCACGATGAAGGAAGCGCAGTCCGGTGCTGCTGGATTCCCACCTCGTACCTCCGTCCAGACTCTTGAAGAATCCGTTGTGGCCTCCGAGATAGAGGACTTCGGGACGTTCTGGGTGAATAATGAGACCGGAACAGGAGAAGCCTCCCAGGGGGAGACCCTCGGGTGATACGTCCAGACGGGCCCAGGAGCGCCCCTGATCCTGGCTTCTCCAGAGTCCCGCGTTGACAACGTAGACGTCACCCGAGGGGGCAAACGACAGACAATTGGAATATTGGTCGTCGAAACCAGACGGCACCCAGCTCTTGCCCCCGTCTTCGGATCGAAAAACGCCGCCGGTCGATGTGTTGGTCCATCCGTTGGACGAGGATTCGCCCATGGCCACGTAGACAAGGTCTGGTTGGACGGGATCGACCTTCAAGTCCTGCACCTGGAGATGGGTCAGGCCGGCGTTGACCTGTTCCCAGTCAATACCGCCATTGCGGCTGCGGAACACCCCCTGAGGCGTGCCGACGTAGAGACGAAGCGGGTGGTGCGGGTCCGGGGTGACGACAGTGACGTCGGTGACGAAGGTGCCGTCTTCCTGACTCAGATAGGAGTTTACCCACGTCTTTCCTTTGTCCTCCGTTTTGGCGATGAACCCCCTGCTTCCCGCGTAGATCGTGTCTGGGTTGTTCCGGTCGAAGGCGAAGCTCTCGACGGGTGTACTGTCCAGACCCTCGTTGGAGGACATCCAGGGGACTTGCTCCTTTTCCCTCCTGAAGACACCCCGCTCGGTGACGGCAAGGATGTATTCGACGTCCTCGCTGTCGACTACTAGATCCACGACGCTTCGATCCAGTCCCAGACTCGTCCAGGTCTGCCCCCCATCGCGGCTCGAGAACACTCCCGAGTCGGTAGCGACGAACACCTGCAAAGGGTCCCCGGAAGCGAGGCGAACCACCCGGATCGACTGGTCCTCCATCCCGGCGCTGCTCCATGTGTCTCCCCCATCCAGGGTCACGTAGACGCCAGCAGAGGTCCCGGCCAGAATCCGGGTCGAGGTGGTGAAATCGACCACGAGAGTGTCGATCGAAAGATCCTGGGGGAAGGCTATCTCGTCCCAGTTCTCCCCGCGGTTTCGGGTTCTGAAGAAACTCCCATGGGCTGTCCCCACGAAAAGAATGTCGGGGTCGTTGGGATCCACGGCAATCGACTGGACTGGCAGGAGCCGGCCAGGAGGGGTCCACGAGAGCCCACCGTCCAGACTCGTCCAGATGCCATGGGGAATTTTCCCTCTCCCTCCGCGGACGGCGTGCACCACATCGGGATGTTTCGGATGAAGGAGAATGTGGGTGAAAGTGCGATAGTCCGTGGCCGGCGTGATGTCCTGCCAGTTCAGACCACCGTCATCGCTGCGAAAGACGCCTCTACCGTTGCTTGTCTTGAAGAGGACGTGGCCGTTGCGCGGGTCCACCTGAAGATCGGAAGCATTGGTGTCTTCGTCACGCCGGCTCAGGGAGGTCCAGTCCCGCCCCTTGCTGCTGCTCTTCCAGATTCCGCCTCGAGCGCCGATGGCATATACGGTGTTGGGTCGTCCGGGATCCTGAAAAAGACGCCGGATGGGTCCCCCATGGGGGCCTCCTGTGGGAGTCCATTCCTGAAGCTCTGCGAAGGATGTCTTCAGGCAGAAGAGTACGATGAGGAGAGGCGCTGCCGACCAGTAGGAACGATGGGGATTGGGTGCACTCACGCGAGGATCACCCCCACCGCGAGTTGGGGGATGTGATCTAGCCGAGGATCCGAGCTTTCCGGGCTTCTTCCTTCATGCATCTAATCGCTTCAGGATGCACGAGGCTCTCCTTCGGCCGAGTCGTCCATCAGGTTTTCTACGATCCCGCGTCCTTGTTTCATTTCCAGAGAGACGCTGCAGCTGATTCCTCCCTAAGCCCTTTTGACCTCACTCCTCTCACTCCTACCACTTCCTCAACCTTTTCACTAATCATTTTCACACTTCTCACTGCTCATTCACTCACTGCCCGACTGCTCCTCCCAGCGGTAACTTTGACAGCCCGATCGTGTATAACTACAATGTTTTGAAAAGATACGGAGAACGGACACCCCGGGGCCAAAGGAGGGTGAACGTGCTATCCAACCTGCGTATTGCTGCCGTAGGATTGGCGTGTCTTGTGCTGATCTTGCAGCCGCTCGAGTCTCGAAATCGGGGTGCTGCCCGGCGAGCCTACGAGAAGGCAGATCAGTATTACAAACGCCTCACTCGTACGTCTGAGCCCAAAAGGACTCGTTCCCAGTACCAGCGGGCAATTTTCCTTCATCGGCTCGTTGTCGACCACGATCCCACCTACTCGGCCTGCGATGACGCACTCTACACCATTGCCAGGCTCTACGACGAGATGGCCAAGCGCTTCAGTAGCAACAGCTACCGAAGCAAAGCCATCCACTACTACGAGTTTGTGGCTCGGGAGTACCCCTCGACCAAGCACCGCTCAGCTGCCTTGAAGAGAGCGCGGCTGCTGAAGAATCCGCCCCGTCCGAAAGCCAAGAAAAGAACCCCAAAGCAGAACGCCAGGGATATCGCACGGGTTTCTGAAATCCGTTATCGTGCCAATCAAGAATACACTCGCGTGGTCATCCAGCTGGATCGGGAGATCGAGTTCAGAAAGGACGTTCTGAGCAATCCTGATCGTATCTATTTCGACCTTCAGAAAGCCCAGCTGGACGCCGATCTCAAAGGCAAGACCTACAAGATCGACGACGTCTTTATCACTCGCATCCGGGTCGCTGAGAATCGGCCGGATGTGGTGCGGGTGGTGTTGGATTTCAATCGAATCCACGAACATCTCGTTTTCGCCCTCTACAATCCTTTTCGCATCGTGATCGACATCAGCGGGGACCGGTTGCTAGCGTCCGAGCTGAAGCAAGAGCCGGCGACCGCAGATGCGGTCCTACCTTTGACGAAGCCTCCCCCGACCAGCGACTCAAGCGAAGCTGCGACTCCCCCTACCCCTGTGGTCCCCGCGCCCAACCTACACGGGGACAGAAGCCTCACCAGGGTGTTGGGATTGAAAGTGGGTCATGTAGTTCTCGATCCTGGTCATGGAGGCAGCGACTCCGGCACCATCGGACCCGGAGGGATGACCGAGAAGATGCTGGTTCTCGACGTCGCCCTCCGCCTGAAGCGTCTGCTTGAAGAGCGCCTCGGAACCAAGGTCACCTTGACTCGAGACCGGGATCGCTTCGTGGCTCTGGAGGACCGAACGGCCATCGCCAACCAGCAGAAAGCCGACCTCTTCATCTCGATCCATGGAAACGCCAGCCGGGTACGCCGGGTCACGGGAGCGGAGACCTTTTTCCTGAACTTCGCCTCCAGCGCGTCCGACAGGGATGTGGCCAGCCGAGAGAACGCATCCTCTCAAAGAACCATTCAGGAGCTCGAGAATCTACTGCATCAGATCACCTTAGGAGACTACAACGCCGAGTCCAAGGATCTGGCCCACGTGGTCCAGAAGAGCCTCTTTTCTGGCATCAAGAAGCATCGAACCGGATTTCGAAACCGAGGCGTGAAGACCGCGCCTTTCATCGTCCTGATCGGTGCAAAAATGCCGAGTATTCTCACCGAGATAGGCTTCCTGAGTAATCCCTCCGAGGAGAAGTTTCTGAAGAGCAAGAAAGGCCGGAAACAGGTGGTTGAGTCGCTCTATATTGGTATCGAGCAATACTTCCGGTCCCTGGGATCAGTCCCCCTCAACGAGCGGGCAGAACACAGCCGAGACTTCTAGGAGTCTTCACGGTAGAAATTGATCTACTGCGAAAGCGGTAGAATCGGCCCATATTCCCCCGATTTCTCGACGAATAGAACAACTATGCACCTCAAAATCGAGAAAATCTGGCCTCGATTCCCCGTTTTCTCGCTACGATCATTCCTACCGCGAAGACTCCTAGTCTTCGCTCGAGAACCAAAAAATCTCAATCGAGACGTCTTCGACGAAACCGGAATCCGAAAACCAAAGTCGGAAAACGGGGCATGTTAGAATCGGTGCCGGCGATCAGACATGGATTGGCAAGAGGCCTCGCGATACCGACTACGGAAACTCCCGGCCCTGGGTAGAAGCCCTCATGCTACGGCCATCGGTGCTTTCGTGTTTTTCCTGATCTGCTTGACTCATGCTTCCCTGGCAGATGTCACGATCAAGAAGTACTTCCCTTCCCTCGAACATTACCGATTCGACAACCTGGAAGAGGTCACCCTTATCCAGGATCACACCCGGATAGGGTCCCTGGAACTCCCGCTTCTCGAGGAATATGGCCTGCTTGCCTATTCGCGCTGGCATCTCCGGAAGAGAGAAGCACAGTCTGTACTTGTCGAGCTCGAGGTCCATGAGATGCTTGACCCCTCGGGTGCATTCGGCATCTTCTCACTGCAGAACCGCGCGGATCCTTCCGGGCAACGCCTTGAATTGCCGGTAGAGAACTTCTACCACGATGGCACACTGAGCTTCTGGAGAGGTTCCTACGCCCTCCAATTGAGCCAGAAAGGAAGCGCACCTGTCGACCCGCAGCTCCTGAGAGGGATCGCCTCCAGTTTGATCGAGGTCATCCCGCTCCTCAACGTCCACCCGGTTACGGTGCTCTACTTGCCTCAACATGATTTGATCCAGAAATCGATCGGCTTCTACCTGGGCACGACCTCTTTGAGCCTCAATCCTGAATTCCCCACCGACCTCATCCCCAAAGTCGGATTCGAAGACAGAGCCGAGGTCACCTACGCCCGCTATGGACCGGAAGACAGCGCCCTCTTCCTCCTGGGATATCCAACCCCAGCCCTGGCTGAAGATTACTTTCAGAGATTGCACAACCTACTTCAATCCCACGTCTCCTCAACCGGTATCTACATGAAGCGCAGTGGCCTTCTTGTCAGCCTGTTGATCGGCCCGGAGGAGCAAGCCAGGAAAATCCTCAGCAACGTGGTCTACACACCCAGTATCAAGTGGATCTACGAAAAGCGAAGGAGACCCACCCTCCAAGAAGATGCCACCACTTTTCTGGGCATGGTGAAGAGAGTTGGGATGGGTACTCTCGGCTTCATCTTCTATAGCCTTGGAGGCGGCGCCCTTGCGGGATTCTTTCGACATCACCTGTTCGACCGATACCTACCCTGGAGTGGGAAGGGCGGAATGATCCGTCTCAACATCAATGAGCGGTGAGGAAAACATCTAAAACCTGCACACGGAACTGACCGGAAAGAACTCCAATCCAACAGAGCCGCGAACGACTTAAATCGTTAGCATCATGAGGCCAAGTTTCGAGGAGAGAGCCGGACAACAGGAGAATCTCCCCTGTCCTCGACGTTCAGACGAGTTTCTCAAATCTCCAGGTCGACTAGAAACATGACAATCGAAACGCTGAAATCGAGACAGCGCAAGATCTATGAAGCTGCCCTGGAGGCAGTGGATCCGGAGAAGGCGGTCAGACGCTCGCTCCAGCGTCAGCAAGAATCCCTTCAGCTGGCCGGAACGGCCTACTCCTTGAGCGACTTCCGAAAGGTATTTCTAGTGGGAACCGGAAAGGCAGGTGTTCCCATGGCTCGAGCCGTCGAGGACATCCTGGGTGACCGGCTCGACCGGGGGTTGATCGTCGTCAAGCACGGTCACGGCGGGTCCCTCGAAAAGACCCAGGTGTTGGAAGCCGGACACCCTCAACCCGACGAAGATGGCCGACGAGCAACCGAGGCACTGCTGAGCTTTCTTCACAGCCATGTCACCGAGCAGGATTTGCTCCTGGTGCTTCTTTCTGGTGGGGGATCAGCCCTGCTTCCGGCTCCCGTCGCCGAGATCTCCTTCGAAGCCAAACAGGCCGCCAACGCCACGCTGCTGAGGAGTGGTGCCACCATCCACGAGATCAATGCCATTCGCAAACACCTGAGTCGGGTCAAGGGAGGGAGGCTGATCGAACACGCTGGCGGCGCTCAGATTCTCTCCTTGATGCTTTCGGATGTAGTCGGCGACGATCTGACCAGCATCGCCTCCGGACCCACTGTGCCCGATCCCACGCGCTTCGAAGACTGTCTGCAAATCCTGGCCAAGTACGACATCGAGGAATCAACGCCGCCGGAAGTCCTGTCCTATCTGCGCGATGGAGCCAGTTCCGAGACTCCGGGGATAAGGGAGACACCCAAACCCGGAGATGCCAGGTTCACAAGAGTCCAGAACGCAATCGTCGCCAGTAACATCGTGGCTTTGAAGGCTGCAGCTGAGAGGGCCCGAACTCTCGGATTCGCTCCCTTGATTCTCTCCTCTTCAATCGCCGGCAACAACGCGGATGTGGCTCTGGTCCATACCGCGCTTGCTCGTGAGGTTCTCCAGTCTGGGCTGCCGGTCCAGCCGCCTTGCTGCATTATTTCGGGGGGTGAGACCACTGTCCGGGTTACCGGGGAGGGTAAAGGAGGCAGAAGTCAGGAGTTCGCCCTCTGCTGCGCCAACGAGATCGCTGACTGGGATTTCGAATCGCTCCTCTTCACGAGTCTTGGCTCAGACGGAACCGATGGTCCCACCGACGCAGCCGGTGCCTGGGCCTCGCCGCAAACAGCCGCGCGTGCCGAAGCCCTGGATCTCTCCATGGAAGAATTCCTGGCGCGCAACGACTCCTACCACTTCTTCCAGAAGTTGGGAGACTTGATCATAACCGGTCCCACGCAGACCAATGTCATGGATCTGCGATTCATCCTGATCGAATAGGGGGAAGAAATCTCCAAGATACAAGGTACAAGATACAAACAAATTCCAAGCTCCAAGCATCAAACCTTTCTGATTACAAGGGGATGCTGCCGCGGACACAGCTGGAGGAGAAAACCAGGTGAGCGTTTGGAATTTGGTGCTTGTGACTCGGGATTCGTTTGTATCTTATATCACTAGTGTCCGGTTTGATGTTGTTGATTCCAAAGGACTTAAAGCTCACTTAACTGTAAGATTATAATCACTCTACTCCTATCCCCCTACAAACAAAGGCTTTAGCCGTCTTCCGAACAAGTTCCGCTGTCTCCACT
>JAKZYH010000324.1:0-6564 GCA_047514575.1 Acidobacteriota bacterium | reverse complement strand
TGGGCCGCCGCTAGGCAATCATTGACGATATTTTCTGGACTCCCCGCCCACCTCATCAGAGCGCGGAATAGATCGCAGTTGCGCCCTATTGCAGTCTTACAAACCGCTGGACGCCGCCAGCCCATCGGGGTCACTTCGCCCAACTCAGGAAGCGTGTAGGCATCCTCATGGAGCCAGTTGGTGACAAAGCCAGGGCCGTGAGCCTTACTCATGGGATTATGGGAGAGGACGCCGCAGTAAGAGGAGTCAGCTCCTAGCACTTGAGCGTAATACTCCGATACCCTAGCCAGTGCCTTTAGCGGTCCCTTTCGAGCCGCTTCCCCACGATGCACTGGACGTTCAAGTGTCCAGACTCCATGAGTCCCACCGCCGCCCTTGCGGGTCACGGTCCAATTCGCCATGAGGATATCGCCATGCTCCACGGCATCAACCAGCCGGTAGAGCGCGTTTGCTCCGTCAATATCTTGAATCATGCAAGGCCAGGAATTCCCGGTCCTGAATTCGATTTCCGGGAAGTCCCAAGCCTCAGCAGCGGGAACACGAAAAGATGCGCTGTGTTCCCCGCTACTGCGTTTTCCCTGGCTGACCAATGGGTAAGTATGAGCCTCTTTCAGCCCATGCGACCGAACCTTTGGAGGCGCAAACTCGATGCCAAAAAGCTCTTGCTGTGTCGGAGAATCTTGATAAGATGGGTCTTGCATTGAGCAATCTCCATTTGCTCTTTGCCCGCCGCTTCAGCGCTGAAACCGCTTCAGCGCGTGAAGATTTAGAAGGCCAGTCTAGTTAATTAGGCTGGCCTTTTTTATACTCCCTCTATCTGACATAAAGCATTGCAACTAAAGAGTATGTCAACCCTTTTTATGAAGGGGGGCATCCGGTAAATGGGGAGGTGGGGACGTGGTTGGCACCTTCCGGATCCCAAATCTGCTCCCCGTTCGCTTGTCCATCTAGTCGGCTGCAGTAGCAGAGGCCGTGGGAACTGTGCGAACGGTGGAAAAACAACTGCGAGCACTTGCCAGTTCTCCTCCAGAACTACTTGTTTTTCCACGGTTTGCATAGTGCGGCAGTTTCCATGGCCTGCCTTTGACTGGCGGCGCCTCCCCATTTACCGGATGAACCTCTAGTATCTTATCCTGGGCATCCGTGACCTCCTTGATTGAGCTCAGATGACCTGTCACGGTGCTTTGCGCCTGTTTGAGTTGAGAATATGCCTTCCTCAGCTCGTCGAGGGTCTTCGCTTCAAACGCGTTGATCGGATCGATAAGTGACTTCCTTTTCAGCTCGATCTGCTTTATTGCCTCTTCACTGAACTCCAGCACGATTTGTCCTCTCTCCGGATCCGCAAACGCGCTTTGAACCGCACTGATCACCTGATCAACATCCGAGATTTGGGCCCCCTGTAGGGCTTCGGTCAGAAGCTGTACCTCCTTGTCGGTCAATGACTGGGCTTCGGCCAACTCCTTGATCAGCTGGGCCTCCTTAACAAAATCACCGAGGAAGGTCGGCACCCAGCGTTGGGTGATGAAGTCCTCGAGGCGTTCTCGAGTCAACTGAAAATACGCGGTAACAAATTTTTCGTGAGACGCCTGCATATCGCCGATGCGTTCGCCGACGACGTTTGACAGGACAACCGCTTGTTCAGGAACTCTTACGCAACCGGTGCTCCCCACGCACAGAACCAGGCAGAATACACAACTCCTCAGAAGCTTCAGGGGTACCATCATGGAACCTCCAGTCGGGGCACTGCAAAGGTTGGTCACAAGTAGCAACAGCATCAACTAGACAGAAAAAAATACCGGTTGGGTCTCGATAGCTTAGTAGTTTAGTCGAAACAGTCAGATATTCCAACGGTGCTGTGGGATAAGATGCTTCGAAGCCGTTGGCAGCCTTCCTGGACATCTTCACCACCAACCCCGGGTCTGTTAGGATTCTAGGCTGGTGGCACGTATGCGAGCCACAGACGACGATCCTCGGGTGCTGGTGGCCGACAGCCGAAACCTCCAGCTGGTCGCTCGCAGGCCTGGGTGAGAGCCCGACGGATCACTGAAAAGTAGGGATTCAAAGGCCAGATAGGATGACGATCATGCGGAACCTTTTTCGAACATTTGCCATTTCACTTCTATCTCTGAGCGCTCTCGCTTCCAACCACAACGCCCTCACCTCAGAAGAGGTTGCGGAGGGTTGGATCCTCCTCTGGGACGGCAGTACCGAGTACGGCTGGGAGTGGCATGGCGACGCGGCATGGAAGGTCGACGACGGTGTCCTTCGATCCGACGGCGGTGGCGCCGGTTGGCTGGGCAGCACCAACATGTTTGCTGACTTCGAGCTGAAGGTCGAGTTCCGCACCGCGGCAGACGGAAACAGTGGCATCTTTCTGCGCTCCGCCCGAAGGGGCCCGCCCCATCGAACCGGCTACGAACTGCAGATCTTCAACCACCACCCGAAAGGCTTGAACACGGGAAGCCTGGTCCACTACGTCCAAGCCGCGCCCGCCCGCTACGAGGGTGACAAATGGAACCAGTACGAAGTTCGTGCCGTGGGAAGCCGCTTCGTCATCAAGCTCAACGGAACAGAAGTCCTCGACGCCAACGACTCTTCGCATGCTGCAGGTGTCATCGGACTGCAATATAACGTGGGCAAACCCATTGAATTCCGCAACGTCAAGCTCAAGCCCCTGGGGTTGAGTCCCCTGTTCAACGGGCAGGACCTCAGTGGCTGGCAGAAGGTCGATCGTCCGAACCGGAATGACGTGCATGAGTGGTCGGTACGAGACGGAATCCTCCACGTCGAGAAGGGAGCCGGCCAGCTAGAGACCGAGAAGGAGTTCAAGAATCTGGTGCTGCAGCTGTCGGTCCGAACCAACCCGCCGCGGGCCGACCACCATCCCAACAGCGGAGTCTTCTTCCGGGCGGAAAAGGGCACCTTCTGGAGCGGATATGAGTCCCAAATCCGCAATGAGTTCCGCAACGGTGACCGCAAACAACCCCATGACTTTGGCACGGGAGGACTCTACTTCTACGTCCCCACCCGGGAGGTTATTCCCAACGATGGGGAGTTTTTCTACAAGACGGTCGTCGCCCACGGTCGCCACATGGCGGTCTGGGTCAACGGCATTCAGACCAGCGACTGGGAAGACTCACGCCCACCCGGGAACAACGCCCGCCGGCAGGCTCGCCTGGTCCCCGGCGTCATCAGCCTGCAGGCCCACGATCCCACCACCAACCTGGACTTCAAAAACATCCGGGCCGTGGAACTGCCGGAGCGCTGAGATCCACTATGGCGCGTGCAGCGAGCTCCCCCTTGGTTCAGTATCGCTCCCCAAGCGGCCGCGAAAAGGTTGAATTGATCCTTCTGCTCCACCCCTGTAGGCTGTGGCTATGCACATGAAGAAACCCATCTGCACCCTTCAGTTGATCGCTCTGGTGTTCCTGCTGGCGACAGGGACTCCGTCAGCCAGCGAGCACGGCGGTACCGAGAAGCCCCTGGACATCGGCTCCCGGCTGGAGCTCTTCGTCGACGACCATCTGGTGGACAGCTTGGATGGGCTGGAGCATAAACTTCACTCACCCCAATCTGCCGGAAGGGTAATGACCTTCAACGAGCCTTGGGAAGGGGTTACCAGCGGAAACTCAGTCGGCGTCTTCCAGGACGGAGATCTCTACCGGATGTATTACCGGGGCAGCAGCCACGCCGGCTATGCTCTGGAGTCTCTTCTGGAGGAGGGGGAAGAGGTCATCCCCGAACACCCCTATGCCGCCTGCTATGCCGAGAGCCGGGACGGCATCAACTGGACCCGTCCCTCCCTGGGAATTCTGGAGTTCCAAGGCTCCAAAGACAACAACATCGTCTGGATGGGAAGGGGTTCCGGTGCCTTCCTTCCTTTCAAGGATTCCAATCCCGCGGCTCCTGCCCAGGAGCGCTACAAGGCGGTGGGTCCAGACAGCGGAGCGCTGTACGCCTTCGTTTCCCCGGACGCCATCCACTGGCAGGACATGCAGGAAGAACCCATCCTCACAGACGGGGCCTTCGACTCCCCCAATCTAGCCTTCTGGGACACTGTCCAGAAGCGCTATGTCGCCGTCTACCGGGACTTTGTCAACGGAGTTCGGACCATCAAGATCGCAACGTCCTCGGATTTCAGGGACTGGACGCCGGGCCAGTGGGGCGATTTCGGAGAGGCCCCGGCAGAGCACCTTTACACCAACGCCACTCAACCCTACTTCAGGGCTCCTCATATCTACCTGGCTTTTCCCAGGCGGTTCCATCCTTGGAAGACCATGGGGCCCTTCAATCAGGCCCATGCCGGAGGCTGCTCCGACGCCATCTTCATGTCCAGCCGGGATACGGTCCACTGGAATCGGTACCTGGAGGCCTTCATCCGGCCGGGTCCCGACCTGCGCAACTGGTCTCACCGTGCAAACACTCCGGCCTGGGGCTTATTGGCCACAGCAGCGGACGAGATCTCCTTCTTCATCGCGCGTCATTACACCTTTCCCAGCAACCACCTGGAACGAATGGTAGTTCGGACGGACGGGTTCGTCTCCATCCACGCCGACCATGCTGGTGGAGAGCTGATTACCCGGCCCCTGACCTTCCAGGGCGAGAACCTGATTCTCAACCTTGCAACTTCAGCGGCGGGAAGCATTCGCCTGGAGATCCAGGACACAGGGGGCAAGCCGCTTCCCGGGTTCGCCCTGGACGACTCCCCATTGATCTGGGGTGACGAGATCGAGCACACGGTGAGGTGGGAGCGTTCGCACTCAGGGGCGACCTCGGCCCAGCCCCTGTCCCGAGTCGCCGGCAAACCGGTGCGGCTGAGGTTCGTGATGAAGGATGCGGATCTCTACTCGCTGAAATTCCGCTAGCCTCTCTCCCTCGCCTTTGCCATCCTCAAGGGTTTTGATCCGCGATCAGATCGGTGAGATAGATCTTGTTGGTCAGTCTACTAATGACGAAAAGACGGCCCCTTTCGTCCACGCCGAAACGGGCATCTCCACGTTCCGTACCAACCAACTCACGGAAGAGCCCGGCAGGACCGCCGTCGAGACTCACCGCCATCACTCGTAGCGACGCCTGGGTATCGGCTGCATCAGCTGCCAGCAAATCGTCGAAGTCGGCGTGGAAAAATGCGGAACGCGCTAGATCGCCAAAGACCACCTGATTCTGAAAGTCCGGATCTCCGGGATCGGAGACGACAAACCCCCCAGTGATGGCAGCGTTACCCGCTGTCGGGGTCGCGCCAGGGCGATTGGGAATATTGTGGTCATACATGGTGGCGGGAAATTCGAGCGTGGAACCTGGCGGCAGGTTCAGTGTCGTGTCCTTGTTGCCCGCTACCGGACCATCGCGGTGCGACCAGCCATGGTTGTCGCCCAGATCTACGATATTCAGTTCTTCATAGTTAGAGGCGCCAATGTCGAATACGATCAGTCGGTGGTCGCCGCCAGCACCCTTGGCAAAACTGAAGTTTTGGGGATAGCGCAGGCCCCAAGCAAAAATCTCTTCGACCTTATCGTCTTCATCGTGCAGCGGACCCTCATCATGAAACGGATTGTCGGCAGGGACGGAATACGGATCGCTGCCATTCTTGAGCGGGTTGATGCGCAATAGCTTTCCGAACGGATTGTCCGAGTCTTGCGCGTGTTGAAAGTTCTTTACAGTACCTCCGGCATAGGCGTCGCCCAAGGCGATATACAGATTCCCATAGTCGGCCTCACCCGGTTTGGAGAACGGGTTGAAGCTGATCTCTCCGACTGAGTGTACGATATCGCCCGGACCACTGAACTCAAACCTGATCACCTCGCGCTGCGACGTCGTGTCAACTCGATTGGGATTGTTTGCATCGACAGTAAATTCGACCAGGGCATACTGGCTGATCACGTCTCCTGGTCTTGTTGGAAGCCCGGCTCCACTGTAGTCAGCCCCGCGGCCCCCGGGTATGCGACTCTTATAGAAGGCGTAAAGCTTACCGGCGCCGGGAGCACCGGCTGTGCCGTAATTCGGATGGAAGGCTATGTACGACAGTCCATTTGTCGTAAAACCGAGAACATTCTCATAGTCTGGGACTGCCGCTAGGTTGAAATCCAGGAATCTCGCCAGATAGGTTCCCTTGGACGAGAAGGCATGGATCCTACCCAGGTTCGTGCTCACAAAGATTCGTCCCGATCCATCCTTTGGGTGTGTCAGATCGACCGCACTCTCCGGCTCAGAAGCTGAAGAAAACGCGCCGAAGGTAGTCAGGTTCAGCACCTTCGACGAATCCGAGGGGTCCTCAGCCTGGCCGAACACGGGAGCTGTTCCGTACGAAATGCCCACAGCCAGCGCTGCAAACATGACGAGTCCAATGGGGAATGGCGAGAGTGCTTCGCCGGTCTGATCGAAAGTGTGCATCCTTGGGTTCCCTCTTTGAGTTTAGATCGAGTTTCACTAGTGTCCGGTTTGATGTTGTTGATTCCAAAGGACTTAAAGCTCACTTAACTGTAAGATTATAATCACTCTACTCCTATCCCCCTACAAACAAAGGCTTTAGCCGTCTTCCGAACAAGTTCCGCTGTCTCCACTTTT
>JAKZYH010000323.1:0-11915 GCA_047514575.1 Acidobacteriota bacterium | reverse complement strand
AATACAGGGTATTGACCTATTCCAAGAATTTTGTTCGCGAGGACATCCTGAATTCTGAGGACTTCGTCGTAGCAATAGACTTGCTGCGCTCGAAGATCCATGCAGTGCTGAAGAATTCGGATGACATGGCGGACATACCCGGGGCCCTGTTAGTCCGCGTCGGTCCAGAAAAGATTTCGTTGGCGGAAGTGAGGGCCACTTTGGAAGACACCCTGAGCCTCAAAGTGGAGCCGCTCCTTTTCACGCTGCGGTCGACCGGTATGTCGAAGAACCCACAAGCAGCTTTGAACTACTATGAGTCTCGGCTCTACAATCTCGAGCTAGACAAAGAAGACGCTGACCGCCGAATACAAACCCTCAGAGGAGCCCTAGCTCGCTATCTCCAGGAGGGCCCTCGCGACGGGACGATCCCAGGGGAAAAGGGCGCACCAAAAGCCGGCTTCGATCCGTCGACCCCGGCATTCATTCCGCAATTTGGCGCATCCTTTCTTGACCGGCTGCTGAAGATGAGCACAGAGAGCAATGACCAGGAGTTTCGCCAAGACCTGACGGAAAGGGTCGTCCGACTTGGTATGGAAAAAGCGTCCTTCCAGAAAGAGGTCGCATACTACCAGGACATGAAGAACATGTTAGAAAAAGGCCTTCGCACTCGGGGACGGATCCGGGAAGGAATCGAAAGTATCGAATCCAGATTCGACAACATTGTTGCTGAAGTGACAACGACCTTGGAGTTGCTGCACGCTATTCACGACGAGTTGTCTACCAATAATCTGAATCCACGGACCTCGCTTTACACGATCAAGAATTCTCCCAGGATCGCTTTGCAAAGGTCGATTTCCTTGACATCCCTGGCGATATACGGAGTGGTTAGTGTGCTTGCGGCCTTATTTCTGACCACATTAGTCTGCTCGATCCACGGCGTTCTGCGTGGGCGATAAGCCCTGCTGGCGATCAGGGCCTCAGCGGTCACTTCAAGCCTTCGCGGCACCATAGAGTGGGACATTTCAGCCACCAAGCTCCAGCCCGAACAGACGACCGACATTTCCGCCGAAAAAAAGAGACTTATCCTTCTCCGACATGAACTCGGCGTGGAGGCGAACGTAGTCCATCGCCTGGCGGTAGGTAATACTCCGCTCAGCCGCCGGCATATCCGAACCCCAGATCAACTTTTCCGGTCCCAGCTCGTCGTAAAGTTGCTTCAGCATATTCTGGGCCCATGGAAACGGGTACTGGGTGTCGGGCGCCATCAACTGCAGCATGACCTCTAGAGACATGTTTGGATTCTTGAGGCAGGTCAATATTTCGGCGGGGATGTCGAAACGCTCTTCCAGGGGACGCATGACGATGCTCTCGATGCCGTGAGTGTAGACGCTGGGAATATCCGGGTGTGCCTGGGCCCACCGGTCCAGCCGGATCACCTGGTCCAGATAGTTGGACAACCGATCCCGGTGGCTCGTATAGAGGTACCAGAAAACCGGGATCCCCAAACGACCTACCGTTTCCCATAGGGGTTCGAACTTGGCGTCGTCCAGGTGATCGACCCAGCCGGTGAAAGCCAACGCTTCCACCTCGAAATAGAGGCCCTTCAAACCCAGGCTCTCGACGGCATGCTCCAATCTGGCGCATTGGGCCTCCTGATCCGCTTCCCACTCACGGACCTGCGCCAGGGGGAGGAATCGTCCCGGATAACGCTTCATACAGTCGCCCAGGATCTCGTTGAGACTCCCGTAGATATGGTCGTGCTGGAGGACCGCCATATCCACTCCCAGGTAATCCATGTAGGTGAGCATCAACTCGGGAGGAGCCTCCATGTCGCGAAAGCCGCAGGGGTACCACTGGAGGTAGTAATCTTCGCCGTCCACCGTACACTCCAGTTGACCGTATCCAGCAATCCGGAAATCGACATCAGGCATATCCGCAATGCCATCGCCAGTTGGCATCAGCAACGAACCATCCGCACGGGAACCGTCATGGCGCCGCCGCCACCCCTGGGTATGGAACTGCACGTGATGCTGGATGATCTGCAGCTGAGTCTCAGCCGTCTGGTCGCCCGAGTCGGTTCCAAGTCGTGGAAAAACGTGAGCATGTGCGTCGATAATCATCGGGGCTGAGCCTCCTTTCCCGGGAGACAATCTCAACTGGGATTTCTGACGTTACCCAACTCGTGTGGGTTCGGTTTGACCCGGGCATCGGAAGGATGGGAAATGGATCCCGTCAGACCAAGCGAGGTCAATCCCAACGGGATTGCGTATTTCAGCCCAGGGTTTCCCAACCCTGTGTAAGAGCGTTAACCCCTTAATAATCAACCCTGCAAGGGTTGCGTCCTGAGGGCATTTGTGGCGCTTCTGTACGCAACCCATTCTGGGTTGAAATCCAGGGCAAGCGCCGCTGACCCAGGGTTGGGAAACCCTGGGCTGAAATACGGAATCCCTTCAGGATTCACCTCGCTCCTGTCACCCGAGCTGATCAGGCCAGTAGAGCCTCCACCACGTGTCCATGCACATCTGTCAGACGGCGCTGGATTCCGTTGTGGTAGAAAGTCAGTTTCTTGTGGTCCAGACCCAACAGATGAAGGATCGTGGCGTGGAAATCGTAGACGGTCACGGGATCCTCGGCCACATCGAAGCCCACTTCGTCGGTGACGCCGTGGCTAAAACCCTTCTTCACGCCAGCGCCTGCCAGCCAGCAGGTAAAGGCGTGCTGGTGATGGTCCCGCCCGGTGGCACCGAATCCCTGCGTGACGGGTGTTCGGCCAAACTCGGTGGACCACACCACCAGCGTGTCCTCCAACATCCCCCGCTCTCTCAGATCCGTCAATAGTCCGGCCAGTGGCTTGTCCATCGTTTCGGCCTGGCTGGTGTGGTTGTCCACGATATCCTCATGGGCATCCCAGTTGATACGGGGCTTGCCGAAGGCGCCTCCATTCCAGACCTGGACCATGCGAACTCCACGCTCCAGGAGCCTTCTCGCCAGGAGACAGTTTCGGCCAAACCCAGCCGTCACCTCATGGTCGAGACCGTATCGTCTCTGGACCTCCGGGCCTTCGTCCTTCAGATTCACGATGTCGGGAACACTCAACTGCATCCGGGCAGCCAGCTGGTAGGACCGGAGCCGTGCTGCCAGAGTACTGTCCCCGGGATAGGCTTCCAAGTACTCCTGGTTCATCCGGTTGACAAGTTCCATTTCAGCCTGGCGACGGCCAGGGGAAACGTTTTCGGGGGTCTTCAGGTCCAGGATGGGGTCACCCGTGTGCCTGAAAGCCACGCCTTGATGGGCCGCCGGCAGGAATCCGGCCGTCCAGTTGATAGAGCCGCCGGCCGGAAGTCCCCTTGGATCGGGCAGGACGACAAATGCAGGCAGATCCTGACTCTCCGCTCCCAGGCCATAGGAAATCCAAGAACCCATGGAGGGAAAGCCGTTGCGCACGAAGCCGGTGTTCATCTGGAAGGTGGCAGGCGTGTGGTTGGAGCTTTTGGCCACCATCGACTGGATCAGGCAGAGCTCATCTGCGCGGCTGGCCAGGTGAGGCAGGAGATCGCTGACCCAGAGACCGCTTTCCCCCCGCTTGCGGAACTGCCAGGGACTCTTCATCAGATTCCCTGGCTTGCCGAAGAAGGTGTCGATCTCTCCCTTGCTCGTCAGCGCCTTACCGTCGTGTTTGACCAGATCTGGTTTGTAATCGAAGGTGTCGAGGTGGCTGACGCCACCGGCCGCGTAGATGTGAAGCACTCGTTTGGCGGGACCCGGAAAATGAGACCGCCTGGGCCCAAAGTCACTGCCTTCACCAACGCCCAGACCCTCGTCGTGCAGGAGGCAGGCCAGCGCAAGAGCTCCCAGCCCACCCCCGGATCTCCAGAGGAAGTGGCGCCGGGGCAGAAGAGGGATCTCCGCGAGAGTCGGTTTCGTCTTCATCGTCAGTTCAGTTCCTCCAGTAGCACTGGCCCCGTTCGAGAAAGAAAGTTTTCGGGTTAACAGAGAGCTTGCGTCACTCCGTGGGCAAGAGTTGTCCGACTCTCTCCTCGAAACTTGGGTTCATCTTGGAGACGAGTCACGTCGTTCGCGGCTCTGTCGATCACCATGGTTGGGGATGATAGTCGATCGTGATTTGGAGCCTATTTGTACCTTGTATCTTGTACCTTGGGATTCTTGAAGTTTCACGTTAGTTCAGATACAGAAACTCGCTGGAGTTGAAGAGGGCCCAGCAAAGGCTCTCCAGACCATGATCCTGGACGTGAGCTAGAGCCCTTCTTGCCTCGCCGTCCCGGGGACCTCGGCCCAGCGCGAGTCGGTAGGCCCGATCCACTTGAGCCGGCAAGACATCATCCGCTTCCCCCTCGATCCGCTGAGCTAGTCGATCTGCCTGTCGCAGGACGAAGGAGTTGTTCATCAGCGCCAACGACTGTAAGGGCGTAGTCGTGATACCGCGCCGGGGAGCTTTGAAGGCTGAGTCGGGACAGTCGAAGGCCTCCAGGAGGGGATCTCCTGCGGATCGGACGACGATCCGGTAGACGCTGTGCTTCTTCATCTCCGCCTTGTCTGAATCCTTCAGATCATAGAAGTGAGTGTTGAAGATCCGGATTTCGAAGGGACGGAAGCCAGGCCCTCCCCTCTCCCAGTTTAGCTCGCCACTGGTGGCCAGGAGGGCATCCCGGATCACTTCAGCTTCCAGCCGACGAGGGGAGTACCTCCACAAAAGCCTGTTCTCGGGGTCTCTTTCTGCAGGTGCTTCTCGAAAGCGGGAAGACTGGCGATAGCTGCTGGAGAGCATGATCTCCTTGTGCAAGGCTTTGAGGCTCCAACCGTGGTCCATGAACCAGCGCGCCAGCCAGTCGAGAAGCTCGGGATGGGAGGGCCGCTCTCCGTTGAAACCAAAATCGTTGGGGGTCCCGACGATACCCCGCCCAAAGTGATATTGCCAGACACGGTTGACCAGTACCCGGGCGGTCAAGGGATTCTCGGTGTCCAGGATCCATTCGGCCAGTCGCAAACGACGCTGGGCCTCAGGCGCGTTCTCTTCCAGTCCGAACTCCGGAGAGGGAGCAGATAGAGCGGAAAGTCCCCCTGGCAGGACCTGTTCCCCGGGCTTGGCTGGATCTCCTCGACTCTGAATGAAGGTCAGTCCGGGCTGACGGGAATTGGCCGCATAGACCTGCGGAATGGGGGGAACCTTCTCCAGATCTGCCTGCTGGCGGGACAATTCCTCCAGCAGAGAATCCTTTTGAAGCCGCTCCTCATCGCTCAGTTCCTCGACCACTTCTGAGCGGGTAAGGTTATGGATGCCGGCTCGAAACGAGCGCTCGATCTCTTCTGCCGTCAGGGCTCTCCCATAGAGACGGGCCTCGTCGATCTGTCCCCCTCCTTCCAGCCTGCCGAACCTGACCCGATCCTCTCCTGCCCGGAAAATCTGAAGCTTCGACCCAGGTCCCTCCCGATCGGGGACGTAGCTGGCGTAAGGCTTTCCCTGTCGATAGATGGAGATCCGATCCTGGGAACCGTACACGATGGCAAGGTGAAGCGGCTCGGAAAGACCTTCCGCCTCGCGAGTTTTCTCGATCTGCAGAGTCCGGTTGTTGTATTCGCTCTCACTCTTCCAGGTCCTGGAGCCCCCATCGTAGCGTATGCCGTCGAACAACCCCCTCGGCTTCAGCCTCTCACTCAAGACCGCCATGAAAAAACTATACTTAGCGTGATCTCCGACGCGCAGCCAGACCTCCAGGGTCTTCTCCTCCAGATTTTGCTGAAGGGGCAAGGTGGTGAACTGGGCCCTCTCCTGCTTGAACCGAAGACCTCCGTCTTCGATGATGGCGTCACTGTCCGGGATCCCATGAAGCCCGCCCAACTGGTCGTAGGCATCCGCGTCGAAGACCCACCGGGACAGAGGCCTGGGAAGCTGGGTCGGCACCGGGTGCCCCTGCCTTCTCAGGATCCTTCTCCGCGCCGACTCATGCAGGGCAGCGATCTCACTCATCGACTCTCGGATCCGATCCTGGAGGGGCGCCAGTCGAAGGCGGTGCTGCTCCGCCTCGGTATTGCTGAAGAGGGTCCGATTCCCGTGCCAGACCCCGTCCAGAGCAGCCTTCAAACGATAGTAGTCTTTCTGCAAAATGGGATCGAACTTGTGATCGTGGCAGCGAGCACAGTTCACCGTCAGACCGAAGAAGGTCTGGGCTACGGTTCCCACCACGTCTTCCATCTCATCGGCCCGGACGCGAGCCCTCATGATGGCGCTCTGCTGACTGTGTCCCACGTCGTCCCAGGGAGCTGCCACCAGAAAACCGGTGCCGGCGATACCCTCTCGGGTCACTGGCTCCAGGACGTCTCCGGCCAATTGTTCCCTCACGAACTGGGGATAGGGTTTGTCCTGGTTAAAGCTGCTGATGACGTAGTCGCGATAGGGCCACGCGTTGTCCCGGATCTGGTCCCTTTCGTATCCGTGACTCTCTCCGAACCGGGCCAGGTCCAGCCAGTGGCGTCCCCAACGCTCGCCATAGTGAGGCGAAGCCAGCAACCGATCCAGCAGGCCCTCATAGGCCCGGGGCGATAAGTCGCCGACAAAGGCATCGATCTCCTTTGGCGTGGGAGGTAGTCCCAGTAGATCCAGCGTCGCTCGCCGAATCAGCGTCAACCTGTCGGCCTCGCCTGAAGCTTCCAGACCCTGTTCTTCCAGTCCCCTTAGAACGAAGGTATCCAAAGGGCTCCGGGCCCAGGAAGCGTCGGCAACGTCCGGAATCTTGGCCAGTCCGAGGGGACGCAGGGACCACCAGGTGGGCTCTTCGGACGCCTCTCGACCCGGTAAGTCAGTTTTCAGATCAGGCCATTCGGCCCCCTCATCGATCCAAAGCCGAAGGGCTTCAATCTCTGCCGCGCTCAAGGGAGCTCCAGGCGGCATTTCGCGGCCAGACGACTTCTGGAAGAGCAGGCTCCCGGTGGCATCGCCCGGTACCAGCGCGGGTCCCGATGATCCGCCTTTTACGGCTCCCTGCCGGGAGCTCAAGTCCAGACTCGCCGGTGCCGCTTTCCCTTGGTGACAGGATACACAGCGGCCCAGGATCGAGGAAACTGGGACAGAAGACGCTGCAAGGCCGAGGTCCGCACCCAGGACGGCCAGCACCGAGAGTACAACAACGAAGACCGAAAGCCTGTGCACTACAAGTTCTCGAGAGTAGGCCATCCACACGACCATGTTGGCACCAATGTTACCACCAGGAACCTCGACCCGCACGACCCTTCCGCGAGCGGCGGAAGCCGTCGACGGGAAAGTGACCGACAGATTCGTGTTGGAAGTCTACGCTAGCGTAGGGGGCGGATCACGCGGACACGGTGGGCCTCGCTGTCTCCTACGAAGACCCAACCGTTAGAATCGACAAACACACCATGAGGTCTCGCCATTTTACAGGCCGACGGATCACCATCGGGTCCGTCTCCTTTCTCACCTGTGCCTGCAACGAGTTCAACGGTGTTTTTCGCCAGGTCAATCATGCGAATACTGTGACTTTCGGTATCGGCCAGGTAGACGTTTCCATCGGGGGCGATACTGATGCCCTTTGGCCCTGACAGGGTAGCTTGCCGGGCGGGACCCCCTAATACTGCCCCCTAAAGTGGACTTCCTCGTGGCTGAGCATCGACCGGACGATGGCAATCTTGTCCATCTGGCCTGACAACCTGGGGAAAAGGAGATGAGAAAGGTCCAGATCGGGGCCGATCCTTCTTGCATCCAGATCCCTGGGAGTGGCTACATTCTCTTTGAAGTCGAAGCCATCGACGTGACTGATGGCGCCATTGATCTCGTAGAACAACACGTTGCGGGCACTGCCTCGTGGCTGTGCTCTGCCCCCGCTGGCAGACATCGGCCAGAGGCCACACACCCTCGACCAGCGCCCCGGCAAGCCCCAGGCCTCCCAGGCGCAGCAGATCACGGCGGGTACCGAAGAGCTGTCCTACCGTTGAGTCGGACATTTCACCCTCTCCCTTAACCCGATCCTTCTCATGCCCGGTAGTAGCGAGACGGCAGCATCGCGCACTCTGGACGGGTGATAGCGGCAACGCAGTAGATTGGGCATGGGAGATCCTGGTTAATAGTTGTAGAAGAACTCGACACTGTTGATCAGGGCCCACTGAAGGTTCTGCGCCCCCACAGTGCGATCTTTGGCAAGAGCTGTCGTGGCCACCTCTCTCTCGGCCTTCGAAGGTGGGCGGGAAAGAGTCGCCAAGAAGAGTTCATTCACCACTTTTCCGTCTTCCTGGTAGCGCTCCAGGACCCGTTCCACGCGGCTGCCGTCTTTGGCCAGGATTCGATCGTTGAGAACCGGCGACTGCATTAGAACCAGCGGCTGAAGGACCGAGCCCATCAGCGGGAGCGGAGGATTGTTTCGGTTCGACTGGCCGAAGGTGCGCATCAGGTGCCTCACGTCCTCCTCGCCCCCCGGTGCTCCTAGCTTCATGGCCAGCCCCACGGTGCGGTCCCCGAACTTGAACTCTCCGGGCCGGTTGGTCGCCAACACGATGCTGTCGTGCAGCTCTTCGGCACTCAGCATGCGAGCGAATTTTCGGGCAAAGTACGACGTATAGGACTCCTTCCAGCCGCCGTAGAAGCGTGAGGAGAGCTGGTAGGCGGAGGAACGGCAGATGGTGCCCAGAAGGCGTTTCAAACTATGATTTCCGCGGCGAAAATCCGCCGCCAGGGCATCTAGAAGTTGGGGATGACTCGGCTGCGGATCCCAACCCTCGGGGAGGCGTTTGGAATCCTGTCGTGAAAGATCGAATTCGTCGTGTGGTTCAACGATCCCCACGCCCATCAGCCGACTCCAGAAAAGGTTGACGGTCGCCCTGGCAAACTGGGGATGGGAGGTCAGCAGGCGGGCCAGGCCTTCCCTGGGTTCTTCCCCCGGCTTCAAGCGCTCGCCGGTGAGTACGAAAGCAGGCTCGGCGGATCCTCCGCGGCGAGGCACCCGAATCATGCTCTCTCCCCGGGTGTCGTAGCCTGGAGCCTGATCGTCGATGAAGAACTCTCCGGAGTTGGCGTTGGCGTTTTCCCAATACATCACATAGCGAGTGCGGCCCAGAAAAGCCGTCTGCTGAAAGAACTCCTCTCGCGTCTTCCCTGTCAGCCAGACATTGACCTTCTCCAGATGTCCCCGGCCGTCGTGGCAGGAAATGCAGGAGAGATTCAGACCGAGAAACACCCGGGAATAGAGGATGCTAAGCTCGTCGTGAGTGTCCAGCTGCTGGACCATCCCCACATCATCCGGAGTCCTCGGCTGGTCCTGTCCCTGCACATGCTCGCGAGCGATGACATTGGCCGCCGCCACGTTATGGTTACTCTTGGCGGACGACGAGATCATGGCCCGCACCACTTCGTCGTAGGATCGATCCGAACGCAGGTTCTCCTTCATCCAATAGTGAAAGAGGGATCTGCCGCGTCCCATCTTTCCGTTGGCGCGAAACAGATCCATGAAGAAATAGGCCCACTTGTCCACATAGGCTTCACTGTCCAGGAGACGGCCTACCAGGCGGTCGCGCTTCCCTGGATCCGGATCGGAGATGAACCCGCGCAGTTCTTCAGGGGACGGAATCCGACCGGTCAGATCGAGGGTAACCCGGCGCAGGAATTCCCGATCGCTGGCCAGAGGCGCATGGGGGATGTTGTCCCGCTCCATCTTCCCGAAAATGCACTCGTCAATGAAATTCTGCCGCGGGACGGGGGCGCTGTGCGACCCTTCCTCGGGTATTCGGGATCCGATCAGGTCCTCGGTCAAGGAGCCGGCATCGTTCGAGCGGTCCGGCGCTAGAAGATCCTTGTGGGCTTCAGCAAAGCTGCGGCTCTCCGCCGCTTCGTCGTCCGCCTGACTGCTCGATCGATCCTGCCCCGGGAACCCCGAGAGCGTCATCAAGGTCAGAAGGCTGGCCATGGCCAGCCATACGAGGCCCGGCCTCCAGACTTGATGAGCGGCCGGCATCGGCATGATAGCCTCAGGCGAATTACTGTGGATCCAGAATGGACCCGGGGATCACAAACTATCGAGTGGGGGCCATGCTGTGTCCTCAGGCTGACACCTGTCAATGGCGTGATGCCACACGATCGTAAGTCCTCCACGCACAGAGTCCCTCAACAGTCGTGAGGAATTGGTTTGCCGTCTCGTAGCTACTCCTAGACAGGCCAGGCATCTGCGCCGAGTCTTTCGGCTATACTCCTTCGATGTCTCCACTTCCCGCCAGCCGAATCGGGGCCGATCACGCCTGTCCTCGATTCAGCTTGATAATCCTGCTGGGCGTTCTTCTCCTCGGCTTACTGACGACCTGTCAGCCCACCCAGCAGCTTCCCCCTGATGCGGGACGCACCGAGATTCGCTTCTCCAACTATCGAGTCCTTTTTGATAGGAACCAGGAGGGCCACCCCGCCAGTGGCGGCACCCTGCTCTACGTCGATGGCAAGCTGAGCCTGGCCTTTCAGAGGGCTAGTGACGGCGATAGCGGGGTGCAGACCACCCTGGCCCGAAGCCAAGATCGCGGGAAAACCTGGAGTGTGCCCGCAGCCTTCGGCCCCTCGGTCGAGCATTCCGACACCGCTTTTCAAGCTTGTGGCTTTGTGGGGATCAGTGCTCGAGGCACCACCATTGCGAGCGGTAGCCACAATTCAAGCGGCATCCAGACTTCCGGGGAAGGAATCAACTGGCGCCCCAACACAGCATTGATCGGGCGCAAGACGACAGGCCAGTCAGAATTTCATTGGGCTCGCTATGACAGTGGGACGTTTCTGGGAGAACAGTTTGTGGCGGGCGGCCTGTTTACCCGCAGCGGCCGCATCGTGCTGACTATTTGGGGCTCCCGGCGCAAAGGTGAGAACTGGCAATGTGGGGTGCTGCTGAGCGACGACGACGGCAAGTCCTGGCGCTACCGTCAGGTGGGATACGCGGCGGACCTGGCGCTGCGTGACAAACCGGAAGAACCCATTGGATACAACGAACAGACACTCTTTGAGGCACATGATGGCACTCTGGTCTCTCTGATTCGGGGCCGGCAAAAGCTGGCTCAATTGGTGGATCGGCAACCTCGCGAAACCTATTTCAGCCGAGCTGTTTCCAGCGACGGAGGTGAGACCTGGTCCAAGCCCGAACTCACCAATCTATCTGGAACCGGGGCTACTGGAGCCGGACTCACCCTCCCGGACGGGTCCCTGATCACCGCCGCCAGGATTCCGCACCATGTCGAAACCACCTGGATCCAACCTCCCAATCCCCGGCGATACGGACTACACCTGGCGCGCAGCTTCGACCTGGGCAAGACCTGGGAAAGCGATCGGTTCTTCCAACAAGACCCTGGTGGTCTGGAATTCGACAACTACTACAACGCCATGAACGGACAGTTCGTCCAGCTAGAGGCACGGAACTGGATGTACGCTTTTGGACATTTTGACGTCAAGCGAGATCTACACCGAATCCTCGCCTTCGATCTTTCCTGGGACTGAGTACACTGGAACGCTGACCTGAAACTTCAAGAAGACGTCGCACGTTTGAACGTCGCACGTCGGAACGTCCGAGGGTCGCACGTCTCCTGTCCTCCGAAGGTGCCGCCAACGGGTAAACTACCAGCGTTATGAAGCCAAGTCCGACAGAGCCGCGCACGACTTGAGCCGTTAGCAAAATGAGCCCAGGTTCCGAGGAGAGAGCTGGACAACTCTTCCCCACGGAGTGACCTTCCCCACGGAGTGACGCACGATATCGCCTATCCCCGACCGAAGTTTCTTTCTCAAATGGGGCAGCACCGCTGGGGGGCCACTAAGCTGAAACTTCGAAAGTCGAAGGTACAAGATACAAGGTACAAACAAGCTCCAAATCACAAGCATCAAGTTCCAAACGATCGCCCACCATCACGTTCGGCGATCCGACAGAGCCGCGAACGACTTGAGCCGTTAGCAA
>JAKZYH010000322.1:0-6718 GCA_047514575.1 Acidobacteriota bacterium | reverse complement strand
TCCCAGGCGACCAGTGTGAGTCGGTCGTAGAGTCGAGGCGGGTCGTCTGTCTGAACGTGCTCTGGGATCCACATGCGCCCGATCTTGGTGAGATAGTTGCACATGTCGCCGTGTGCTCCGTCCCAGTAGATCCGGGAGAAGTCGCTGTGGCGATAGGGTTCCAGGTGGGCCTTCATGGAGGCTGCGTTGGACTCGCCTTCGGGCATGATGCCTCCTCGGTCCCCCGTGACCCAGGAGTCGTTGTAGGCGAAGAGACGCTTGTTTTCAGTTCGACTTCGGTCGTCCATGAGAGCCTGAACTTCCGCCTCGTTGAGTGGTACCAGCTTGATGTATGCGATCCAGACTTTGCTGCAGGGATTCCCGAAGGCACCCACCTCCTCAAGGACTCGCAGGCAGGGCTGGCGGAACAGGATCGTGTGTCCTGTCAGATCAGCCGTCTTCCAAAAGACATCCTGAATCTGGGGCCCTTTGACTTGATCGTCGGGCGGCACCCCCCAGGGCAGATCACTGGGTGGCGGGAGATGGATCAACGAGTAGGCCGGATCGTCGTCGAGTTTGGCCCAGAGCCGCTGGGCTTCGTAGGGTCGCCAGGCGGTGTTGAACAGACCGATATGGATATCGTGCCACCCTTCTCTTTTCAGCGGATAGGTCAACTCAGGTGCCTGGGTCTCCTCACCAGCGAAGAGCAGGGTCCCCTGGGCTGCATCGGTCTCGAAATCGAGCATCGCCCAGTGAAAACGCTTGCTTTTCCTGGTAAGCGCAGAGCCGGGAAGGCAGCTGTCCATGTCGGCCAGGTAGATCGGCTGATTGGTTCTTTCGGATGCGTCTAGTGTCATGGGGTATGTACCTATTTGTCGTTCCAATGGCCCCTGACAGTCCAGCAGAGCCGCGAACGACTTGACCAGTTTGCAATATGAGGCCAGATTCCGGCCGTCGAGGACGACGAAGACGGGAGCGAGCCGGACAACTCTTCCCCACGTAGTGACGCAAAATCCTCCGCTGACCAGAACTGAAGTTTTCCGCGCAATGATCCAGCGCAACCGGAAGCAGTCTTGGACAGGCTACTCAATGCCAAATCGTGAACCCACCATCCACAGCTAGATTCACTCCGGTCACATAGTCCGAGGCTGAAGAGGCCAGGAACAGAGCCGCACCTTTAAGGTCCACCCCGTCTTTCCCCATCCGGCCCATAGGAGTCCGGGCACTGTAGGCTTTAGAATCCCTCCGGCTGGCCCCGCTCGAATCCGCCGGGTGAGATAGCGTTGACCCGAACGCCAAGTGGAGACAGAAAACCAGCCAGATCCTGCGTCATGCCGATCACGCCGGCTTTGGCGGCGGCATAATCGACCGGTTGTTCGTGCATCTGGTTTTGCTCGTACATCTGGCGGTCGCGGCCCACCATACCTGCGATCGAGGCGATATTGATGATAGAGCCGTGCCCTTGAGCCACCATGATCTTCCCGAAGGCCTGGCAGCAGAAGAGTGTTCCCACGAGGTTGGTATCGATCAACTGGCGGATATCTTCCGGCTTCCGCTCGAACAGGCTGGTGGGTACCAGACCCAGCCCACCCCCTGCGTTGTTGACGAGAACGTCGATCTGGCCTTTCCACGAACGCACGGTCTCGGCCACGGCGATCACCTGTCCGTGGTCACAGACATCGAGGGCCAGGGGCAGAATGTCCCCCGGACAAGTAGCTTTCAGGCGGTCGACCGCCTTTTCCGCACTCCCCAGAGTCCGCGACGTGATCACCAGATTGCTGCCGGCCTCGCCAAGAGCCTGGGCCATATCAAGACCCAGATCCCGAGCGCCACCGATAATCACCGCCACCTTACCGTTCAGCCGAAATAACTCTGCTGTCGACATGGGCTACTCCTGAGTTTCAAGGATTGTATACAGAGGATGGAGCACGATCAAGACAGGCACGAACCCTAACCCGCACCTGCGATGACCGGGTTCCTTCCTTGTTTCTAGCGGGGCCTGCCTGTAGGTAGAGAGCTCCTACCTTTTCCAGCTGACCAGATTGCGCTCGAAATCGAAGTGAATCTGCTTCAGAGCCAGATTGTGAAGACCTAGGTAACCCTCGATTTTCAGCTGGGAGTTCTCGGGAGCTCCCTCGACAACAAGGGCGGAGACGCTTCCCCACTCATCCTCACCCAGCTGAGTGTTGTCCAGGGCCACTTGGCGCATGACACTTTTGCTTCCACCAAGAAGACCCTTCGTCATCTCTCCGCTAGTGGGGAGATCTTGAACCCAGCTGCGGAGTCTTGGGCAACGGATGATTGTGATAGTTGCGGCACCGGTATCCACCGCCAGTCGAATCCGCTTCTGATCCAGCCTCATCGAGACGATTACGAGCAAGGAATCAGGGTCGAACGGAGTCCTAGATTCCAGGAGAGGTCTGCCACCAAAGGCAAGAGACCTCGCTTCGTAGTCTATGGTGAAGTTTTGAAGGCGCAGCAGATCGAGTCCGATGAGAACATCGAACCCCGCGGGAAGGTCAGCCACAAGACAGGCTCTGCTCTCCAAGAGTGGTCCTAGCCGGATGTTCGATATCCAGGCTTGGCTTGCATATATGACCTTGTCAAGGAGTACAAAGGGAATAGGAGGTCCGGCAGTCGTCAAGCCGAGGCTTTCAACCAGATCCTTGTCCACGATTGTTGAAGTCGAGCCGGTGTCGATCAGAAACCTGATCTTCTGCTTTCCCATAACGGAACCCTCAGCGACGATCAGGTGTTCCTCTAGCCTGAAGGGAACCTTGCGATCAGCAGGATCCGCCAAATCGTTGGCGTAGAGAGTGGGTGAACCGAAAGAGACAGGACTAGCGAGGAGAACCAGGGCAACCAGTTTCTTCATGACATTGACCTCCTGGGCCGGTGTGTTTGGGGCCCTTAACCGGGGTTGCGGGAAGGGCGGCCCAGGAGTGCCAAGCCACGAACAGATTTCTTCGAGGGAAGAGGGGGGTGCTATAATTCCGGCATCAATTCCCCAGCCAGATTCAGGTCAAGAAAGACAATCCATGGCGTCTGACTCGCAACCCGAGATCACGCTGAGGCCGCCCCGAAGCGCTTGATTTCACTGACCTAGCGGCAGATGCAGCTGGAGTTGGACGGAGCCGAAGGTGGAACGGACTGAAAAGAGGAAGATCGAGGATCTGTGCCTGGCGGCTCTGGAGCTAGAGGAGGGCCAGCGGGCGGAACCCCTCGCTCGCGCTTCAGGCTTCCATGCAATCGAACATCTGCCCGGGAACTGATCCGAAGTTTCGACTCAGAGGATCCAGCATCAGCTGGGGGTTTTGCTAAGCTGAACCTTCGAGGAATCGTCGGACGTTCCAAGTTGCACGTTTAGAACCCCAGGCCATTGTGAAGGCTCGGGGAGCCTGAAGCGCGAGCGGGAGGTCCGGCTGACGATCTCGGGGCGCCTAAGCGGCCACGAAGGGAAGTTGAGGTGACATTCCCCCGCTTTCGCTTCAGGGTGCCCGCTGTCTAGTACGTTGTAACACAGATTATGACGGATTTGCCGATGGGGGTTGTGGACGATCTCTGCGTTGGTCGTCGTCGAGGATGGCCAAACATCGACTTCCTCCTCCTGCCTTGATCTCGCCTCACAAGCCCCACCGGCAAACCCGAAATAATCTGTGTTACAACGTACTAGGAACACTGCCGGATCCCTTGCTATGTTTCAAAGACTATGACGCCTTCCTCCGGGCCAGTTGGGCTCGGATGAACTCGCTCTGCTCGCTGCCGAAGCCTAGATCACCCCGTGCCGCGCTCTGCATGACATCGAGACTCCAGTGGTGTGTCATGATTCCATCCTTCGTGTGTGAGAGGTAGGGAAGCAGCTGGTGTCCGATCTCGTGAGCCATGATGTGACCTAACAGCTCAGCTTCGGTGGGTGCCCACGGAGACAGAGCCTTGGTTTCCCTGGCCAATTCCCTCAGTCGGTCGTAGAAGATCGACACCAACCGACCCGGCTCGTTCTCCTTCCGGGGAGCGTATCCCAGGACGGTGTCCTGGGGATGCCACTGCTTCGCCTTGGGAAGAAGGTGGACGCTCAGCTGGGGTTCCTGCACTGTCTCAGCAGCCAAGATCTCGTCGATGGTGCGTTTCCGTTTGGGGACATCGATGTCGCGCCAGACAATCTTGACGCCGATCTTGCCGAACACGTCCGCCGTTTCTCTTTTTGCCTGAGCCAACAAGTCGTCCCTGACATCGGCATAGTTGATAAGACCGACGGTAAGCGTCATCTCCGGTGTCGAGTCGTTGGCGAAAAGTGCGGATGAATCGAAAGAGACCGAAGTAGCAAGGAAAAGCAGCGTAATCATCTTCTTCATGGCATTGACCTCCTGGGCCGGTTTGTTTGGGGCCCTTACCCGGGGTTGCGGGAGGGGCGGCCCAGGAGTGCCAAGCCACGAATAGATTTTTTTGAGGGGACGGCGCGGTGCTATAATCCCGACATCAATTCCGCAGCCGGACCCAGATCAGGAAGGCGAGCCATGACGCCTGTGTCACAGCCAGAGGTCACTCAGCTCCTGCTGGCTTGGAGGAGCGGGGACGAGGCTGCCCTGGAGCGCCTGGTACCGCTGGTTCACCAGGAGCTGAAGCGTGTGGCTCACCGGCAGATGCGGCGAGAACGGGCCAACCACACCCTGCAAACCACCGCCTTGGTCAACGAGGCCTACCTGCGTCTGGTGGAGTGCCAACAGGTGGATTGGAAGAGCCGAGCCCACTTTCTGGCTCTCACCTCCCGCCTGATGCGCCGCATCCTCGTGGACTTCGCCCGCTCCCGCGATTCCCGGAAGCGAGGAGGAGAGGAACAGGTGGTGACCCTGGATGAGGGGCTCATAGGGTCTCCCGGGCGAGGTCAGGACCTCTTGGCCCTGGACGCGGCGCTGGCCACGCTTTCGGCCGAAGACGATCGAAAGGGACGGGTGGTCGAGTTGCGCTTCTTCGGAGGGCTGAGTGTGGACGAAACTGCCGAGGTGCTCGAGACTTCGCGACGGACGGTTTTACGGGAATGGAAGTTGGCCAAGCTTTATCTGATGCGGGAGCTGGACGGAGCAGCGGGTGGGAAAGACTAGAGAGCAGGGGAAGCAAAGCTCGAGATCCATGACCTGGAGAACAGGTTTCTGGGTGCTCGTCCTTTGCTGGAGTCTTCTTGCGTGTGCAGGAGAGGACAGCTCGGTTTCGACGCCGGACGCCTCAGCCTACGCCTGGCTCGACGAGGACACGCTCGCGGCCCAGTGCCTCAACTTCAGCACGCGGGAGAAGAATAAGCTTCGCCAGGCCGGAAACTTGTTGGAGCTGCGCCCGGTCGCTCTACCGCGCGAGGAGTGGCTCTATCAAAACTCCAAAGGAGAGCTCCTGGATCACTTTGGCTGGCCGGTGGGCATTCGGGTCGACGACAGTATCTTTGTCTTTTATGTCCGTATCGCTGCGCATGGCCAGTTCGACGAATTCTACAATGCGGCGGTCGCGCGTTCGACGGACGGTGGTCAGACGTTTCAGCAGGTGTCCGGGCTCGAGAAGAGCGCACTCGATCTGCTCGATCCCGAGGGGCTCAAGTTCCAACCAGCGAGTCCCCGAACACACCTCGGTACCTGGGGGAACGCCGCGGCCTACGTCGACGGCAGACTCGTGGTCACCAACTTTCGGGGGGTGTACCGCTCGGAGGACAAAGGACGATCCTGGACGCTGTTGAAGTCAGCGGGGCTGCCGGCACAAATTCCCACGAACGCCAACTGGGGGCAGTGCCCGCGACTGCTGGTCCACCCTGGAAAGGGCATCGTGTCGATTGGTGCGACGACCGACGAAACACTCCTCTTCCGCTCCTCTTCGGACTACGGTGAGACCTGGAAGGAGGAGGCCGTCCATACGGGGGAGCCATTGCAGGAACCAGCCGGCACGGTCGTCTTCGGCAAACTCGTCTTGATGCCTCGCCACGATCGCGAACGCTGGACGCAGTTCTGGTCCGACGGGGAATGGTTGCCTCTCCAGAGTACCCGAACCAACATCACACCGGGTGAGCGCGACACGACCGACATTGCCTACAACCCGGTTTCGGAGCGCATCGAGGCGATCGTCACAAATCGCATCGGCGGAGGCCCCGGAAGCGAGTCAGACAACTGCATGACCATCAACCTTTGGAGCATTGCGCCTGCAGATCTCATGAGTGGGAAGGGCGACTGGCGTTTCGACGGCACACTCGTCCGATCCGAAGGGCGCGAGCATGACCGTGACAACGCGCTGGGTCTCGATCGCGACGGCATGCATCCGGGAGGGACATTCATCGATGCCGCAGCGGGGTATCAGTACATCTACATCTACCTTGGCTTTTTTCAAGGGCCCTCCGGCGTCTTTCAGCTCAAACGGACACTCGATACGACGGCGCTCCGCGAGTACTTGCTTGGGCGGGACAAGGCTAGAGCGCTGGCCCCATTCGAGAAAGAAACTCTATCCGATCTGAGGGACCATCCTATACCGAAGGTTTTGCTGCGGGTAGTCCAGGGTTGGCGATGCGAAATGCGGGCTAAATCTGGATGAGGGTGTGACGTAGGCCGGGAACCTTTGCGAAATGCTGGTCGAAGGTCAGCAGCTGACCTCCACAATCGATCGTGGTTGCGGCGATCCAGATGTCGTTGGTTGGAATCGGGGTGCCGGCTCGCCTTAACTGTGAGAATATCTCGCCGTAGCGCAGGGCGACCTCGACTGAGGTCGGAGC
>JAKZYH010000321.1:0-3397 GCA_047514575.1 Acidobacteriota bacterium | reverse complement strand
CAGCGGGACCAAAGCCTCTCGGCCAGCACTGGACCAGCTTATGGACGACGCCAAAAAACGACGCTTTGACGGGGTCCTGGTCTGGCGCTTCGATCGTTTTGCCAGATCCACAAAGCACTTGATCCTTGCGCTGGAGGAGTTCCGAAATCTCGGGATCGACTTCGTGAGCTATCAGGAGAACATCGATACTTCAAGCCCGCTCGGCAGTGCCATCTTCACCATCATTTCGGCTGTGGCTCAGCTTGAACGAGATATCATCGCAGAGCGTGTCAGAGCCGGACTGAGAAGGGCTGTAAAGCGCGGGAAGGCATTGGGTAGGCCAACAGCATCTGTTGACCCCGTAAAGGTCTCTAGGCTCCACTCCCAGGGCCTCAGCCATAGAGCCATAGCGGCCCAGTTGGGAATATCCCACACCACGGTGGGTGACATCCTCAGGACTGGAAGAAAAACCCTCTAGAATCCTCAGGCTGAAACCTGCATGAACACTGGAAAGATTTGAGTGGTTTAGTCTGGAAGAAAAACGGGTGTTTTTCTTCCGCTGGGAACACCAGCTAACCATAGTTCTCGCTCAAGTATGTGTCCAGGTCTTGGACCGACTTGGCACGGCGCTCCAGACCCAAGGTCTTCAGATCGTCACGTAGCTCCCGGGACCAGCGGAGGTAGTGTCGCTCTAACGTCTCCGAGACCTCGCGGTCCTTATCCAGGATCTCTTCCTCCAACACCCAGCACCGATACGCCTTCATATCTGAGAAGGATTATAACCTATTGACCTGATTTGGTTTATAGGAGAGAGGGCCCGTATTTGTTTTGGCTATATCGGAATCGCGCCATTAAATAGGTGTCCCCCTCCACAATCCCTTTGGGATTGACCTCATCGGTTTCTTGACAATAGCAATCGCGCTTCCTTCCAGGGGCCTCGGACCCAGTACCGTGATCGGAATCACAACGGAGATCGCAGTTGAAGTCGATGGGGCAACCATGTGTGTAATTTCGGAGAGCGAGCATTTTCACGGACTTCCCGGATTTTCCGACCATTGACAGAAAGCCCTTTATTTTGGTATAAGTTACGCCTCACACGCGACGTCGGATCCAACCATGACATAACGGGCAGCAGCTAGTAGAATCCATTAGGGTTTTCTGGGTCTACTGACGGCTCCCGGTTTGGCCTATGTTCAAATCTCGCCAGCTGCCAATTCTGACTTCCGTAATCCTCGGCACGCTTCTGCTGGCGTATTGGGTCCACTCCCAGCAAACAGTTGGGGTAGGTTACGCCGTAATACAGGCGGATGAAGGGACTCCGATTCCCATCGTCTCAGCCCTGTTTCAGTTTCGCAACGAAGCAGGCGTATTGATCTCGGAAGCGGGCATAGAGGCAGTGGATGCGATAGCCTCGGGGCGGATCTTCGTCGACCAGGACGGCACCAGAACGGGTGTGGCTCTCGTCAATTCCTCCCCTGATCCAGCGACACTGGACCTGGTGCTGAGAGACGGCAGCGGCGGCTTCATAGCACAAACCAGTCTGCCCCTGGGTGCGGGCGAACACCTGGCCCGCTTCACCGATGAATTGTTCCCAGGTCTGCCGGCTGATTTCAGCGTCGGAAGCCTCACCCTCAAGACCCAATCGGGCGAACGAAGGGTTGCGGCAGTTACGCTTCGGGGAAGTCCCAATAGCTATGGGGAATCGATATTCGCAACTCTCCCAGTGGTAGATCTGGACCAGGCAGCGGCGCCTGAGGTGATTGAAGGCGGGGGTTCCCTGGTGTTTCCCCATATAGGGGCCGGTGTAGTGTCGCCCTTGAGCACCCTTTCAACCCAGATCATCCTGATCAATCCCAGCTCGGATGAAACCATTCGAGGTCTGATTGAACTGACCACCTCGCAGGGGAAGCCACTGGAGCTGGAGTTGGAGGGAATGACCGACTCGGAGTTCCCCTATGAACTGGGTCCGAACCAGGTTTTCAAAGGGACATTCAAACTCTCTTCCGCAGCCGTCAGCGGCTATGCCGAGGTGCGGGCGGAGGACGGCACACGCTTACCTTCTGGAACTGCAATTTTTCAGTTCAGGGACGGCTCCGGGGAGCTGACTTCGGAAGCGGGTGTCGGGGCGCTCAGGGCAACCAAGGCGGCCCGGATGTTCGTGGACACTGTAGGCACACGCACCGGAGTGGCCCTAGCCAGTGTGGGCAACCAAGCAGTCTCCGTTAGCATGGAGTTACGCGACCGGAGCGGCTTCCTGCTTGCATCCGCAGAGCGCGAGGTGGCGGCAGGTGGACACCTGGCGCTGTTCGTCGATGAACTCTTTGAGCCGCCCGTGGGTTTTACGGGAGTGCTGGAGCTTCGCAGTCTCGAGGCGGTTGTGCCCATCAGCCTGAAGCTGACCCAGAACCAGCGCGGAGATCCAATCCTCACGACGCTGCCGATCGCAGACCTGACTCGCCCTGCAGAGAGCAGGGAACGTATTGTCCCACAGCTGGCGTTCGGCCCCGGTCTGTCGACGCGACTGATTCTCTTGAGCAGTCTGGAGAAGGGCCCGGACACCGGGGAACCAGGGCCGCTGACAGGGGGTCTTCTGTTCAACCAGTCCGATGGCACACAGATGGAACTGGCTCTTTCAGGTCAAGTGGGCGGCCAGTTCTCGTTCCAGGTCAGTCGCTACGGGGGGCAGCAGCTGCGCCCGGGAGACACGGCCACTATCGATCAGATCGAGCTTCTTCAGTGTCACTCTGGATTCGGCTGCAGACTCTCGATGGGTAATGAGGCGACGGTTCACCGGGGAGAGCAGATGCTCTTGCTGGCACGGGTAACCGACTCGAACGGCGAGTTTCGTGATGACTTCGAGCTGACCTACGAAGTCAGTCCTCCAATCGCCAGGGTGGATGCCTGGGGGCAAACGGAGGGAGTTGAAAAGGGCTTCGCTGACGTGGAGGTGTCCCATGGAGACCTCACACAAGCGCACCTACTGAAAGTGGTGACTGTCGAGTCGGCCCCGGCTGGCGCGAATCTGGGAGTCAGAGGGCTGGCTCAGGATGGAGGGGGCCGACTCTACCTAGCCAGCGAGGCAAGGCATACGATTCTGCGAGCGGACGATCTGGAGAGTCCCCCTCAGGTCTATGCGGGTACGGATGAGAATCCGGGATTCCAGAACGGCGCGCGGCTGGATTCGGAGTTCGAGGAGCCTGCATTCGTCAGCTACGATCACAGCCAGGGACGACTCTACGTCAGTGATTCCGGAAACCATCGAATCCGGTTGGTGGAACCGGGAGCGACCGGAGAGGTGCAGACCCTCGCTGGTCGGGGCACAGCCGGCCATAGAGACGGGCCAGGACTCCAGGCTGAGTTTCAGCGGCCGCAGGGATTGGCCCGAGTACGAGGATTCCTCTGGGTCGCGGACTCGGAG
>JAKZYH010000320.1:0-4284 GCA_047514575.1 Acidobacteriota bacterium | reverse complement strand
GGGCGATGAAGTGACTGGGAAGACGGTCGCCGTGGTGGGCGTGGGTCGAATTGGTAGGGCTTTCCTGAGCAAGTGCACCGGCTTCGACATGGATATCCTGTGCTGCGACGTCGTGCCCGAGGATCGGAAGTTCGTGGAGGGAGTGCAAGCTCTCCTCGACCAGAAGCACCAGCTCGGCTTGACTAAGCGCGCCAGCACGATTCGGTGGGTGTCCTTCCAGGAGGCCTTTGCCGAAGCGGACTACATCAGCCTTCACGTCCCCCTGACGCCCGAGACTCACTACCTGATCAACGATGCTGCTCTGGATGCCATGAAGTCCACAGCCTACCTTATCAACACCTCACGAGGCCCGGTGGTGGATGGAAACGCCTTGTATCGTGCCCTGAAGCAAAACAAGATCGCCGGAGCTGCCCTGGACGTGTTCGAGCAAGAGCCACTACCGCCCGATTCACCACTGAAGGATCCCGAGCTGGAGGAGCGGCTTCGAATTTTCCATCACTTTGCCAGCGCCGGTCGCGACACCCGCCTCTCCGCTGACCCAAGCGTCGGGATGGCTGGACGCACGGCCCAGGGTGTCATCGACGTGCTGGAGCAGAACTACGACGGTGATCCGTCCAAGATGCCCTACGTCTTCAACAAGAAGGCGTTTCTTTAGCGCGACGGTGTGTAGACCGCGCCACTAGTGGCTCAACTGTTCCCGCCTGGGATGATCCTGGAAAGGTGCGAAGCCGAGGGCGAAGAGGAGCGCTCCTTGGACGCATTCCATTTGACGCTCGTTCAGACGAGTGATCGCTGTTCCAAGGCTGGCCTTGGAGACGGTTTGAAGGTGATCGAGATTCACGGCACAGTCTCGCTGCAATCCGTCTGCACGACTCAGACTCACTTCGGTTGGGATCTCGCGAACAGTGCTCGTAACCGGAGCGACTGTCAGCTGGCCCAGGAAGTCGATTGCGGAATCCCAGGTAAGAATCAGGACAGGGGCCTTCTTGTCGGGTTTGGCAAAGCGGTACCAGCGGATCTCACCCCTTCCCATCAGTCAATCCACACCTGTTCGTATTCCCAGTCACTGAACTCTCCAGGCTCCGCCGGATGGCGCCGATAACCCTCTCTCTGGCGCCGCTCCATCTCTTCTGCGTCGGCCTTCTGAATTGCCTGTCGGAGCGCCGATCTTGCGAACTTGGATCTTGAAGTGCCCAGTCTTCGGACCACTCGGTCGACTTCTTGAACCAGCTCCTCATCCAAAGTCATCTGTACCGTTCTCATTTTCCCAACCTTCTTCGTAGCTACAAAAATAGCTATATAGATAGCGATTATAGTTCCTCGATTGCCCTGGAGCAACGAGCAGGCAAGAGTGTATTCTGGCAAGCTTACCACTCCTGCTCCTTTATCCGGTTGGTGGGCTCCGATCCCATCGTTGAGACGGAGATCGAGATTCTGGACGGTATCCTGATCGGGATATTGAGACCGAACTGACCAGCGCGTAGGATGGAGCCCTTGGCACCATGATTGGTCAGACTATCAGTCACTACGAGATTACCTCGAAACTCGGCGAGGGTGGAATGGGGGCAGTTTACCGCGCCAAGGACACCCGCTTGGGTCGGGAGGTGGCACTGAAGGTTCTGCCCGAGCAGTTCGCCCGAGATCGACAGCGAATGGGCCGGTTTCAGCGAGAAGCAGAAATCCTGGCATCTCTCAATCATCCCCACATCAGCATGATCCATGGACTGGAGGAGGAAGGAGAGATCCGGGTGTTGGTTCTAGAGCTGGTCGAGGGCCCCACGCTGGCGGAGCGGATCAGAGAAAGTCCGATTCCGTTAGAAGAGTTTCTGCGGATGGCCCTGGAGATTGCCCAGGCCCTAGAGACGGCTCATGAGAAGGGGATCATTCACCGGGATCTGAAGCCGGCCAACGTCAAGATTACGCCCGAAGGCGTGGTCAAAGTGCTGGACTTCGGCCTGGCCAAGGCGCCGGAGGGAGACCTGGTGCCGCCGGAGCTGGCGAACTCCGAAAGGTTGACACTAGAGGAAACCCAGGAGGGACTCGTCCTGGGGACAGCGGCCTACATGAGTCCGGAGCAGGCTCGGGGTCAGGCAGTGGACAAGAGGACCGACATCTGCTCTTTCGGACTGGTGCTGTTCGAGATGCTGCCCGGCAAGGGCCTGTACGCCGGGAAGGGCCTCACCGAGACACTGGCAGCGGTCATTCACGAGGAGCCGAGGCTGAAGGAGCTACCCAGGGACACACCCTGGACGATCCGAAAGCTGCTGGAGCGATGTCTTCGGAAAGACCCAAGGATGCGGCTTCGGGACATGGGCGACGCTCGCATTGCGATCCAGGAGTGCTTGGACGGCGATGCAGTCACAGCGGACGAGATCCTTGTTCCCTCACGGGCACTTTCCTGGTGGCAATGGCTGGTTCCATGGTCGGCCGTACCGATTCTAGCGGTTTTAGCCTGGGTCGTCGGGTCGGACCCTCTGGTCTCAGAGAAGCCGGTCTCACGTTTCCAGATGGAGGTGGACAAGAACGAGACTCTGGACAATGGATTTCGCCACGGGGTCGCTGTTTCACCCGACGGTAGCCACCTTGCTTTCGTCGCCAAGAGCCGAGCGGCCTCTTCTAAGTACAAGGTTTATCTCCGGCAGTTAGATCAGTGGGAAACGACTCCAATTGAGGCAGATGGTGACTTGCGCCAGCCCTTTTTCTCTCCAGATGGAAAATGGCTGGGGGTTCACTGGCGTTCGGAAGATGGGCACAAACTGAAGAAGTACCCTCTCGACGGCGGCCAGCCCACGACCATCTGCGATCACAACATGATTCCTTTCGGGGCGAGTTGGGGTCCGGACGGTACGATCGTCTTTGCGGCCGGTGCAGGTGGTGGACTCTGGCGGGTCTCGGACGCAGGAGGAGAGCCGGAGCAGATCACCGAGGTGGATGAGGACGCCGGAGAGACCAGCCATAGACTTCCCCATCTCCTTCCAGGAGGGAAGGAGATGTTGTTTACAGTACGGCGAAGTATTACCCGCGATTGGAGCAAGGCCGAGATCACGGTTCAGTCTTTGGAGACCGGAGAGAGGAGGGTGTTGTTAAGGGGAGCATCGGATGCACGCTACGTGCCCACCGGACATCTGGTCTTTGTCCAGGAAGCAACGCTGATGGCGGTACCCTTCGATCTGCCCAGCCTGGCTTTGACTGGCCCCGCCGTTCCGGTTCTGGAGAGAGTCAGTCATTCGATCTACACTTTTAGCTCCCGTTCGGAAACTGGTGCCGCTCAGTTCGCTTTCTCCACAGATGGGATTCTGGCTTATATTGGTGGGTCCGTCTGGCCCGAGTTTAGACATCAGGTGGTGTGGGTGGACCGCAAGGGGCAGGTTGAGTCCTTGGGCCTCGAGCCGGCCTTCTATCAGTTTCCCCGTCTTTCTCCAGATGGCTCCAAGATTGCCCTGAACAAGATGTACAAGACCCCGAGCGTCTGGGTTTACGACCTTGCTCGACGCGGCTTTTCTAAGCAGACGTACGAAGGATTCGAAATCTTTCCGATATGGGCTCCAGATGGTGAGAGCCTTGCTTTCGCCTCGCTGGTGGACGGTCGAATCAACCTCCTTCACAGGCCTGTCGACATACCTGGCGAAGGCAAGCTCTTAGTCGGCAGTGAGTACAACCAGTTTCCGAGTTCCTGGGCTAAGGATGGAACCCATCTCGCTTTCGTCTCTTTCGTGCGGAATAGCGAAGGGGAAAGTCATGACATCTTGATCCTGACGATGGAGGATTCGGGTTCGACCCAACCCTTCGCCCAGACGAAGTTTGACGAACAATATCCCGCGTTCTCACCCGACGGTCGATGGCTTGCCTACGTCGGGAACAAGGACGGGAAGCAGCAGGTCTACGTTCGGTCCTGGCGAGAACCAGGAAGAACGTATCAGATTTCAACCGATGGAGGAAGAGCCCCAACCTGGGCTGGCAACAGCCGAGAGTTGTTCTACCAGGTGGTGAACAAGGGGGAAACGCAGAAGATGATGGCAGTTGGGATCAGAAGCAATGGGAATGGCTTGAGTCTTGGTATTCCGGTTTTTCTGTTTCAGGGACCCTACTCCAGCCCCGGCCCAATCCGTAGCTACGATGTACATCCGGACGGACAGCGTTTTCTGATGGTCCAGTACGATAAAACCATCGATGATCTCGAGGAGGAGTTTTTTGGCAGTCGGGTTAGCGTCGTCCTCAATTGGTTCGAAGAGCTCAAGCGCCTGGTGCCCACGAACTAAGCTGACACTTCGAGAGTCCGCCGGC
>JAKZYH010000319.1:0-11327 GCA_047514575.1 Acidobacteriota bacterium | reverse complement strand
CTGCGAGCACTTGCCAGTTCTCCTCCAGAACTACTTGTTTTTCCACGGTTTGCATAGTGCGGCAGTTTCCATGGCCTGCCTTTGACTGGCGGCACCTCCCCATTTACCGGATGAACCGTAACTCTGGCATTTGGCGTCAGGCTGCTGGTGTGATGGGGCCTGAGCGCACCGGAGCGAGGTGAATCCTGAAGGGATTCCGTATTCTAGCCCAGGGTTTCCCAACCCTGGGTCAGCGGCGCTTGCCCTGGATTTCAACCCAGAATGGGTTGCGTACAGAAGATCAACAAATGCTCAGGACACAACCCATTCTGGGTTGATTATTAAGGGGTTAACGCTCTTACCCAGGGTTGGGAAACCCTGGGCTGGAATACGCAATCCCGTTGGGATTGACCTCGCTTGGTCTGACCGGATCCCTTTCCCATCCTTCCGATGCCCGGGTCGAACCGAACCCACACGAGTTGGGTAACGGCGGAAATCCCCGTGGAAATCGTTTCCCGTCTACTATCCTTTTAACTGATTGATTACAACCATGTTATCACGATATTTAAATCGTTTAACCGGACAGTAGTGAATCCGTGTGCTAAGACAGAAAGGATACCGGCGCGATCGCCAAATCCATGATCTGCTCCTGAGTGGCGTGCTCGACGTCGGTAATTTCACCCCTGATCCTGCCGCTGTGCATCACCAGGATCCGGTCGCACATTCCAAGAACTTCCGGAAGCTCCGAGCTGATCAGGAGAATCGCCTTCCCCTGTCGTGCCAGCTCGTTGATCAGGACGTAGATTTCGTACTTGGCCCCGACGTCGATTCCTCGTGTCGGCTCGTCGAAGATAATTACTGCGGAGTTCGCTTCCAGCCACTTGGCCAGGACCACCTTCTGCTGATTGCCGCCTGAGAGGTTTCGGCTGGGTTGATCCGGGTCAGCCATGCTGATGCGCAGGCTCTTCGCGTAACGCCCGAAGACAGATCGCTCCTTCTTACCATTGACGAAGCCCAGCCGGGAAAAACGAGATAGGTTCGGGAGGCCGAAGTTGACCAGCGGCGAGTGCTTCAAAACCAATCCCTCTGCCTTTCGGTCTTCCGACAGGAGGCAGATGCCGTTCGCAATAGCCCGACGAGGACTCCGAACCTTCAAGGGTTGTCCATTCAGCCGCATGCAGCCGGAGTCCGGCTGTCTGGCGCCAAAGATCAATTGGGCGGTCTCGGTGCGACCAGCGCCGACCAGTCCCGTCATTCCCACCACCTCTCCTTTGCGGAGGCAGAACGAGACTTCCTTGACCTGATGTCCTCGACTCAACCTCTCTACTTCGAGACACTTCTCGCCAATTTCAACCTTCCGTTCTGGAAACTCACTCTCCAGCTTCCGCCCTACCATCATCTCGATCAGTTCCTCACGGGCAACCATCGAGGGATCGCAGACGGCGACCTGAAATCCGTCGCGAAGCACGGTAACGCGATCAGCAATCTCAGAGATTTCCTGCAGACGGTGACTGACATAAACGATCCCAATCCCGTGCGCCTGCAGCTCCCGAATGATCGAGAAAAGCCTGCCTACTTCGCCTCCCGTCAGGGTCGCCGTGGGCTCATCCATCACGATGATCCGGGCCTCCAGGGACAGCGCCTTGGCGATTTCGACGATCTGCTGCTGGGCAACCGTCAGCTCGCCACAGGGCGCGTCAGGGTCGATCGAGACCCCAAGGCGGCGGAACAATCCAGCGGCTGCGTCGCGTTCCTGGCGATGCGGAATGAAACCGGCAGCGGCTCGTTCCTGACCCAGGAAGATGTTCTCTCGGGCAGTCAGGGACGGGATCAAGTTGAATTCCTGGTAGATCACAGCTACCCCGGCCCGCTGCGCATCCACAGGACTGGCAATCGCTTGAATCTCTCCCCCCATTCGGATCGAGCCAACGTCCGGGAGGTGAGCTCCGCTCAGGACCTTGATCAAGGTACTCTTGCCTGCCCCGTTCTCTCCCACGAGTGCCATCACCTCGCCTGAACTCACCTCCAGGTCGACCCCGCTCAGAGCCTGGACGCCGGGGAAAGACTTGTAGATACCCTTCATCAGAAGCAGGGGAACATGCGTTTCGGTCATGTTGTTCTTATCGCGGAGTCAATTGTGTAGACTCGCCCCTGAAAAAGTTGGAGAACTCGATGAAACCAATTGGCCCAATCAGCGGCAAGGGTCGGATTTTCCACCGCCACCGGGAGCTACGCCTCCTTTTGGGTACGCCCTGCAAGGAAACTCACCGCCAGACCCACACCCACCAAAGCCAGATTCGCCAGAATGCCGATCAATACGGGAACCCAGGTGTAGTTGTAATCACCCAGATTGAGAAAGGGTTCCTCCATGTCGGGCAGCCGGATCCGCGTCAGAGTTGCCCAACCCGTCAAGAGAACGCAAGCGGCGATCCCGGCATAGGCACCGCTCGCGGTAGCGCGTCGAAAGAGGACACCCAAGCCGAACAAACCCACCATTCCGCCCGAGAAAACCGAGGCCAGTCCCACGCTGAATTCCACAAAAGACTCGATGCCGATCCACTGTTGGGCCATCAGGATGGCGGCAGAACCAACCACTACCACCGATGAACGACCTACGGCGAGCTGCTGTCGATCAGTCGACGCGGGCCGAAGCCTCTTGTAGAAGTTCTGGACTACTACGGCCGCGACGCTGTTCAAATCTGAATCCAGGCTGGACATGGCGGCGGCCACTAGAGCTGCCAGCATCAGCCCGATGAGTCCGTGGGGCAATTGGGTCTTGATGAAGTAGGGCAGGATATTGTCTTTGACGGCAATCACCTCTGGCGGCACTGAATCGCCTCCCAGCTGGTAGAAAGCCCAAAGACAGGCACCCAGGAACATGAATAGGAGCCACACCGGGATACAAGAGAGGACCCCGGCAATCGCGCTACGCCTGGCTTCCCGATCGGTACGAGCCAACAGATATCGCTGCACCGCGCTTTGACTGATGGCGAAGGACTGGAAGGCCTGAAACACCCCTCCCACCACGAAGATCCAGAAGTTGTTCTCGAACAGGCTGAATTGAAAGCTCCCCAAACCGAACTTGCCTCCCTGCCAGGCGGTCGAGATCACCTTTTGGGGGCCAAAATCGGAAGTGAAGAGCACGATTCCGACACAGAGTAGTCCGCCCCCCACGAGCAGGACTGCCTGGATGGCGTCCGTCCAGACGACGGCCGCAATACCGCCCAGAACCGTATAGACCAGAGTGAATAGACCGAGAATCAAGATGACCCACCAGATGTCGTAACCGGAGAGGAAAGAGACTGCAATAGCCAGAAAGTAGAAGGTCATGCTCATATCCAGGATGCGACTCATGACGAAGGCGAAGGAGCCGTAGGCCTGGGCCGGGTAGCCAAAACGATCTCCCAGATACTCGTACACACTCATCCTGATTCTGTGTCGATAGAAGACCAGAAGGCGAACGACCTGGGTCATGACCAGGGGTATGGCAAGATAGAGGGACAGCATCCAGAAATCGTTTTTGAAAGTGTTTCCGGGATGCCCGACGAAGGTGGCGCTGCTGACCACGGTCCCCATCAGGGAGAAGCCGACCACCCAGCCAGGCATATTTCGGCCCGCCAGGAAGTAGTCGTCCGTCGACTTTTGCCGGCGGGAGAAAGACAGTCCCAAGCTGAATATGACAGTCAGGTAGAGAACCAGGATTACGACGTCGATTGTTTCCATGTGTTGCCCCATTGTATCTGTTCAACGATCTCCCTTCTTACCCGTGACTTTGCCTTTGCGTTGGCTTCTCGCCGCAGGGCAAAGGCAGAGGCAAAGGCAAAGGCAAAAGCAAGGGAACGAAACACAAACCGGGGCACTGGTCGTTGACAGCTGGTCGCTGATTCCACACAAGACCTCGCCGCTGGATTGACTTCGACCGGACGGGAAACCCACAATTGGCCTCGGCCAAGGTGGGATATATGGACATCGACAAGACCCTGCTCCAATTGCGGATTGACGGGTTTTGCGTAGTCGAAGGGGTCATCCCGAGTGATCAGGTGGGCTCTGCGCGAGCGGAGGCGGAGGCCGCGACCAAGGCGGAGGGGGTCAGTCGAACCTACCAGGGCTTGCACAGTGCTCGAGGTGTCCTGGACTCCGTCCCCTCCTTCTTGCCCTATCTGGCCGATCGGCGAGTGCTGGGCGTCGCTGAGAGCTGGTTCGGGTCGCAGGTGCGCATCTCCTTCACCAATACCCTCGTCAACTCCCCTGGCAACGAGCGTGGCGGCTGGCATGCTGACTGGCCTTACAACCAGGAAAAGGCAGCCCACATTGCCGCGCCCTATGCTGACTTTCCAGTTCAACTGTCGACCCTGTGGATGCTCTCGGACTTTACTCCCGAAAACGGAGCCACCTGGATCGTGCCCGGGAGCCATCGAACGACCGACAATCCCACTGGCACTCTGTGCGTGGACCGCTTCGAATCCTACCCGACCGAGATACAGGCTACCGGCCCATCCGGCAGCGTTCTGCTTTTCGACAGTCGCCTCTGGCACTCGAGTGCCAGCAACAACAGTGACGGGCTGAGGGTAGGAATGGTCGTGCGATACGCACCCTGGTGGCTGGATCTTGAAGTACTCATGCCAGGTTCCGACATGCGTCAGCACATGGTGGAGGAGCCAGGCCTGACGGAAAACGAGGTTCCATCGGTCCCGCCCGCAGTCTACGAGTCCCTGCCCGAGAAGGTGAAACCTCTCTATCGGCATTGGGTAAGATAGTCCAGTTCCTGGCTGCGAGCTGGATCATTTGAGAAAGAAGGGCTTCGGGGTTAGCAGAGATCTTGCGTCACTCCGTGGGGAAGAGTTGTCCGACTCTCTCCCGTCTTCGTCGTCCTCGACGGCCAAGACTTGGGCTCATCCTGTTGACGAGTCGATTGCAGACAAGGCGAGTCGTTCGTGGCTCTGTTGGAGCGTCCATGGTCTGGAATTTGGAGATTCGCACTCATGGAGTTAAGGGGGAAGACCGCAATCGTTACCGGAGGAGCTCGAGGAATCGGGCGAGGCATCGCCGTGGCCCTCGCCAGCCAGGGCACTGCGGTGGCAGTTGCCGATCTGTACACTCCGTCACAGAGAAGCGGCGGATATACCCTTTCCACCGAAGCCGACGTGAAGGCAACCGTCAGCACCCTCACCAGCCTGGGGGCGAAAGCCATCGGCGTCCCCGTCGACGTCACCCAGGCTGACCAGATCGAGGCCATGGTTGCCACGGTATCCCAGGAAATGGGACCCATCGATATCCTGTGCAACAACGCCGGGGTTGTCCACTTTCACGCCACCGAACAGATGACCGAGGAAGACTGGGATGCCATCATGGACGTCAATCTGAAAGGGGTATTTCTCTGCTGCAGAGCCGTAATGCCGGGAATGATGGAACATCGACGGGGACGAATCATCAATACGTCCTCCGTGGCCGGCAAGACCGGGAGTTCCGGCCTTGCGGCCTACGCTGCCTCCAAGTCGGCGGTGATCGGATTCACCCAGTCACTGGCACTCGAGATGGCACCCTATGACATCACGGTCAATGCCGTGTGCCCTGGAATTCTGGGCACTTCGATGTGGCTTGATCACATCATCGAAAAGCGCTCCCAGGAGTTCGAAAACGATCGGGAGGCTGCGCTTCAGCAGTTCGTCTCGGAACGCATTCCCCTCGGTCGTCCACAAACGCCTGAAGACATCGGTCAGGCGGTCGTCTACCTGGCCCAGGCCGACAACGTCACGGGGATCTCGCTGAACGTCGCCGGCGGCCTGGTCATGCATTGATCCTTCGAGCTTCAGACAGGATCTCCTACCAGAGATCGAGGGCGATCAGAATCCCATCATCCGCAATAGGGGAAGGTAGCCGCGCTGGGCCTCGCTCGGCGGAGAGGGTCCTCTCAGCAGGATCTCATGAAACTCCAGAAGCGGCTTGAAGAGCTCAGGCCATCGTTGGAAGACCTGCAGCAGACTTCCTTCGGGCAAAGACTTCAAATGCGTCACGCCGTCTCCTGTTGTCGTTCCCTCGGTTCAGGTTCGGGCCGAAGAAGGCTGACAACATATCCCACCAGGAAGGTCACCGCTGAGCTGGCAGGGGCGGTACACATCCAGTTGACATCCTGGTTGATGGGTGTCCAGGCCACCAAGAAGGAGGTCGTGAGGCCACAGAAGGAGCCTACTAGCAGCCCGAAGGTGTTGGCCCGGCGGGTGAGCACCCCCAGGAAAAACATGCCACTGATAGGCCCGATGAAGGTCGAAGCCAGCTTTCCTACCGTCTCTATGACAGTGGACTGCATTCCGCTAACGAACACGGCACCTAGAGTGGCCAGGACTCCGGCCACCAGGGTGAAAAGACGCCCCATCCGGAGCAGGTGAGCCTCGCTCAAATCCTGGGCCCAGCGGCGGTACAGATCCATGATTCCCACAGTGGCGAAGGAGTTCAGAGCGGAATCCACGCTCGACATGGTGGCAGCCAGGAGAGCAGCCAGGATCATGCCTCGGATCCCAACCGGAAGGACGTACGCCACAAAATGAGGCACGATCATGTCCGGTCGCGTGATGCCCGCGGCCAGCTGCGGGTTCTTGTCATAAAAGACCACCAGCAACAGACCCAGCGAGGCTAAGCTTAGAACCAGAACGATAGTGATTACTCCCCCACTCATGACCGCCTTGGCCTTACCCCGAAAGGTGTCGACCGTGAGATACCACTGCACGATCACCTGGTCGGTACCCAGCGTGCCCACGTTGTAGAAAAAGAGGAAGAAGAGGATCGACCAGACGGTGGCCTCGGCTCCCAGGTCGAACGAAAAATCCACCAGGGTGGTGTGAGGAGTTCCGCTGGCCGAACCCGTCAGCTCTCCTGCGCGCTGCCAGACGCCGGAGGCGTCCCACTGGAGAGAGGACATGAGAAAGATGATCATGAAGACGAGTCCACCCGCCAGGACAATGAACTGGACAAAATCGGTCCAGATCACCGCCTTCATTCCACCCAGCACGGTATAGAGGGTCGCGAGGGCTCCCAGGGTCAAGATGCAGCCCAACATGGAAAACCCACTGACGGTAGAGAGCGCCAGCGAGGGTGCATAAATGGCGGTTGCCAGCCACACGCCCCTCTGCCCCAGAAACAGCACCGAGGTCACGATTCTCGCTATCGGATGAAATCGGTGCTCCAGGTATTCGTAGGTGGTGAAGACTTGGAGGCGATGAAAAATCGAAATAAAGGTAACCAGAATGAAGAGTAGAACGAGGGGAAGCAGGAAGATCCCCATCGTGTACTTCAGGTCCTTGGCCCAGATCCAGGCGGGCACACCGGTGTAGGAGATGGCGCTCAGATCGGTCGACACGATCGATAGAGACACTACGAACCAGGGCATGCTTCGGCCGGCCAGGAAATACTCACCGACCGATTTCTGGCCTCTGCCTACCCAACTGCCAGCGACCACCACGAGCAGCAGATACACCACCACTACCAGGTAATCGATGGTTGTGAAGAGACTTGCAGATTCAGTTGTCATATGAGGACCTCAAATCGACGTGGCATCCCCTGGGGATTGGCGAACGCTCTCGGATTTACCGTGATCCTTCCAGGAAGCTCTTGGCTGATCCAGTGAGCATCTCTTTGACGTGGATGCTCGCCATGACATCGCGACCGACTCGCTGCCCGGCCTGTTTGATCCGGGCGTAGACGGCCTCCATCGCCTCAACCACTGTCTCCTGCCCTGCCCCGCCCGGATAGCCTAGCCCTTGAGCGAAGTCATTCGGTCCGATGCTGAAGTAGTCGATCCCGGGAACGGTGAGGATCTCGTCCAGGTTCTCGACCACGCCCTCGTCTTCGAGTAGGGCCCCTACCGACATATTCTGGTTGGACTGCTCAAGGTAGGCAACCATGTCGGGGATTTCGTAGCCATGGTCAGTGCCTCGATTCCCACCGAAGGAGCGCTCCCCCTGAGGGCCAAAGTAGCAGGCCCGAACCAGCTGCTCGGCGTTCGCCTTGGAATTGATGTGCGGGCCCAGGATCCCCTGTATGCCGCGGTCAAGGTACTGAAGAATCGTCGAGGAGCGGATATCTGGGACGCGAGCGATGGGGGTCACTCCCACGACTTCGGCGGCACGGCAGATTTCCTCAATCTGCCCCAGGCCGAAGGGTCCATGCTCTCCATCGATCCAGACGAAATCGAAATCCAGTGGCCCCAGAATCTCGATGATGTGGGTGGAGGGAAAATGCAGATCGTATCCGAGAGCGACGCGGTTTTCCCGGATACCGGCCTTCACCCGGTTCGGCTGTTTCATCGGCATGTCTCCAAGCTTGTAAGTGAGCGATCCTAGCAGGTTTAGATAGGGGCAGAAAGGGCTCGTCATGGGGGATCACCTACAACGACTGCGGGTAGCCCAGAGTAGGGAGTAGTAGGATGGGCACTCTTGCCCGTCGCGAACACAGACGGGCAAGAGTGCCCATCCTACCCCCATCAACGCCGGTAGATCGTGTTGCAGTTTCAGGACAGGACAATGTATCCTTTCCCGCTGCTTCTTGAGGAAAATGATAAATGAAGACGAAACCTAACAATCGCAGTGCTTTGGCCACTTTCGTGCTCGCTGTTTCGCTGCTGCCGATAGCGCTTCAGTGCCAGGGACCGGCGCCGGACCCTGGTGGCCATGACTGGCCGGTCTATGGGGGTGACCAAGGGGCTAGTCGCTACTCTCCGCTCGAGCAGATCAATGCCACCAACGTCGCTCGCCTGGAGCCGGTCTGGGTACACCACACTGAAGACGCTTCCCAACGACCTTCGACGAGGATTGAATGCACCCCTATCGTGGTCGACGGCGTGATGTATCTCAGCACCGCACGCCTCAAGCTGCAGGCACTCGACGCCTCCGACGGCCGACTGATCTGGAGCTTCGACCCCTTCGACGGGAAGGAACTGAAAAGTTCCCCCGGAGCCAACCGTGCGGTCACCTATTGGCAAGATCCCGCACAAGCTGAACACAAGAGGATCTTCTTCCCGGTCAAGGATTCGCTCTACTGCATCGACGCGGACAGCGGCGAACGGGTCTCCAGCTTCGGTGAAGAGGGGATGATCGACCTCAAGCAGAACCTCGATCACGACATGACGGGGCTCTCCTTCTCACATTCCAGCCCGGTCGTGGTCTACCAGGACCTGGTGATCGTTGGCGGCGGGGGAGGTGAGGGGCCTTATCCGGAGGCCCCCGGCCACATCCGGGGCTACGATGCCCGTAGCGGTGAACGAAGATGGATTTTTCACACGGTCCCCAAGCCAGGGGAGTTTGGGAATGACACCTGGGAAGGGGATTCCTGGAAAACCTCTGGGGGGACCAACAACTGGGCCGGCATGAGCCTCGACACCGAACGCGGCTGGGTCTTTGCTTCCATCGGCTCACCGGCCTTCGACTACTACGGCGGAAACCGCAAGGGTGCCAACCTCTTCGGCAACTCTGTCCTCGCTCTGGATGCACTCACGGGAAAAAGAATCTGGCATTTCCAGACGGTGCACCACGATGTCTGGGACTACGACTTGGCGGCACAGCCGACTCTCGTCACTGTCATTCGTGACGGCAAACGTATCGACGCGGTTGCCCAGGTCACCAAGACGGCCATGGTCTTCCTCTTCGACCGTGAGTCGGGCGAGCCTCTCTTTCCGGTGGAGGAGAGGCCGGTTCCGCGGTCGGATGTGCCAGGCGAGGAGTTGTGGCCAACCCAACCTTTTCCGGTCAAGCCTCCACCGCTTAGCCGACAGGCCTTCACCGAGGACCAGATCACGGACATCTCGCCTGAGGCTCACGCCTTCGTCAAGAAGCTTTTCGACCAAAACAGGGCAGGCGCGATGTACGAGCCGCCCAGCCTGCAGGGGACCTTTGTTCACCCTGGATTCCGAGGGGGCGCGTTGTGGGGAGGCTGCAGTTTCGATCCCTCCAATGGCCGTCTCTTCGTCCCTACCAGCGAGTGGACGAACAACATCACCCTGGCAAAAGCAAGAGAGGATCAACCCTTCGACTACCATCTACCGGTGCGGCGCGTGGTCCGTGATTCAGAGGGCTATCCCGGCATCAAGCCTCCCTGGGGATACCTCACTGCAATCGATCTGGGAGAAGGGGAGTTCGTCTGGCGTGAGGTGGTGGGAGAGTTCCCCGAATTGACCGCTCGGGGTATTCCCAAGACGGGGTCGCTGATCACTGGAGGCTCGATCACAACCGGAGGCGGAGTCATTTTCCTGGGGGGTACCCTCGACAATATGTTCCGAGCTTTCGATTCCAATACTGGAAAAGTGCTATGGGAACACCGACTCAACGCCGGAGGATTCGCGACCCCCTGCACCTACGAAGTCAAGGGACGCCAGTATGTCGTCATCGCCGCTGGCGGCGGGCAGGCAGGCTCGAAATCTGGAGATGAATTCGTGGCCTTTGCCCTACCTTGAACAATGCGGATCCTGGGACTCCTCTTACTGCTCTGTTCGCTGCCGAACCTGGAAGCCCAGAGTGCGTCTTCCCCCTCTGCTGAGACCCCTGAATCTCCTCCTCCGCAGCCGATCCCTTTCAGCCACAAGGTTCATCTCAAGCTCGGCCTCGATTGTCTCAACTGCCACACCATTGCAGCACCCGGGTTTGAAGCTGGTCTACCCCCCGACAGCCAATGCATGCTCTGCCACTCCAACGTCAAGAAGGAGAGTCCGGCGATCCAGAAGCTGGCGGCACATGAAACCTCCGGGAAACCCCTTCCATGGGCCCGGATCTATACCCTTCCTAAATTCGTCTGGTTTTCGCACCAGTCCCACCATCAAGACGCCGGACTGGCCTGTGAGCAGTGCCATGGACCCGTTTCCGAGCGCGACCTGATCGTCAAGGAAAAGCCGACTTCGATGGAATTCTGCATGGACTGCCACGCCCAACGGGCCGCGCCCAATGGCTGCGATTTCTGCCACAATCTGCAGTAGAAAGAGGAAGGGGCAGGGATCGGGTGGATTTTGCTGCTGGCGAACTCGGTCAGGGGCCGGTGGTGAACGATCCTAGACTTCCGTAACTGGTACCGCTGCCATTGATGGCTACCACGCGGTAGTTGTAGCGGGTCGCGCGCTCCAAGTCCTGGAGTGCGGCGGAAACCGTCCTCGGCGTCTCCTCGAGTCCGGCATAGCGGAGAGGCGTCCTGGACCCCAGGGTCTCGTCCCCTCCGTATTCGAAATAATAGTAGCTAGTGCCCGTCCGGAAATGTGTAAGTAATTGATAAGGAAGAGGAAAGAGGGCTTTTTCAAGCTCCGAAATTGTCAGGGTCGTTTGCTAGTCTATTGGTGCAAACAACTAAACTGAAACGACTTACGACGATTTGAG
>JAKZYH010000318.1:0-7049 GCA_047514575.1 Acidobacteriota bacterium | reverse complement strand
GACAGGTGCCGCTCCACTGGTCAACGGCGAAAAAACGCATAGATCGATCTCGCAGGTCCACAACTTGTAGGAACCGTCTTCTTCTCTTGCCTGAACGGCCAGACGTTTGCCGTCCGGGGACAACCTCACCAAATACAGCTCCATCTCGGTTGGGAGGAAGGATTGCTCCTGACCCCGAAGATCTACCCAGACCAGTGCGTCCTTCCGGAGCACGTCCGAGCCGCTGACATATACGAGCGATCCATTCTGCGAGACCTCGAACTTTGATACCGCGCCGTTTGCCAACCACACACCTTCCACCACAGGTACCCCCGGTCTGAGGAGTTCCAGGGAGTCCAGATCGAAAGGTGCCGCCAGAACGGAGCCGCCCAGGCCGTAGACCAGGTGCCCGGTGGACAAATAGCGGGCTTTGCTGCCTCCAGGTACGAGAATCTTGTGCTGGCCGGTCTCCAGAGAGAGCACTCCAACTCTCGTTCCCTTTCCCAGCTCAAGTTCCAAGAAGAGCACTCCCCTACCCCCGGGCAGAATCTGGGGATAGAAGTAACCTCCTGCGCCTTCTCCCTGGCTGACCAGCTCCTGAGTGTCCCCGGCTGACGGAACTCGCCAGAGACCGGGGTTCTTTCCGAAAATGATGGTGTCATCTTCGCCCCAGCTTGCGCCTCTCCCTTGCCCCACCTCGCAGATCGTCAGAGGCTCTCCACCGAGCACGGACCACTTCTTCAATTTCTTCAAATCCTGAAAGAAGCCGACCCACTGTCCGTTAGGAGAGAAGAAGGGAATCAAACCACCCTCCGTACCGGGGATCTCACTGGCTTCCAGTTCATTCAGCGAACGCCGGTACAGCCGTGAGGTGTTGTCTCGGATGGCAGCGTAGACCAGCTGGGTTCCATCAGGGGACAGCGCCACCGATGCTCCCCCAGGAATCACCTCATCGTCGGGGAGGGTAATGCGAAACCGAGTCACCGATGGTGATGCGGGCTGGCTGTCGTTCCCGGGATTCCAGAGGAAAGGACCGAGGAGCACACCCACAAGGGCTATCAGCAAACCAAGGGCGGCCAGAGGTATGGGTTGCTGCCATCTGGTTGGAGTCGCAGTTCCCACCTCCCCATAAGGATCATCGGAAGGCTGCTCGAAAGCATACTTGATCTCGATTCTGGCGTCGGCGATGTGGTGGAGGCGCTCGTGGGCATCTTTCTCCAAACAGCGGCGCAACAGATCTCGGACTCTCCAGGGCGTGCCCTTGGGAAGCACTTCCCATTCCGGGTCCTTCTGGAGGATCTTGGCGATGGAGTCGGAGATCTTCTCGCCCCCGAATTCCTGTTTTCCCGTCAAGCACTCAAACAGGACACATCCAAAGGCCCAGATATCGGTCCTCGTGTCTACGGGCCTTCCCCGGGCCTGCTCCGGACTCATGTAGGCCGCCGTCCCCAGGACGACACCCTCCTGTGTGGCCTCCATCGTCAGCGTGGGGGAGTTGGCCAGTTCCTGCTGAGACAGCTCCGGCTCCAGCGCCTTGGCCAGGCCGAAATCCAGGACCTTGACCTTACCCTCGGGCGTAATCTTCACGTTGGCTGGCTTCAGATCCCGGTGGATGATCCCCTTCTCATAAGCTGCCTCCAGAGCTTGCGTAATCTCCAGGGCAATCTGAAGGGTCTCCTCTACAGGTATGGGACCTTCTGCGATTCGCTCGGCTAATGTCGGCCCTTCTACCAGCTCCAGCACGAGCGCCCGAACGCCATCCGCTTCCTCCAACCCGTAGATAATGCTGATGTGGGGATGGTTTAAGGACGCCAGGATCTCCGCCTCTCGCTGAAAGCGGCTCATTCTCTGGCGATCTTGGACGAACTTCTCAGGTAGGATCTTCAGCGCTACCTCTCGGCCCAGGCGGGTATCCGTGGCCTGGTAAACCACCCCCATGCCACCTTCGCCGAGCTTGGCAGTGATCTTGTAGTGGGAGATGGTCTGGCCGATCATGTCAGTTGTCCGTAGGCACCAGTGGCTTGAGTTCCTCCGACCAGTTGAGGACTACGTTGATGTGGGTCGGCTTCCCCTGCTGAATAAACACAAACCGCTGGTCGTCTGGGGCGATGTCGTAGGTCATGGGAGTGTAGTCAGCCGCACCCTCCGAGTAGGTAAACAGCAATCTCGGGGCTTCCGCTTTGAATGTGGGCTCCGTCTGGATGGAGACCACCATCACCTTTTCCCCGCTCCGATAGAAAAGCTCCCTGCCACTGTGCGCCCATATGGGTTGACTGCCTCCCTCTGTGGATATGGTCTCAATCCCGCCTCCTTCGGGGTAGCGCCTTATGTATACCTCGGGTCGGCCTGAGCGGTCTGAGACAAAGGCAATCCATCGACCGTCGGGCGAGAACCTGGGCTGGTTCTCGTTGAATTCGGTGGTGGCCAGAAAAGGTTGCGGCTCACCTCCAAACGGAAGCACGAAGATGTCCCAATTGGTAGGAGTATGGTTTTGTGCAAACGCCAATAGATTGCCGTCGGGGGACCAGGAGAAGGGTGCCTGCTGACCCCTCGTCGTGAGTTGCTCGGCCCTACCGCTGCCGTCCGCTGCGGTCCAAAAGAGACCGCTCTGAGTATCCCGAGCGAAGGTCAGTCGAGAGCCGTCTGGATTCCAAACGGCATACCCTCCCCCTCCCGTCGTCAAGGGAGTCAAGATGGCTCGGGCTATTTCATAGATCCAGACCTCGGTGCCTGTGTCCGATCCCACTCCGAGAGCCAGGCGTTTCCCATCTGGCGAAAAGCGAACGGATCTGAAATCCCGACGCATGTTCGTCACCGGCTGCTGCTCGCCCTGGCGATCAACCCAGACTAGAGTCCGCCCACGGACCGCCGGTTCGGGAACATAGGCCAAGGTTCCCGTCTCCGATAAGCTGTATTGCCAATTCCAGATCCGCTCCAACACCGGAGTGAAGGGTCCTGAGACCTTGAGGGTTTCCAGATCGAAGGGGGCCGCCAGCAGTTCTCCGTCCAAGACGTAGACAAGGTGACCTGTGAGTGCATAGCGCGGGAACGAGCCGGGTTGAGTGAGGATCTTCTCCTCCCCCGTTTCCAGAGACAGAACCCCTATACTCCAGATTCCTTCCCCATAGCGGGTGAAGGCCACTGCCTCACCGCCAGGTAGAATCTGGGGATATCGAGCCTGGGTCAGTTCCTCGGGGGTACCACCCGCGTCCGAGACCCTCCAGAGTCCGGGCCTTCTCCCAAAGATGATCGTGCCATCCTGGCCCCAACTGCCGCCTCGGGGGGTCCTCGCTTCGCAGAGGGTCTGAGGCGTTCCACCCATCAGAGACACTTTCTTCAACGTGTTCTCAACGCGGTCAAAGAAGCCCACCCACTTTCCGTCGGGGGAAAAGAATGGATGCCAGGCATCTTCGGTGTGGGGGATCGGCCTGGATTCCAGTTGATCCAGGTCACGCAGGTACAACTGACTGGTGTCCCCACGATTGGCCGGGTAGACCAACCGGCGACCATTGGGAGACAGTGCTAAGTGACGTTCGTCAAGTGACGCACCCTCGGGAGGGACAACAGATAACCGAGTAACAGTGGTCGGTTGGCTGTCGTCCGCCCGGTTCCATAGAACAGAGTCGAGGAAGAGACCGGTCGCTAGAGCCAGTAGAACAATTACGACTACCGGCATTGCCTGTCGCCACTTTGATCGGGCCTTCCCTTTTTGGGCCGTTGCTGGAACCGGAGCGGTTTCAACCTGAGTCTCGCCTGAGTCTGCGATGTCGCTACTGATCAGGTCTTCCAGATCTGTTCTTACATCATGGATGAGCTGGTAGCGCCGGTCTGGCTCCTTGGCAAGCATCTTCCTCACCGTGTGCTGAAGGAGCACCGGAGTGTTGTCCAGATGTCTGGTGACAGCGGCGGGGACTTCTTTGAGGATGGCATTGGCCGTCTCCACAGGGGTGTCTTTCTTGAAGGGATGAACCCCTGTGAGCATCTCGTAGAACACCACTCCAAAGGAGAAGATGTCCGAACGGGGATCTAGCTTCTGGCCTTGTACCTGTTCCGGTGACATATAGGGCAGAGTGCCCATCGTGGTACCTGAGGCAGTGAGACTGCTGCTCAGGGTGTCCTCCTGACCGTCCGGGCCCTCTGCTGGAGTCAGCCGCTTCGCCAGACCGAAGTCCATGACCTTCACATGTCCTTCCGGCGTGAGCATGATGTTGGCGGGCTTCAGATCCCTGTGGACGATGTTCTGTTTGTGGGCTGCCTCCAGGGCCTCGGCGATCTCTGCGGCCTTCTGAAGGGCATCCTTCAGCTCCAGTGGGCCCTTGTCCAGCCGGTCCTGGAGAGTCTGCCCCCGGATGTACTGCATGGAGATGAAGGACTGCTCTCCTTCTTCCCCCACCTCGTGAATATGGCAGATATAGGGGTGATCGAGAGCAGCCGCCAGTTTTGCTTCCCGCAGGAAACGCTGCCTAGCGGCTGGATCTTCCTGCATTTCCTGGGACACGAACTTGAGGGCGACCTCTCGGCCCAGGGGGCCGCTGTCCTGGGCCAGATAAACCTCGCCCATCCCGCCCTCACCGAGCTTTTCGAGGATCTTGTAATGGGAGATAGTCTGGCCGATCAATACGGGCCTCCAGGCTGTAGGGAAGACTCTGTGGCAATACTAGGTCTTTGAGGCTGGAAGGGCAATCTCAGAGGAGGGCTCCTACACAGAAGCACGTAGTTGGCTGAGACGTACAGCCAGTACAAAAGCAGACTGGAAGAAAATCATTTGTTTGATTTACAATCATGAGCCCGAAAAAAGGCCAGCGTTTACGGGCCTTTTCGGCGCCCAAATCCATGGGGTTTGATTTACAACAATCTGTGGTAGTCGACACCCGATCTTACAGACAGCGTCCGATTTGATCGCAATCGAACGACCGCTTTCGCCTAAAAGCGGTCATTCAGATCTTCCGTGGAACGTCGAGTTAACTACTGCAAACGGCCAGTCACCAAATTCAGATTAGGATGATCTGAACTTCTGTAGATGCCGTCCCCTGACATTGCCCTTCCAGACCCCAAGATCTAGTATTGCCGCATAGACTCCCCTACAGCCTGGAGGGCCGTTTTGATAGACCAGACCATCTCCCACTACAAGATCACCTCCAAGCTGGGCGAAGGCGGTACGGGTGAGATCTACCGGATTATTGATGACGTCCTCAGAAGAAGGCGGCGATCAGTCTGATCAATTGCCCTCCGTCAAACAGTGAGCCCGCACAGAAATCTACTGCGCTTGGTGGATCTCGCCTGACAGGGATTGGAGGAAGGTAACGAGGGATCGTTTTTCCTGATCCGTCAGCTTGAGAGGCTGTAGCTCTTCGTCGAGGTTTGGGTTGGGGCGGCCACCGTCGTTGTAGAAAGTCACTACCTCCTCAAGCGTGGCAAGAGAACCGTCGTGCATGTAAGGACCGGTGCGGCCGACCTCTCGCAGGGTGGGGGTCTTGAACTTGCCACGGTCTTCTTCTCGCTCAGTCACGGAGAAGCGTCCGTTGTCGAGAAAACGTCCGTCTCCCAGGCGACTCCCGTGTTGTGGAATCCCTCGTCGGTGAAGTTGGGACCTATGTGGCAGGCCGTGCAGTTTCCCTTGCCACGAAAGATTTCAAGCCCCTGGCGGGCGTCCTCCGATAGGGCCTCACGCTCGCCATTGAAGTAGCGATCAAAGCGCGAATGACCCGAGAGAAGGGTGCGAACGAAACTGGCCAGGGCCTTGGCGATACCCTCAGCGTTGACCTCGGTTTGGAAAGCTTCCCGAAACCCCTGGCGATAATCTTCCTCTTTCTTCAACCTTGTCAGGACTTCCTCAAGAGTCATATCCATCTCCTTGGAGTCCTGGATGGGTTGAAGCACCTGCTCTTCCAGGCTCGAGATACGGCCATCCCAGAAGAAGGCACGCCCGTAGCCGCGATTCACCAGTGTGGGCACACTCCGAGTGCCTTTCCTTGCAAAGACACCTTGACTGATTGCCCGCCCATCGGTGAAGGCCCGCTCGGGATCGTGGCAGCCGACACAAGAGAGCGTTTGGTCCCGAGAAAGGAGGCGGTCAAAAAAGAGCTTGCGTCCTAACTCCACCTTCTCTCTCATGAGAGGATTGTCTTCAGGCACGGGCAGATAGAGGTCGAGTCCCAGGGGAATTTTTGGGCGCCAGAGCTCCTCGGAGATCGGCGAGCTGGACAGAAAAGGGACGATGCTGGCGAGCACCACAGTCACCCCCGCGCGTAGGGTTCGCAAATTGAGGTGATCGCTCATCTTTGGCCTCCGACGTCTAGGAGAGTCAAAGTTCTGAGGACACCGTTACCGAGGATCGGGTGCGTTATGCTGACTTTCTGTGCCGCTCGTTCCTAGGTATGGGTGAAACCTCTGAGACCGGTTCAGAGAGGCCAGACTTTGGAGCCAAGCCGCGCGGCCGTTGATGGGCAGAAGGGGAGGCCCCCTGAGATAGAGATAGGAGCAGGAGGGAAACGACAATTGCTAGGCAGCCCAAGCCCGCCAAGAACCAAATCAATACGGGGAATAACTGCTCAACGAACTGGTCAAAAAAGCGGAGAGCGATTTCGGCATCCCAGAGACCGTCCACGGCCCTTAACCTCGGCCTTGAGTGAAGGGAGAGCCTCTCTTCACCTTCTAGCAATCACTCCGTCGAACTGAGCTCAGGCAGGAAGTTCTCCATCGCCCAGACTTCAACCTTGTGCGATCCGCTAGTAGCCTTAAAAGCGATCCGTCTCCCGTCGGGATGAACCCGCACGTTGTCCAGGAAGTTCATTGGTGCCAGATCGACCCGGCCAGGTTTCCCCCCCTCAGCAGAAACTCGCCACAGCTCAGTTGGTGACTGGTAGTCCCGGCTGGGACCACCTCTTGTGAAGAGCACTTGCCTTCCGTCAGGCGTCCACACTAGATCTTTCATCCTCTCTGGGTCTTTCACCCTACACAGCTCACGAGTTTCTCCGCCGGCCACCGGCATGAGCTTGAGCACCTGGGATCGGGTTGCCTTCTCCGGTGAAATAAACGCTAGCCACCGGCCATCCGGCGAGACGGAGAAC
>JAKZYH010000317.1:0-3478 GCA_047514575.1 Acidobacteriota bacterium | reverse complement strand
CTACCACTACTGTGCCATCGATTACAGTCAGTCCAAGGGGCGAATCGATCCCGTGCAAATGATGCCCCGGGACTTCGACATTGATCAGTGGCAGGGGCCCACGGGTCTGGCGATTCCTTTTGCCCACCTGTCACGGCGGGGCTGTTACGAGGCCAAGTGGCGCAACGTCGCCCCCCGCTTCGGCTTGGCCTGGCGCCTGTTTGGAGGCAACCGGACGGTCCTACGCCTGGGGGCCGGCTTGAACTACGATCAGTCGACTGGGTTTCAGAACACTCCTAGGATGATTCCGGCACTGGGTCGCCTCAACAGTTTCAACCCCCGGGGCACCGAGACTCCGAACGTGATCACCGGTAAGCGGTTGGAGCTTCCCGCTCAGGTGGCTCAGGGCGAGTACTTCACCTGTGCCTTCAAGGAACTGGAGTGGGAAGAAGGCCACGTATACGCCTACAACCTGTCGATCCAGCACGAGATCTTCCGCGGCACCAAGCTGGATGTGGGTTACGTGGGCAATCAGGGACGTCACATCCGCGGCTTGATGCCCTTCAACGTGGCCTTTCCCAAAGGCTACGTAGCCCCTCTGATCGGGGGTGGGACAGCCACCCTGAGCAGCGATCCCATCACAGCCGGACCCCGTTCCTGGATTCCGGGCGAGACAACCGATCGCACCTGGACAGGGCAGCGGGCCCGCCGTCCCTATCCACAGGTCGTTCCTGGACCTATGGCTCGGCCGCAGGGAAACACGAACTACAACTCACTGCAGCTCAAGCTAGAGCGGCGCTTTCAGGACGGGCTGGCGCTGACGATGGGGTACAGCTGGTCGAAGGCGATGGCCCTCAACTACGCCGGCTTCTGGCGAAACACGGCCGGAAACCGGCAGTACGAGCAGCACATCCTCAAGACTCCCATGCTGCACGACCGCTCCCAGACCTTCTACAACTCCACCATCTGGGAGCTGCCCTTCTTCCGAAAGTCCAGGGGCATGGCGCGAACGCTGCTGGGGGGCTGGGAAGCTACTAGCAGTATTACACTGACCACGGGTGCTCCCTATGAGATATGGTACGGTGTGGATTTATGGAACCAGGGACCGAACCGAGTCCTGAACCCGGATCGAATCGCCGACGGCTACCTGGGAGAGGGCGAGCGCAGCGTCGACCGCTGGTTCGATACGAATGCTTTTGTGGCACCGGTCTACGACAGCAGCCTGTGTCAGGACGCTGACATCTGTCACGAAGCAGCCCGACGGGCATTGGGTAACTCTGCGTCGTTCCCGCTGCGCTCCGACGGCATCCCTCTAGTGGACATCTCTCTCCACAAGCAGTTCGCCTTCGGCGACGCGAAAGCCCTGGATTTTCGAGTGGACTTCTTCAACGCTTTCAACCACACCATCTTCCATGCCCCGTTCGGCGACGTCGCCAACGCCGCGGCAGGAAGAGTATTCCGGGCGGGGACGGCTCGACAGATCCAGTTCGGCTTCCGCTTTTCGTTTTGACAAGGCGCCAAGGGCAAAACGGCTTCTGTAATCACGACAGGAGATTGGAACGATGAGAGTCGAAACATTTCCGATTTCTGCAGCAGTTCTAGCCCTGGGCTTGGCTGTTTCCTCTCCCTGGTTGTGGGCGCAGCAGACTCCCTCCAACTGGTCCGATGCCGAGAAGGAGGCATTTCTACTGCGGGCCAAGGTCAAGAAGACAAAAGAGGTCTCAACCGGCGTCACCCGAACCAGGCGAGCCACCCTTTCCGATGGACAGTACACCCATGACGCCAGCGTCCAGACGATCGATGTCTACAAGAGGTCCGCTCCCACGGCGGACGGGACGGAGCTGAATTTCCGCGACTGCTACAAGTACAACATCGCGGCCTACCGGCTGGACCGGCTCCTGAACCTCAACATGATCCCCGTCTCGGTCGAGCGCAGGATCAAGGGCAAGACGGCTGCCGTAACCTGGTGGGTCGAAGATGTCGAGATGATGGAGAAGGAACGTCGCCAGAAGAAAATCCGACCTCCACGGGTGGCAGCATGGCTGGACCAGAGGATGCAGGCCCGGGTCTTCAACGAGCTTGTCTACAACACCGATGCAAACCTGGGTAACCAGCTGATAACCAAGGACTGGAGGCTAGTCCTGATCGACTTTTCGAGGAGCTTCAGACGGCACAAAACACTTCGGCAAGCCAAGAACCTGAAGCCCGGAAAACTGGATCGTCGCCTCTACGACGGGCTGCGCACCCTGAAGAAGAGGCAGGTGGAGAAACGGCTGGGGAACATGTTGTTGGAGCCGGAGATCGAGGGGCTCATGGGCCGGAGGGACAAGATCGTGGATTACTTCGATCAACAGATCGCCGAGAGAGGCGAAATCTATGTCCTTTGTAGTCTGCCTGGCCACTGAGCCCGGACCTTAGGCTGAAAGCTTGTTCGAAATCAATTCGTGGGTACCTGCCCCTTGAGTTCTTCGAACCAGTTGAGGACTAGTTTCACCCGGTCCCCGAAATACTCCTCGTGACGAGATTAAAAGGGAAGGAGCAGTCGCAGATTGTTGTGGATGCTGCTCCGCCGAGAGGGAACTTCTTCAGCTTGTTGCCAGATCCATCTTCAGCCCCAAGCCAATAACCCAACCACTGCCCGTCGGGAGAGAAGAAGGGCTGCAACATGAAGCCGACTTCGTGAAGAGGAGTCGCTTCCCACTGATCCAACGACCGGACGTAGATCTTCTTTTTGGAAAACACGCCCGGACTTTCAGACGAGACGAAGGCCAGACGCGCTCCCTTCAGAGAACGCCACTCCATGGCGATAATCATGCATGAGCAGCTCGCCTTTGCCCAAGGGAATCTCAGAACGCGACACCGGCTTGCCCGGAAGCGGAGGGTCGACCTTGACCAACCAGGCTAGCACAGCGAGCAACGCGATTGCTGCCCAAGGAGCAAACCGGCAAACCGCCGCGACAGGGGCTGTCGTGGAGGGCGAAAAAGCACTTCCTCCGTCGTGCCTGCGGCCCCGGTCAGATACTCCTGAACCGCGATGCGGGCATCGCCCATATCCCGAAGCCGCATCCTGGGATCCTTCCTGAGACAGAGTTCCAACAGCGCTCGGATCTTCCTGGGAGTGTCCTTGGGCAGAGCTTTCAGCGTAGGTTCCTGGTGAATCACTGCGGCAATCGTCTCGGCGAGGCTCTTTCCCGCGTACATCCCCTTTCCGGTCAGCATCTCGAACAGGACCAGGCCGAAGGACCAGACGTCGGTCCTCTTGTCGACCACTAGTCCACGCGCTTGCTCCGGACTCATGTAGTCCGCAGTCCCCAGCACGATACCCTCCCGCATCCCCTGCAGGGTCAGCTCGCGGGAGTCGGCGATTCCTTGCTCCGGCGGATCGCCTTTCATCGCCTTGGCCAGACCGAAGTCCAGAACCTTGACCGTTCCCTCGGGCGTGATCTTCACATTTGCCGGTTTCAGGTCGCGGTGAATGATCCCCTTCTCATGAGCCGCC
>JAKZYH010000316.1:0-3936 GCA_047514575.1 Acidobacteriota bacterium | reverse complement strand
TCCTTCTGGGCTACTCACTGATCTCCCGAGGCTGGAATCGCGATTTTCGCGGTCTCGCCATCTTCGACCTGTCCACTGGCATGCTGATCCCCTTCCTGCTTGCCACCAGCTGCGTCGTTATCGCTTCTGCCAGCCAATTCCACACCCATCCCGCCGAGGGCCTCCTGGTGCAGGACGGGACGCTGCCCCCTGCCAATCTGGTGAGGGGCTACCAACGCCTGCTAGCCGAGCGAGTCAAGGCCAGCTCGCCGCAGCTGGGCGATGGAGAAACCAAGGCGGCGGGGGAGAAAATTACGCAGGTCGAGAAGAACATCGCCGCCATGTTGGTCAAGCGCGACGCCTTCAACCTGGCCCAGTCCATAAAACCCTTGACTGGCAGCGTATTTGCCAACATGGTCTTCGGTGTCGGCGTGGTGGGGATGGCGATGTCCAGTATCGCCATCCTGATGCTGATCTCCGGCTTCGTCGTCTGTGAGATGCTGGGACTGCCGATCGGCGGACGTGCCTTCCGACTGGGATGCCTAGCAGCCACCGTAGGTGCCCTGGGTCCCTTTTTCTGGAAGGATGCCCAGTTCTGGCTGGCTGTTCCGACCTCGGTCTTCGGCATGGCGCTGCTGCCGATCGCCTATGTTTCCTTTTTCCTTCTGATGAACCAGAAAAAGCTGCTGGGGGAGAACCTTCCGCGCGGGCAAGCGCGGGTCTTTTGGAACGTTCTGATGCTGCTGGCGACGGGTTTCGCCAGCTTCGGCTGCCTCTACAGCATCTGGTCGCGGACGGGTACCATTGGCCTGGGAGTGACTGGAGGATTCGTGCTGCTGGCCATCCTTGTGCATTTCTTGCGTCGAGACCGTTCGGTTGCTTCTTGAGTATGCCCTTCTGAGCAAGCTGCGGCGTTCCAGGCATTCATCTCGCCGGCACTCTTTCGACGTTCGCAGCCCTGCTTCAACCGAAACCTGTAACCCTCAATCTTCAACCTGAAACCAAGTGAAGTTTCACGTCAGCGGTTTTCGGTTACAATGGCCGAGGAGGTTTCATCCGGATCGGCGTCGTTCGGGCGCGGTAGAAAATCAGCTCACATGCGAGATCAAGATCGGGATTCGGGTCGTACCTCGGTTCGATTTGGGCTTCCCCTCCTTCTCATAGCTATTTGTGTTCTCGCAATAGTCCTCGGCTATGTCTGGTGGCAACAGCACCAGGTTCGCGAATCCACCGATGACGCCTACGTTCACGGGGACACTCCTCTCATCAGCTCTCGAGTGCCCGGAAACGTAACCGAGGTTCTAGTGGAAGAGAACCAATATGTACGAAGAGGAGAGAGCCTGGTTCGTCTGGACTCGGCGGAGGCCAAGGTGGCTATCAGCCAGGCGGAAACCGCCATTGATATTGCCAGGTCCCGGTTAGAGGCGGCTCGGGTCTCGGTTCGATACAGCCGTGACCACACCGATGCCCAGGTAAAGGAGAAACAGGCTCTTCTTCGCACCCTGCGTCAGCGGATCCAATCGGATCAGGCACAACTGGAACAGCGGCGAAAGGAAGTCCAGGGATCGGCTGCGGCTCAGGAAAAGTCCCAACTGCACCTGTCGAGAATGACGTCATTGCACGAAACCGGAGTGGTTTCACGGGAATCGTTGGATGATGCGATTGCAGAAGAACGGATGTCCAGGGCCAACCTGGAGCGCTCCCAGGCTGCGCAGTTGGTGATGAAAGAGACCGCAGAGGAAACGATTCGGCAGATGGATGAGGTCCAGGCCCAGATCGCGCAGGCGAAGACGGGATTTCTGTCCACGGAGATACGTTCGATCGAGCTCCGCTCCCTGGCTTCGGCACTGGAACGCGCTCAAGCCGATTTAGGAAAAGCTCATCTGAACCTTTCCTATACGGAGATCTTCTCTCCCACAGACGGATTTGTCAGCAAGAAGAACGTGGATGCTGGCAACAATGTTCAGCCTGGCAGACCCCTGATGTCCATCGTGCCCCTGAGAAATGTCTGGATTCGCGCCAACTTCAAGGAAGACCAGTTGGAAGAGATTCGAATCGGGCAGCCCGTGCAGATTGCGGCCGATGCCTATCGCGACGAGCACTATTCAGGAAGAGTGCACAGCATCAGCTCGGGTACCGGAGATGCCTTCTCCCTTCTCCCGCCAGAAAACGCGACCGGAAACTGGGTCAAGATCACCCGGAGGATTCCGGTCAGAATAGTGCTGGACCAGGTCCCTCCAGAAGAATTCCCTCTCCGCATCGGCATGTCCGTCGAAGTAACCGTGGACACACATGATCGCTCCGGTCCTCGCCTGACAGGTCAGAAGCTCCGAGCCAAGCACAACAACGACTGAAGGGTTCATGTCTCCATCTGTCGATGGTTCCCCCGCCGATCTGAACCCGATCTCTGCAACTTCCAAGAGCCCAAGAGAGAAATGGCTGATCTCCTTCACGGTCCTCTTTGGGTCCGTAATGGTGCTGACCGACGTGAGCATCGTCAACGTAGCGCTACCTCATCTGATGGGTGCCTTCGCTGAGACTCAATCATCGATCACCTGGATCGCAACGAGCTACATCATCGCTGCTGTAATCTCGCTGACCATGGCGGGTTGGCTCTGTACCGTATTCGGACGAAAACGGGTTTACCTGGGCTGTTTTCTCGTATTCATCGGCGCATCGGTGCTGGCTGGCGCGTCTCAGAGCTTCGGACAGATGCTCTTCGCCCGAACGCTTCAAGGCCTCGGCGGTGGAAGCCTGATTCCCATCAGCCTGGCCATCGTACGGGAGACCTTCCTACCCCGAGAGCGGCCCATGGCAATGGCCTTTTATGGCATGGCGCTGATGGCCGGCTCCGGCTCTGCTCCGGTGCTGGGAGGCTGGATCATCGAGCACTATGGCTGGCCCTGGATCTTCTACATCAACCTGCCCGCTGGTGTGCTGGGACTCTATTTGGTGAAGACTCACCTCAAGGATCCCAGCTATCTAAAACGCGGATTGAAGCGAATCGACTGGACTGGCATCCTGCTCCTGACCATTGGCCTGATCACCACCCAGATCGTGCTGGAGCGTGGTCAGGCAAATGACTGGTTCGAATCGAAGGCCATCACGTTTGGGGCCTTGATAGGCACGGCTGCGCTGCTGGCTCTGGTCTTCCAACAACTACGCTCTCCCCATCCGGTGCTCAACCTTCGACTCCTTGGCAACGGCCCCCTGTCGGCTGGCTGCGTGATCGGCATCACTCTGGGAACGACCTACTACGGAACCACTTTCATGCTTCCCCAGTTTACCCAGAATCTGCTCGGCTACTCCCCTCTACAATCCGGCATTGCCCTGCTGCCCAGGGTGATTGCACACATCATGTTCATGCCGCTGGCGGGTTGGCTGTACCCTCGGATCGGCCCCCGCATCTCCGCTATTCTGGGATCTCTGCTTCAGGTCTGGAGCTTCCATGAGCTGTCCAAGCTCTCACTCGAGGTCGGGCTTTCGACCCTCGCACCGATCCTCATGCTGACGGGCTTGGCTCTCCCCTTCATCCATGTGGCGGTCTCGACTGCGACTTTCGACCGGATTCCTCGAGAAGACATGACGGAAGCCTCCAGTCTCTTCAGCCTATCCTTCCACGTGGGAGCCAATCTGGGCTACGCCGTGATGTCTACGGTAATTGCCAGGAGAAGCCAATTTCATCGCCTGAACCTGATATCCCATATCAGTCTCCTGAACCCAGCTTTTCTCGAGAGCAGATCAGCCCTGAGAGAGTGGCTGGGCGGGGAGCTGGAAACTGGACTGGCGGATGAACGAGCTTTGGCCCTCACAGATTCCCTGGTGAACGCTCAGGCCTCTGTACTAGCCTACAACGACGTTGCCTGGCTTCTAGGCTGAAGTTCCCTCAGACTTTAGCACATAACTGACTGATTCTACAGGAGATAAGTGTGGTTTCTTGCTGTATTATATAGGCAT
>JAKZYH010000315.1:0-4616 GCA_047514575.1 Acidobacteriota bacterium | reverse complement strand
GTTCAGCTCCTGAGTCCAGCGACCGAAGAGGCGGTCTCGGCCCCCGCCGAATTCAGTGTCCATGCGTAGGGAGTACTGGTCATTGGTGGCGCGAGTCCTGGGGCCGAAGCTGGCGTTACCCAACAGTGGCAAGTCTGGATTGCTTTTCAGCAAGTTCCAGAAGGCTTCGGTACGGTCTCCTATGCGAGCGACTTGATTGGGGGTGAGCGGCAGACCGATGGCGCCTTGCCAGAAGCCCGCGGCCACAGCGGTATCCTCACGATCGACGTCTCCGTCCCCATCCCAGTCCGCGAACCAGTTCCCTCCGAAGCCCGAGCCGAAGGTTGGACCCATTTCGGAGATGATATTGTCGACGAATTGGCCGGAAGTCAGCGAGACGCTGTTGGGCAAGGCAAGTGAGGGATGACGTCTTAGGAGCTCAGCTGCCTGGGTGTTACCCAACAGGGGGTTGGCGATCAAAGCTGCGGCAAACTCGGGGGCTTCCGTCTGAAAGGATTGGGTTTCAGTAAAGGAATGCCGCTGACCTTCGTAGTAGCCGAAGAACCATGCCTTATTCTTCTTCACTGGACCACCCACCGTAAAACCGAACCAGTTCTGGATTAGTGGGGCAGCCTTGTCGCCGTCAGTGAACTCTCTGGCGTCCAGAGCGCTGTTCCTGTGGTATTCCCAGGCAGAACCGTGGAACTCGTTGCTCCCGGATTTGGTCACGACATTTACTACCGCTCCTGCATTCCTTCCGAACTCGGGGGAGAAATTGGTGGTGGATAGTCTGAACTCCTCCACGGCATCCTGTACCGGGATCAGAGCGGGCTCGCCTCCGATGCCTGGTCGATTGATATCGGTACCGTCCAGCATGAAATTGGTGGCACGATGTCGATTGCCTTGCGCCGAGAAGCTCGAGGCCACCGACTGTAAGCCAAGAGGCGCGACATCCACCATTCCCGGCTGGGTCAGGGCAAGCATGAAGACGTTGCGTCCGTTCAGGGGGAGATTCTCGATCTGATCCGCTGCGATCAGGGTCGAGATTCTACCTTCTTCAGTGTTCACCAGTGGTGCCTGGCCGGACACGGTGATGCGGACCGATGTCGCTCCGGGATCAAGGGCGAAGTCAACTCGTTTGATCTCACCAACCGTGAGCTCGATATCCTTTCTGATCAGAGTCTTGAATCCATCTAGAGCGGCCCTCAATTCGTAGTTGGCACGGAGCATATTTGTCGCCCGGTAGAAGCCACTGTCTCCCGTGATCACCGTCCTGCTTTCCCCGGTGTCGAGGTTGACCAGCGTCGCTTCAGTGCCTGGCAAGACTGCTTGGGTGGAATCGGTTACCTGTCCTGTGAAAGTTCCCGTCTGTGCCAGGACAGGCAGAGACACGAGAAAGAATAGGACGAATCTGACCAAGAGCACGCTAACCTTGGAAGCCATATCTGCCTCTCCAGCCAACCCCCTTTTGTTCAACTCAGCCGGGCCGACCTAGGTCCGAGCCTGGTGTCTCGACTGAGAGCACCCGGCCAGTTCCTTGATGCGCACATCTCTAAAATGGACGGTAAAACGTGCTACTCACGAGTCGAATCGGTTTCCTCACGACTACGCTTGATTAGCAAGACGCATGCCAAACCCACAGGACTTGGTTGAGCACCAGATTCTTTGCAGAAGAGTCGAGTTTCGGTGGCACGGATACCCCTGTGCGTGATTCCTACAGGCCTGTGCAGAAAAAATCACGGACTGGAAGGCCGTACCACAGGGTCTTAGTACACTGGAACGTAAATGCTGATACGTATGTACTTAGGCGCCGCCTTGCTAGATGTGCGTCAAAGGGAAAGTGGCTGTCAGAGTTGCCGATGACGTCAAGGAGTTGACGCCGGAGGAACAAAGATCTGACACAAGGGAGGCATTCTTTGGAGGACACTTGGGGCCGATTCTCCCAGTATAATCGAGCCCATGAAGGCAATCTGCTCCCTGGCTTTGGTGCTATCGGCACTAGCGTGTGGTCCGACTCCGCGCAGCAGTGACTTGCGAGTGATCGTGCTCGGCTTCGATGGGGTCGACCCCGACCTGATCCAGGAGTGGATGGGGTATCTTCCCAATATTCAGAGGCTGTCCCAGACTGGGACACTGCTGCCTCTGGGCACTACCAATCCTCCACAATCTCCAGTGGCTTGGGCCAGCTTTGCCACCGGAATGAACCCCGGAAAGCACGGCATCTTTGACTTTCTCCGCCGTGATCCCTCCACCTACTTTCCCGATATCGGATTGGTCGAGGTCGAGAAGCCTCGATTTCTGTTTGGATTCCTTCCCATCCGATGGGCAAGTTACCAAAGCAATAGAAAAGGCGTCAGCTTCTGGGAGCATCTGGACCGTTCTGGTCTTCGCACCACCAACCTCAGGATCCCGGTCGAATTTCCGGCACGTTCTTTGTCACACGGGCGGACACTCTCCGGCTTGGGCGTTCCAGACATTCGCGGGACCTGGGGAACCTTCTTTTACCTTGCCACCGACATCACTCAATGGGATCTCGGCGACACCGAGTTCGGTGGCCGGATGGTTGAGTTGGAAGGAGGTGACGGAAAGTTCCAGGCGGGATTGGATGGCCCGGTCGATCCCCGAGAGGACGGTGTCCTGCGCATCACCGCTGACCTGGATGTCGAGCTGAATGAAGACTCGACGGCCGTCACTATCCGGGTCCAGGGACAGGAAGAAATCGTCCAAGAGGGCCAGTGGAGCGATTGGTTCCATTTTCAGTTCCAGGCGGGACCTCTGATGAAGATACGGGGCATCAGCCGCTTCTACGTGCTCGAGACTTTTCCCGAGATACGCCTGTACCTGATGCCCATCAGCCCTGATCCCACGGCGTCTTCCGTCCCTCTTTCCTACCCGGAAGACTTCGCTGCCTCCTGGGTCGCATCCGTTGGGAACTATAAGAGTCTGGGATGGGTTCACGAGACCTGGGGACTCAACGAAGAGCAGATCTCAGAGCAGGTGTTCCTAGAGGATCTGTTTCGCAATATGAACACTTTGGAGCGGATGCTCTTCCAGACGCTGCAGCAGGACGATGCTTCCCTGGTTACTGCTGTCTTCACCGCCACCGACAGCGTTTCGCACATGTTCTATCGGTTGATCGATCCCGAGCATCCCCGCTACCAGAAAGACCTGGCGCTGGGCTACGGGAACACGATCCGACGGGTGTATCAGAAAATGGACTCCATCATCGGCCGAGTCCTGGAAGTTCTGGGGCCAGGGGACATTCTGATGGTCGTCTCCGATCATGGATTCCACAGTTGGAGAAGGGAGTTCAACACGAATTCCTGGCTGTTGGAGAGTGGATTCCTGGCTCTGCAGGGTGGCGGGGAACAGAAGCACGAAGGGGATCGAGGTGGAAGCTTCTTTCCCAATGTAGATTGGAGTAAGACCAGGGCCTACGCCTTGGGTCTCGGGCATATCTACATCAACCTGAAGGGTAGAGAAGGGCAGGGGATCGTGGAGCCGGGAGAGGAATTTCGGGAGTTGGTTGGGGCGATCCGCGCCCAGATCCTGGAGTACCGAGATCCGGAGACGAAGGAGGTCGGTGGTGCAGAATGTCTACCTTCCTGAAGTTATCTACTCCGGGGATCAGATCGAGCACGCCGGTGATCTCCAACTGAGTTTCAAGAGTGGTTATCGAACCTCGTGGCAAACTTCCCTGGGAGCCGTCCCCAATCACGTGCTGGTTGCCAACCTGAAAAAATGGAGCGGTGATCACTCCGCCTCTGACTTTTCGGATACTGCCGGTGTCTTCATCTGTAACCGCCCTATCGCGGAAGACCATCCCGATATTTTGGATATCGCCCCGACCTTGTATCATTTGTTCGATGTGGAGATCCCAGCAGAGGTCGACGGGCGTCCCCTGGTGTTGCTCAGAGCCGTGATCAGTGATGATTAGCCGCGATCAGTGAAGAGTACCGGAAACAGCAGCCAACGGCCGGAGGTAAGAGATCCATCAATTTAAGAACGAAATAAGAACGAAACAGAGCCGCGCATGGGGCTGAATGTCGGCGAGATCACAGCCAGTTCCGACGAGGAAGCGGGACTGACGTTTTCACCGGAGTGATCCAACGTGGCCGCTGGCGCAGCTGATCCTTGGATGTCGCCTTGGTTTACAAGCCGAAGTACAATTCCTTCGAGCCTTTGGCTCGGGACGGCGGCCTGGAGACCACTCTTTCGCCGGGACCGGAGTTTCTTTCTCGAATAGAGCCAGGGCAGCCGGCGGCCGGACGAAGTTGCAGATACAGCGGCGGCAAAGATATGATCTCGGATGACATCAGGATTCGAGATGCCGAATTTCCAATGTCCCAGAAAATTGAGATAATCCTTAACGGCGAAAAGAGAGAGGTCCCGACCAGCTCGTCCCTGGAAGATCTGGTTTCAGAGTTGGGTTTGGAGAGGAACCGGATCGCCATTGAATTGAACCTGCAGATCGTCACTAGACAGCGATGGATGCAACACCTGCTCCAGAATGGAGACCAGGTCGAGTTGGTCCACTTTGTCGGTGGAGGAGAGTAAGTAGCAATGACGGATTCCTTAACCATAGCAGGACGAGAATTCAGGTCCCGCCTGATCGTCGGATCAGGCAAATACGAGAC
>JAKZYH010000314.1:0-4202 GCA_047514575.1 Acidobacteriota bacterium | reverse complement strand
GCTAGAAACAACGACTCCCGGACCGACAGAGGCCGGCCCCCCGTTCGCCGGCATTACGCTGCGCTCCACCGGGGACACTCTAACCTCCGTGCCTTTCGTTCCTCCGCCTCCTGCTGAAAGCGAGGTCACCCGACTGGCCCTGGCTCATGTCGGGGACGGGACCGGGGGCGGCCTTCAGATCAAGACCTCGGCGATTCTCTTCAACAACACGGGAGCAGCAGCCACAGCCACGCTGGAGTTCTTCAAGTCGGATGGCACACCGATGGTGGTATCGATCGGGGAGGAGACGGCGTCCAGTTTCGAGGTAGACTTGAGCCCCGGTGGAGTCAAGCGTCTGGTAACCAGCGGTGGTGGCGGCATCAAGACCGGCTGGGCGCGCGTCACCATGGATCGACATCTGGCCGGGTCTGCCATTTTCAGTCTCTTCGACACCGGAGCCGAGTTGGTTTCGGAGGTTGGGGTCAGAGCCGATTCGCTGGTAGAACTGGCGAACATCATCGTCGATTCTTCGAGTACCTTCAATACCGGAGTCGCGTTGGCCTTTCCGGTCTCGGACACTCCCGCTGATCAAAGGATCTTTCTTTCTCTCCAAGAACGATCAAGGCGACTTCGTGGCCGGCACCGAACTGACCTTGAGTGCCTTTCAGCACAATGCCCAGTTTGTTACCGAGCTGTTTCCCGATGCTGATCTGGGCCCCGACTTCGAGGGGTCACTTCGGGTTTCGAGTAACACCTTGTTTGCGTCTCTCGCTCTCCGCTCCGCTGGTGCCAAGCTGACTTCGACACCGTCCTTCGGCATAGCCAAGGGTTTCAGCCCGATCGCGACGCTGGAGTTTGCCCAGAACCTGGCAGGCACCAGCTCGGCAGTCAAGCTGACTCTTCACCAGAATCGGGGTGACTGGTCGCTCGAGAGTGTCAGAATAGAGGCTCCCTCTCTGGGATTGAACTCCGAGGAGTTCATCGTCGGAGATCAGCTAGCCTTTGGCTTTCTTCCGCGAGACGAGAACACTCGACTCTTCGAGTTCGTGGCCAGCGGAAAAGGCAGTCTCGCATTTGATTCGATCATGACCAGGACTGATGGCAACTTCATTCAGGGACAGGGTCGACTCGAGGGTGAGCCCACCGGAGGCCTGGTCCTGGAGATGGAGCTGATAGACAAGAAACCGTTTACGACAGTGGGCGATGACGCTGACCAGTTCTTCTACCTGCCGGCTGGTCTGATCAACGCGCCCGCCAGCTCCCAAATCGAGGTGACAACGGAGTTCGTCTCGGTTTCCACCCGATCCGACCGCGAGGAGAGAGTCCGGAGACGAACCAAACAGGAGCTCGTCTTCGTCCAACCCAACGCCCAAAGTGCGCGGATCGAGAGAATCTCGCCTTCCTTCCCCATCCCTGGAGAGCTTCTCATCCTGGAGAGGAGCCAATTTGGCTCGGAACCGACCGTCTTCTTCCCATCGATCGAGGGTGAGGCGTTACAGGTTCTCCCCGCCTCAACCACCGACCAGCGTGTCGAGGTAACTGTTCCTTATGGGGTTGGCAATGGCCCGATACGGATCGAGACCCCCGAGGGTGCCAGCAACGGGCACCAGGCCGACGTTCTCTTTGGTCCCACCTTTGAGCTTCGCTTCGATCCCCCGGCGGACGGCGGAGGGACCGCAGGCGAGCTGGAGAGGGTTTTGTCGATCACCTTCCGGCAGGAGCCTCTTCAGTTTTTCATCGAGGACTTCTTTGCCGAAATATCCGGCGTTCAGGCAGACCTTGGTGCGCTCGAGGAGGGGCTCAACGTGGGAACGGTCGCAGTCCGAGGAGGACCGAGCTCGGTCGACGATTTTCCACTGGTGGTTGACTCTATTGGAACTGATTCCGCGCGTTTCAAGGTAGGGGGAGGACCTGTCGGGCATCTCAAGCTGACCAATCTCCCGGCGGCAACCCCCCAGGGCACCCGTCTGGCCCTGCTTTACGAGCCGGTAAACCCGGAGACGGATCCACTCATTTTGGGCCGCAACTCACGCCTCCGCGAATGGAGCTGGGTGCTCAGTGGTATACCCGTCCAAGTCGGTGAGGGAGTACAAGTCGTCGCCGGCCTTGCCATCATGCTCTCCACTCCCACCGATCAACGTGGTACTTCCTCGGCACAGGTGGCAAGGGGTTTGAGCGTGCTCGAAGTGAACTAGAAGGCAGTTCAGGATTGCAATGATGAGAACTCTTCTCCGGGCTATCTGGGAACACAAGCTGGGTCTTTGCCTCGCTGCCCTCTTTCTCACAAACGTGGGCGTCGGTCCCGATGGCTACGATGCCAAAAAGGATCCTTCCTGCGAGGACTGCGAGAAGGAAGTCGAAGCGATCATCTTCTCCCCGACGTTTCTGAAAGTGATTCACGCGCGGGAGGGCCGTGATGATCCTGAAGCCGCTACGGCGACGTACTCCGGAAAGGCGGCAAACTGGATTGTCACCGACCCTCCAAGCCGAGGGTATGTTCAGCTGTTTGACTGGAATCCAAAGCTGAACAGCAAGACCACGACCGTCGAGGTTGTCGGAGACGAGGACTTCTTCACCGGCCGCCATACCAGAGAAACCAAGCTCAAGATGACTGCCCTGCCGGTTGATCCGGAGGAGAACTTCCTCTTCAACAGCCGCTGGCTGACCATCTATGCAAGATCGCCGCAACTTCGCTGGAGCTCGCCCGCGGCCTATCCCGACGGGCGCTATTTCTCGAAATGGAACCCGGTGCTGGCGGCGGGCGAGAGAAAAATCCACGACCTTCTCATCGAGGACACTCCAGCCTGGCGAAACTGGTCAATCGACGAAGCTCCCGGATTCCAGACGGAGGCTTACTCTGTGGAGATTCGGAAGGGCGCAGGCAAAAACGATTTTTTCCTGACTCTGACCATTGCGCCAGACTTCTGGGACAAACCCGGTAGGGGCCCTGATTCCAAGCTCGGCGCTGTTTTCAGACTCGGACTAACTATAAGAAGCCCTGGATTTTCTAGACCGGAATACGCAGAAACGAGATTCCTGCGGTTTGACGTCCTCCCCCCTTCGTCCTTCTGACCCTGCTTCCCAATTGGGACCAGGCCGGGGGGCGAAAAACAATGGATAGGGGCCCTACCCTTCCGCTCGAGGTTCGGCTGTCCGAACCCGACTCAAGTAGAACAATCCAATCCCAGATCCGAGGGCCGCCAGCACGGATACGAACTGGGCGAAGGTGAAGATCCCCAGCGGATGCATCCCCCCGGCGTCGGCCCTGAGCGGCTCGGTCGAGAAGCGGTAGACGGCATACCAGAGGATTCCGGTGAAGAAGAGATGTCCCTGCTTGAGTCCTTGCTTTCTCAAAAAGAGCAGTAAGGCAAAGGCAACCGCGCCGAAGACCGACTCATAAAGCTGGGTGGGATGCGCCGGCAGCGAGAACTCATCCCATTTCTCCACCAGCCCCGCCTGCTGCTGGTGATAGAAGGTGGCGGTTGAGCGGGGGAATTCGACCCCCCAGGGCAGGTCACAGGCGAAGCCTCCATTACATCCCGCCAGGAAGCAGCCAATCCGCCCCAGGCACAGTCCCAGGGCGAGCGGGGGAGTGATGGAATCCAGGAAGAGGAACAGCGAATAGGGACGGAACTGATAGTAGAGAGTCCAGGCGGTCAACAGACCCAGGAGTCCACCATAGAGACTGATCCCACTCGGCGACCAGAAGTCCTTCAGGTGGTCCGGAAAGCCGAACTGAAGATAGTAGAGGAACTTGGCCCCAACGAAGAGTGCGGGGATCCCCCAGAAAAGAAGGTCAGAGGCAATCCGGGTATCTTGTTTAGCGCCCCTCCACAGATAGATTGCCAGCACCGAGCCGACGGTGATGGCCAGCGTGAGCATGAACCAATAGTCGGGAACCAGCCAACTGGGAAGGCCCTCCTTCTGGAGCGAATCCACGAAGATCTCACGCATGCGCGAGAAGATCATGGAGACCTGGGTGGGTCGAGTCAAGCCTAACCCCATCTCTCGGTTTCCTCAAGGTCCTGGACGAACCTGCTCAACACCGCGAGACGGCAAAGCGGGCGGAGCATAGGTGAGGCTCCAGAGTATTCTGGTATCAGTGTATTACGTGGGTTACAATGGGTGAGGAGGTGTGTATGGTAACCCAGTCGGTCAGGATTTCAGATGAGCTTGCAAGTCGCCTCTCCGATCTCGCGAGAGCGACGCGCCGAACGAAGAGT
>JAKZYH010000313.1:0-4756 GCA_047514575.1 Acidobacteriota bacterium | reverse complement strand
AAACAGAAGCCTCAGAATGACGGGGAAGGGTGCTATAGTGGCTCACAGTTGTTTTACCTTCTGGGTTAGGAGCTTTTCGGTAGCCCATCTACCGCTAACTCCTAACCCAGCAACATCTTAACTCAAAGATGTGACATCCCTAGGCCCATCAATCGCTCAATTTAGGTCCCAGTAAACTGCCGAGCTGATCGGTTCAACGATTGGCAATCTCCCGGCCTTGCCCAGGATGTCACCAACACAGTTTAGACTTACGACGGACAATTCGAATGGCGAATAAATGGGTCTACTTTCTTGAAGAAGTAGACCAAGATAAAGCCCTCATGGGTCGGGGTCAGGAAGCCCTCAGCTCGCTCCTGGGAGGAAAGGGAGCCCGTCTGGCCGAGATGACCCAAATCGGGCTGCCGGTGCCCCCTGCCTTTACCGTCACAACAGAGGCCTGCCTCGCCTACCTGTCCGATAGCGGATCATTCCCTCAGGGGATGTGGGAGCAGATGCTCGAGGCTCTCAAGCAGTTGGAAGCCAAGACAGGTAAGTCCTTTGGAGACCCCTCGAACCCACTATTGGTCTCATGCCGTTCCGGCGCCAAATTCTCGATGCCGGGAATGATGGATACCGTTCTGAACATTGGTCTCAACGATCAGACGGCCAGGGGAATGGTGGAACTGTCCGGGGATGAAAGGTTCGTCTACGATTCCTACCGTCGTCTGGTCCAGATGTTCGGCAGTGTGGCCCTTGGGATCGGAGATGAACCCTTCGAAGCGGCGCTCGACGAATTGATCGAGAAAAAGGGTCTTTCCTCCCACTCAGATCTTCGAGCCCAGGACTGGGAAGAGCTTGTGGACACCTTCCAGGAGATCGTGAGGCAGGAGAAAGGATTTGATTTTCCCCAAGACCCATTGGAGCAATTAAGGCTCGCCGCTGAAGCGGTCTTCAAAAGCTGGAACGGAAGGCGTGCCGTCGACTACAGGAACGCCGCCCGGATATCCCACGACCTTGGAACCGCAGTCAATGTAGTCGCCATGGTCTTCGGAAACCTGGGAGAAGACTCGGGCACCGGCGTCGCCTTCACACGCGACCCTGCCACCGGAGACAGCGTACTCTACGGAGACTATCTGCTTGACGCTCAGGGCGAAGACGTAGTGGCGGGGATCCGAAATACCAAGCGGATTCGTGAGCTCGAGCAGGAAATGCCCACAGTATATGGGCAGTTTTTCGAGATCTGCCAACGGCTGGAGCACCACTACCGTGATATGCAGGACGTGGAGTTCACCATCGAACGGGGAAAGCTCTGGATGCTGCAGACCAGGAGCGGCAAAAGAACAGCCAAAGCAGGCGTCAAGATTGCCGTTGACATGGTCAAGGAGGGATTGATCTCCAAGAAAGAGGCCCTCCTGCGGGTTGACCCATCCGAGGTTGACACATTGCTTCATCCGACCTTCGACCAGCAGGCCAAGCGGCAAGCGATTGACGAGGGCAGGTTGTTTGCCAAAGGCGTCAACGCGTCACCCGGAGCAGCGGTGGGTATGATAGCGTTCGATGCCGACACTACCCAAGCCTGGGCCAAAGATGGACGCGACGTCATCATGGTGCGGCCCTTCACGAAGCCGGATGATGTCCACGGGATGCTCGCCGCCAAGGGGATTCTCACGACAGAAGGAGGAGCCACGAGCCACGCGGCCGTGGTTGCACGACAATTCGGCGTGCCCTGCGTGGTGGGTGCCGGTGGGATCAGCATTGATCTCGACAAACGCGTGATGCAGTCCGGTGAGCGGGTGTTGCACGACGGAGACTGGCTCTCCCTGGACGGAACTACCGGAGAGGCCCTGCTGGATCCTCTCCCGATGGCACAGCCGAGGTTTGACGAGCAGGAATCGCTGCTTACTCTGCTGTCCTGGGCCGACGAGTACCGCAGGTTGCAGATCTGGGCCAATGCCGATTACGCCGAAGATGCTGCTCGCGCTCGGAACTTTGGCGCTCAGGGAATCGGGCTCTGCCGAACCGAGCACATGTTCTTCGAGGAAGGTCGCCTGCCTCTGGTCCAGAAGATGATCCTTGCAAAGAATAGGGAGGAGCGAGAGCGCTGGCTATCCGAGCTTCTTCCCTTGCAGCGATCGGACTTCGAGGGAATCTTCCGTGCCATGGATGGACTTCCGGTTGTCATGCGCTTGCTCGATCCACCGTTACATGAGTTCTTGCCCAACGAGCGAGAACTGGCAGAAGAGGTCGCTGCCAAGAGATTCCAGGACGACAACGGAGATCTTCCGGGATTGGAAACGCTGCTGGCGTCGGTCGAGGGCATGAGGGAGGTCAATCCCATGATGGGGTTGAGAGGCGTGCGGCTAAGCATCTTGATGCCCGAGATCGTCTCTATGCAGGTGCGAGCATTCTTCGAGGCAGCCTGTGAGGTGGCCAAGGAAGGGAAGGTTGTGAAGCCTGAGGTCATGATCCCACTGGTAGGACACGTTCGCGAGCTCGAGACCATTCAGCCTTTGCTGGAAGAGGTAGCGAAGGCGGTGATGGCGGAAAAAGAGGTCGAGATTCCTTATAAATTCGGAACCATGATCGAGGTTCCCCGGGCGGCTGTCAGTGCAGGTGAAGTCGCTCGAGTCGCCGAGTTCTTTTCATTTGGGACCAACGACCTGACCCAGTTGACCTTCGGTTATTCGCGCGATGATGCCGAGGCCCACTTTCTACTCGCCTATGTGGAGCGCGGTATATTGCCGGTAAACCCGTTCCAGAGGATCGACCGGGCCGGTGTGGGGGAGTTGGTCAAGATGGGGATTGAAAAGGGAAGAGCCGCCCGGACCGATCTGGAGATCGGCGTCTGCGGCGAGCACGGAGGTGACCCCGAATCGATTGAGTTCTTTCATTCGCTCGAGGTCGACTATGTGAGCTGTTCTTCGTTTCGTGTCCCCGTGGCCCGACTGGCAGCGGCGCGGGCGGCCCTCCTGTCTTCAGAAGAGCAAGAATCCGAGTAGCAGAAGCCTGTCGTTCTTCTCTATTCTGTCTTCTTTTTCAGCTCTGCGACTTCACGCTCCAACTCTCGAATCGTTCGCACCAGTTCAGGGAACTTGTGCATCAGTAAGTAGTTTCGTTTCCAGAGGCCCGTGTCCATTTCAGGCGCCCCGGATACCGTTTTTCCCGGAGCGACAGATCGTCCGATTCCTGTCCGTGCCGTGGCGATTACGCGGTCGCCAATGGTCAGGTGACCTGCCACGCCCACTTGACCTGCCAGGGTTACATGATTCCCGACCCGAGTGGTTCCAGCCAGACCCACCTGAGCCGCGAGGACCGTGTGCTTACCGATTTCGGAACCGTGTCCAACCTGCACCAGATTATCGATTTTCGTGCCGAACCCCACCCTTGTTTCTCCAACCGTTGCACGGTCGATACAGGAGTTGGCCCCCACCTCGACCTCGTCCTCCAGAACCACAATCCCCGACTGGACCATCTTGAAATAACTTCCGTCCGCCCGGGGAGCGAATCCGAATCCATCACTGCCCACAACGGCTCCATTCTGAAGAACTACCCGATTGCCGATCTTGCAATGCTCGCGCACGATCGCATGGGAGTGAGCCAGGAAATCCTCACCAATTTCGACGTCTGGATAGAGGGTGACGTTGGAGTACAGGATCGCATTCTTACCCAACCGAGCCCCTTCAGCAATCACCACGTTAGGACCGATCGAGTGGCCTTCCCCCAAGACGGCACTCTGGTCAACGAAGGCCGTTGGATGGATCCCGCGAATTGGCTCGGGCGGCGTGTAGAAGAGAGAGATGGCATTGGCAAAAGCCAGATAAGGGTTGTCTGAGATCAGCGTGGGGAGGCTCGATTGTGGACCCTCTGGAGAAAGCAGAATGGCTCCGGCACGCGTCTCTTTCAGCTTCGAGAAGTACTTGGGATTGGATACGAAGGTGAGCTGCCGCTCTGTCGCCTCCTCGATGCCGGCGACACCATCGATCTCAATCTCGGGAGAGCCCTGCAGTTCGCAATCGAGTTTTTCCGCGATCTTTCCGAGTCTCATGTGTAGGGCCGAAGCTTACAGGTTACACGTTTCAGGTAGCGGGTTCCAAGGTGTTTCCCACCGGACTCTGCATTCTAGTACCAGGTCACTACTTTTCTAAGCTGAAGCTTCAAGAATTCGTCGCACGTCGGAACGTCCGAGGGTCGCACGTCCCCTGTCCTCCGAAGGTTCCGCCAACGGGTGAACCACCAGCGTTACGAAGCCAAGTCCGGCAGAGCCGTGAACGACTTGAGCCGTTAGCAAAATGAGCCCAGGTTCCGAGGAGAGAGCTGGACAACTCTTCCCCACGGAGTGACTCACGATATCGCCTATCCTCGACCGAAGTTTCTTTCTCGAATGGGACAGCACCGCTGGGGGCCCTAAGCTGAAACTTCATTTGTGAATTCGGAGGGAAAAAGGAAGTAAACCATTGATCTAAACTTGGATAGGGAATTCTCTAGACTATTGTCCAAAAACCGTGGCGGGGGCCTCCGTGCCGCCGTTTTTCGAGCCAAAGGCTCGACGGAAGGAATACGGCGGCTTGGAAGCCACCGCCACGCCGGCCGAAGTTTCTTTTTCGAATGATCCGGCGGTCCGCAGCCGGTGGCGGCGCTAAGCTGAAACTTGATTCTCAGATCTGGGGGTAAGAAAGACATAGACGATTGATTTGTTGATGGATGGGCGTATCTGAGATATCTCTTACACCGAAGGTGTTATTGCGGGTAGCCCAGGGTTGCAATGCGAAGCGAGCTA
>JAKZYH010000312.1:0-6678 GCA_047514575.1 Acidobacteriota bacterium | reverse complement strand
GGCTAGTGCAACGTCCATGCCCGGGGTGGAGATTCATGCCAATACCTTGAATACGATTTTCCGAAGCAATTTCATCCGACGACTCTCGCCACTTGCGACCTGGGGCTTGATGCTGCTGCTGGGGGGACTGATCACCAGTCTGGTTCTACTCCTCGATTCCCTCCCCCTCAAGATTGGAATCTCGCTCTCCTCGATGTTCGTCTACCTCGTGGTCGCCTCGTTGGCTTTCGCCTACTGGAGCTTCTGGATGTTCACGGTGCAACCTCTCGCGGTGATGCTGATGGTCTTCGGAATCAACACGCTGCACGACTATCGAGCCTCTGAGCTCGAAAGGAGGCACGTACGCCGAGCTCTAATGGGCTATGTATCCTCTCAAGTTCTGGAGGAAGTTCTCAGTGATCCGGACAAGCTGGAGCTGGGTGGGAAAGAGGTAACAGCTACCGTCCTTTTTTCCGACATCGCGGGCTTTTCCACCATCTCGGAAGGCGTGAACCCACCCGAGCTGGCCCATCTTCTGAACAACTACTTCACCCGCATGGGGGATGCGGTCATGGGGAACCAGGGCATGATCAACAAGTATATCGGCGACTCGATCATGGCCATCTGGGGTGCACCTCTGGCCAATGCCGATCATGCCGTCCTGGCTTGTCGTTCCGCTTTGGAGATGAAAGAGCTCGTCAAGCAGCTGCACCCTCTCAAGACTCGAATCGGAATCAACACCGGCTCCATGGTCGCTGGAAACCTGGGCCACCAGGACCGCATGGAATACACGGTGATCGGTGATTCCGTGAACCTGGCCTCAAGACTGGAGGGAGTCAACAAAGTTTTCGGTACGGGCATACTGATCAGCGAGTCTACGGAGGCACTGGTACGAGATAGCTTCGCCCTCCGTCCAGTCGACTTGATTCGGGTGGTCGGCAAGGAACAGCCCGTCCGCATCTTTGAAGTGCTGGCACAGCTCAGAGCCTCGGACTCCGATGTGGCCCAGGCACTTATCGATTCGTTTTCAGGGGTGCTTCGGTTCTACCAGGAGGGGCAGTGGCCCGCCGCCGCCTCTTCAGCCCGGAAGCATCTGGAGCAATTTCCGGACGATTCGGTAGCACACATCTATCTGGAGCGCTGCCAGCGCTTTACACAGGCGCCCCCTGCGGATGACTGGGACGGTGTCCTCACGCTGGAGTCCAAGTGAGCCGCTGGGGCGTGGCGGTGGCCTCCAGGCCGCCGATCGAGCTAAAGGCTCGAACGCAAGAGCACGGCGGCCTGGAGGCCACCGCCACAATTGATTGATTGGTAATGCAACTGGCATGATACTTGGGAATCGAAGCACTAGGTCCACACGATTTATCGCCTCTATCAGGAGCACGGATTTGCGAGGTTCTACAGTCCGGATGCGAACCTGGTTGGCACTCTTCATGGCTTTCCTGCTGGTTGACGGATCCTCCACCGGGTTCGGAAGCAGCAGATTGATCTTCCCCCGGCTCTCCTTTGAACCGAACACCTTCCTCGGCATCGCGATCCTCAATCCGAACAACGACGAAGCAACCCTGACCTTCACGGCCTATGGCCCGGATGGCCAGCGGCTTCAAGGTGCGAATTTCGAGAATCCGGTCGATCGGACGATTCCCGGAAATCAGCCCTTTGCCGATACCAGCGTCGGTATTTTCGGTCCATTTTCTGGGGACTCAGGAACTGTGGCCTGGTTCGAGGTCACCAGCGACAGCGACGATTTAACCGGCTTTTTCCTTCTTCAGGACTTCAACAGCGGTCAGAATCCGCCCACGACTTTCTTCGACGGCAGCGACCTGCCTCCCAGGGCGCAGAAGATCGTTTTCAACAACGCTCGCCACGACGCAGAGTTCGCCACCGAATTGAACATCGTCAACACAGGGAACAGAGCTGGTGACCTGCTGGCACAGCTCGTAATCGGCTCTACAGTGGTAGCGAGTCGTTCTTTTACACTCAAGAGCAAGGCGGTATCGCGCCTGGACGTTGGCGATTTCTTCGGAATCGAATCCGTTCAGGAAGGAGCGTCCGTTGTGGTGACTTCGGATACCCCCCGGTCTCCCCTGGCGGGATTCGAATTCATCCGGGACCGCGACGGTGACCTGTTGGGGCTCAATGCTCGTCCAGCCGCCGAGAAAGCCGATACGCTGTATTTCCCGCAGCTGGCCGTGGGGGGGGTGATCACGACCGAACTCGGGGTGACGTTATTCGACGGACCCGGTGCTCCTGACGATCTCCGCCCACAAGCCGGACGGCACTCTCTATCTGGATGAGATCACTGGCGAGAACCCGGTCGTTCGCGCGCTGGCGGCAGGCGCCACCTTGCGAGAGGATGCTGGCCAGATGTTCGGCTTCAAACCTGGACCGCTTCTCGACGGCTGGGTCAAGGTACGATCGACCTCCACCAGGTCTCTGAACGGCTACGTCAGTTACTCGATTCCCCAGACTGGCTCCTTGGCCGCAGTCTCCTTCGGCTTCCCTCAGACTAGAGCGGTCTTCTCGCATCTGGCAACAACCCTCGGTTTCTTCACGGGCGTCGCCATGCTGAATCCCGGGGCGCTCTTAGCCGACGTCAAGGTGCTCGTGTTGGATCCGCAAGGAAACGTCCTAGGCAGCTTCAGCTCCGTCCTCCGACCTGGGGAACGCATCAGCAAGCTGATCACCGAACTGGTCTCGGCCTCCGATGGACAGCCCCGAGGAGTGATCTGGGTGAAGAGCAGTCTGCCGATCTACCTGACTTCGCTCTTCGGCACCCTTGATGGCGCGACCGGCCTTCCCAAAACGCTGGCAAACATTCCCAGCCAGGTATCGCCTGAGGAATATAATCCGGATGAGGGCCTGCCTGAGCTCACGGTCACCCCACCCCTTGCGTTTGTTTCCAAAGGGGGGACCCAGACGTTCCGGATCCAGGGCGGGACCGGAACCCCAAACTGGGAGGTCGGCGGCGGACCCGGGTCTGGAACGATCACTTCCGGGAATTCCCTGAGCACCTACGATGCCCCCTCCATGATTCCTGCTCCGCTTCCCGTCACCGTGACGGCGGAGAGGGTTGAGGGGATCGCCGGTGCCTCACTGGATGTCCTCGATCCCCAGAGCCTTTTTCAGAATCTAGGAGTGGTCCAATCGGTGGTCTACCTGGAGGGTTTGCAACAGCTCTATGCCGCCCAACTGCGGGTACTCGGCGGTCTGGTCCTGAAGGGGGCCGGGAGTGAAATCTCCGATATCGTCGCGATCGCCCCCGATGGAAGTCAGAACACAATCATCGATTATCCCGACGAGAACATCACAAAAATGGTGCCTTTCAAGGCGATCGACGGGAAGGAGTACCTCTTGCTGGCCGGTCGTCGGGGAGATCGGATTATTCGACTCGATCCGATATCCTTGGACAGCCGGGATCTGGTGACAGGGATCAACGAACCAACGGCCCTGGCCTTTGACGGAAACGGCAATCTCGTAGTAGCCGTGGCAGAGACCCCTCCTTTCAGAACGATCCCCCGGAGGGTACTCGGGGACGATCTTTCTCCGGCAGCAGGGCTCGAGCAACCGCTTCAACCTCCACCCGTTTCGTCCGAGACAGTTTCCCACCCTGGCTCGGCAGCTGGATTTGATCCACCGCCTACTTTTCAGGTGGTGCCTGGGCAAACGACTGGCATCGCTCCTGATTTCTGCACCGGTGATATCTACTTCTCGCAGGCGCAGGCGGGATCGGTTCACCGTATCGACCAGCTGACCGGGCAATCTGAGCCAATCCTTCAGGGTCTGAACAACCCCGGCCAGCTGCACGGATTCTACAGACGGGAAGTCGGCTGTCCCTTTTCGTTTCAAATGCTGATCACCGAACGAGGAGCCAACCAGATCACGCTCTTCAGCCCCAGTCAGCTCTTCTCTGAGAAGTGGATCGACTCTCAAGCCACGACCGACTTGATTTTCTTGACGGAGGGCAATCCCTACACGGACCAAGACCAGGTAATACTCAGTCAGCTGCACCAGGGACTTGCTGTGCGGGGTCCTTCACCGATGCTGGGTGAACTCGTTTCAGTCGCGGCGGACTATCTCTACGATCCACTACCGACCAATCCTCCCCTCTCCTGTGGCGGGACGATCGATTTCGCGGATCCCAACCTGGCTCAGGTGGTTCGTCAGGCCCTCAACCTGCCCCAGGGCGCCCCAATCACTTGTCAACAGGCTCAGGCTCTCACTTCCCTGAACGCACGGTCCAGGGGGATTCGCGACCTCGAAGGAATCCAGTTTATGACCGGCCTGCAACAGCTTCTCATAGGCACGAATTCGATCTTTGATGTACGAGCCTTGGCTGATCTCATCGCCCTGGATTTCCTGGAGTTGCGAGCTAACACTATCGACGATATCAGCCCTCTGGCCGCGCTCACGGCCCTTCAGGTTCTGGATCTGACATCCAATAATGTCCGCGCCCTGACGCCGCTGACCAAACTCGGGAATCTGGCTCGCCTGGAGGTCGCCGAGAATGCGGTGCAAGATCTAGATCCGCTGGCCGGACTTTCGAAGCTCAGCGAACTCCGATTGAGAGGGAACGACATCTCTGTTGTCGTCGCCTTGACCGATCTTAAGAACCTCAACTTCGTCGATCTGCAAGACAACCCATTGAACCTAAGCGCCTGTCCGACAATCTTGGAATTGGAGCAGGGCGGCGCTCAGATCCTAAAAGACATCAATTGTAATTGACACCTGGTACCCCAGCAGACCCTTGGACAATCAACGAGCACGGCGCACGCGCATTCTGGAGGGCTACGCTGCCACAACCGAGCAGACCGAGGAGCTGCTCACTTACAACGACACGAATTTCGACTTTGGCCGGCTGCCCCTACCCCTTCGATTTCCACTGACCCCCGAACCTCACCTGGAAGCCTGGGAGGAATACACTGCCGAAGCCAATTCAGGGACCCTAGTCGAAGGCCTGAAGAAACGACTACCCCAGCTCAACTTTCCCGTTCGCGAAGGCATCAGCCAGAGTGAGGACTACCGTGCCGCCACGCTGAGAGGTGCTCGGACAGACGAGTTGGAAACGGCTACTGGACTGCTCCTGGAACATCCCGAGGCGCTCGGGTTGATCATTCACCCAAGCCTGGCCGGTACCATTCCCGTGCTGATAACCGGATACCGAGCTGACTTCGTCGCTCTGGTTCGGGCCTTGAGCATGAGGAATGAGCCGGAATCCGTTCCTGCCTCAATGGGTGCCTGTATGGTGGCAGGCTACAACAACTGGGACCGGATTCGTTTTTACCGGAAGCAATGGCAGATTCAGAACCCCTTTGGAAACTGGGCCGAGGAGTTCCGCAGCCTACGGTCGAAGAAAGAGCTCTACCAGGACCGCTTCATCATCTTGAGTGAGGGACCGTATAGCGACGTCCCAGCCGAGACGATGGGATTCGAGCAAGAGGCGTGGGAACGTTTATCCCTGACGATTCGGCTCGAGCACGAGTGCGCGCACTACCTCAGCCGCCGTCTCCTGGGCGCGATGCACCAGCACCCCCACGATGAATTGATCGCAGACTATGCTGGCATTGCAGCCGCGGCTGGGCACTATCGGGCCGAGTGGTTCCTGCGCTTCATGGGGCTGGAGACCTTTCCCCACTATCGGGAAGGAGGACGGCTCCAGAACTACAAGGGTGAGCCGCCGCTTTCGGACGGTGCCTTTCAGATCACACAGCGACTTGTGAGAGATGCCGCCCAACATCTCGAGCAGATTGAAGCGGAATTTTCGGGTGAACTTGCCAACGTACAGCACCGTGGCTTGTTCCTACTTACCCTGGCCCGGCTAGCGTTGGAGGAGCTTGCCTCCAAGGAAGCACAGGACCTCTTTCGGCAGACTTGGGATAGATTGGATGGAGGGTAGCGAACACAGCGAAAATAGTGGACTGTGCACGCGAACACCGAGGCTTGATCGGTAGCGATGGGTCCTGATAGAATCGCAAGGATCGCATACTGTGGACAGCTCGTCGGAAGGTCTCCTAATCCGCTAAGAGTACTTTCATTCCTTACCGGGGGTGTGCTGGATATATGACCGATATATGCCTCGTACTGATGCCCTATACCTCAATCCTACGTCCTTCGCTCAGCCTCGGTCTCTTCAAAACCCAACTCAAGTCAGCTGGCTTGGATTCCTCGCTCATCTACGCCAACCTTTGGTTTGCTGAGGAGATCGGGCTTGCCAACTATGATCGCCTAGACAACAGTCCCCCATCGGTCCTGTGGGGGGAATGGACGTTCTCGAGATTGGCGTTTCCTGATTTCAGGCCGGACGATTCAGAATACCTTGAGATCACAACGCACAAAGAGCCAAGGTGGATCGAAATACTTGAGCAAACACGGGCCAAGTCAGCGTCCTTCATCGAACGCGTTGCCCAGTCCGTGCTGGAGCTGCGGCCTCGGATCGTAGGCTGCAGCTCGAACTTTCAACAACACTGTGCCTCTTTGGCGCTTCTTCGGCGGGTCCGGCAACTCGACCCAGAGGTAATCACACTGATCGGCGGAGCCAATTGCGAGGGGCCCATGGGTGTGGCCACCCAACGGGCGTTTCCCTGGGTCGACTTTGCCTGCTCGGGTGAGGCAGATGAGCTAATGCCTGGATTCTGTCGCCAGCTTCTAGACAAGGGGCGTAGCCTCGAGGCTCAAGAGTTGGCCTATGGCATCATTGGT
>JAKZYH010000311.1:0-5641 GCA_047514575.1 Acidobacteriota bacterium | reverse complement strand
CAATCTGCTGGGTGATAGAAACAACTCGGACGCCTCGCACGCACCAATCGGCGGCAGATTGATGCCGTCTTTGAGTCGACGCGAGATTCGGTCGAATTCCTAGACGATGACCGTCTTGATGGTACCTCGAATATCGCTTTCTCCATCTGGTCGAACCTTTTACGGCGGACAGGTTGACCGAGAGAGGCTACTTCAAGAAATCAGGGCTCCAGCTTGCACCGTAAGGCAATGGACAATCGCAGATCGTGGTGGCAGGTCCTCCCTGGAATGGAATCTTCTTCAGCTTCTTGGGCGAAGACCAGAGAACCGTCGACAAGTGGTTTGACACCGCCGCCTTCGTGGCAGCCGTCCGGGACCCCAACCTATCGGGTCAGGAGCAGGCCCGCCGATCTTTGGGGAACTCGGCCGAGAATCCCCTGCGCTACGACGGAGTGCCGTTGGTGGACATCTCGCTGCACAAGGAATTCGTCTTTGGGGAGGAAAAGAGCTTCGACTTCCGCGTCGACTTCTTCAACGCATTCAACCACCCCGTTTTCGGGGCGCCGAACGGAAACATGGCGGCCACCAGCGCGGGACGGGTCACGGATGCGGCCACGGCTCGCCAGATCCAGTTTGGTTTCCGGTTCTCGTTCTGAGGCCAACACATCCCGCGACGGTGTCGGCGGTCAGGGCTGCATCGTCGCCCAGCTTCCAGGTACGCCAACAGGTACCAGCCTACCCTCCACCGGTGCCCGGGGAGAGTCGGCGAACCAGAAGCTATAGATCCGGGCGTTCTTCAGCTGGAACTTCAGGGCAATGGCACGCTCTTCAAACCTCCGATTGCCCCTCTCCTTCAAAATCTCGCGAGGGTCGTTCCATCCGGTCGGGAAATTGTCCACAAAATTCTCGCCGTGTCTCCACTGCACCCGATGGGAAGTGGAGTCCCCTTGAAAGGGCACCGAGGCGTCCAGGCGAAACAGTCCCCTGGGCTCATTCCCCTTCTCGGCCAGCTTGGCTTCCACGTGCGTGTAGTCCTGCAACGCCTCCACCCGGATCTCCCCTTGCCGGGCGTCGGCGTTGATATAGAGATGCTTCCCCAGGGGCCAGAAGGGAACGGTAAGGAAGGCGCCGCCTTCCGGTCCGGCATCCAGGGAGCAGAACCCGTCGAGTCGGAGGGTGCCCGAGCCGCAGTATCGCTTGATTTCTGGACGAGGCGGGTCATCGTGTAATCGGGCATAGCCGAAATAGTGAAACCTCAAGCGGTTCCCCATGAGAGCGATGCCACCCAGCAGGCCCGCCATTCCTCCGTCCCAGGAGCCCGGTGGACCCAGGGCCAGGAACGGCTCCCCCTGTCCCACCCGGGTCCATTCCCGACCATCTCGGCTGAAGGCCAACTGGGTGTGGATGGCCCCTTGAAGCCCGGGGTCCAGCGAGCCCACGCGCTGGTAGATCCAGGGACAGCCGATATAGCCTCCTGCATAAGCGAAGACCGGCATGGTGTAGACGTCTGCAGAGGCCCCGTCCTTCTCGTCGGTGCCGAAAACGATTTCGGGCTCTGTCCATTGGATGCCAGAGCCGCTTCGTCGGCCTTCACTCAGCAGAACCTTGCGCCAGCGTGTCGACACGTTGGCTGGCGGATCCCAGAGCCTCAAATAAACCAGGTACCGGTTCCGGAAGGGATCGTAGGTGGGAAGATTACTCTCGAAGTCCACCTCCATCTGCTGCTGGAGGGGCACCATCTCCCATTCGAGCCCGTCCCGGGACCGCCAGACGGTGATCTTCCTGGGACGCGGGTACTTGTTGATCGTCAGAGCGCCATAGGGATGTTCTGGCTCCTCGGGAGTGGCGAAAAAGGCCACATAGTAGTACTGGAAAAAGGGGCCCTCACCTTCATCGAAACGCAGGACCGGGTTGTGCCGAGGCCGGCGATCGGGAGCCAGACCCGGCCAGAGAGTCTCGGCGGATACGGTGTCCACGTCCAGGGGCTTGAAAGTGAGACCGTCGGACGTCTCGAACGCTACCAGGAGTTACCTTGTCATCATGACGGGCCGAGCCGTAGGCGAGGAACCTCCCTCCGTCGGGTGTGGGGAGCACCGCATGGATCTGGGGAATGCCGTAAAGGTTCTCTCCTAGAGAGAACACGACCGGCTTCTCGTCCTTTCGGATGGAGTGGAGGCGCCGGACAATACCCCTGCGCTCCAGTATGAACTCCTCATCGAGGAAGAGAATAGGCTGGCCTCCCACGAATCGACCCAACTGCCGGCGCTGGTCCCATTCGCTCTGGGGATGGGGGCTGCTGAAGGGAACCACGCGGTCCAGGACTCTGGAAGCGTCGTTCTCGGATCCGTCCTGGGTGGCGCCCGGGAGTAGCTGCATCCAGAACATGACAGCCATCGAGGCCGTCAGCCAGTTTGTGGATCTCATGGGTGATCCTCGGAAACCCACGCGAGTTACAGACCCAGGCGGATGACTACCTGGATGATAGACCGCACCCATCACCACACCGAAAGCAGGAGGGAGCACCTGATGCTCGGTGGTTTCCGGTAGTCTCGACTCGCTTCGGGGCTGGAGCATATCAGATCACGCTAATCACAAAACAGTAGAAGGTACGCTATCGAGAACATTGGTGACGGCGAGATCTCAAGACTTTGACCAGCTCCATCTGAAACGCCCTTGATCGGTGCTCACGAAGCGCTTCCCAGCACTGGTTACTGGACGTATACTGAGATCACTCCGGGAGGCGAAAACGTGCTATTCGACCGTACCATCGCAAAGAAGGTGGCAGTGTTCATGGCAGGTCATGGGGTCCGCAATCGGGGAGCTGATAGGATTACGAAGTGTCGATGGAGAGAAGGGCTGCGGCTGCTGAATGAGGATCCCTGCGAACCGGTGCGGAATCACTGCTGGCGAAGTCTTCTGATCATTCCTGTTCTGCTCGCCACCGCGGCCGGAGCGGCAGGACAACAGCTCTCCGTCTCGCCGGGATTCAAGATGTCCCTCGCCGCGGCGGTTCGATCCCAGGCAGCGGCCGGGACTGAAGTCTCTGCCGCTCGGCCCAACCTGCTCTGGATTGTCGTCGAAGACGCTTCTCCGCACCTCGGCTCTTATGGTGAGAGCGCCATCGCCACACCCCACATCGATCGTCTGGCGGTTGAGGGCGTGCGTTTCACGAACGCCCTCGTCACTAGCCCGGTCTGCTCACCGAGTCGGTCGGCGATGATCACCGGGATGTATCAGACGACACTTGGGGCTCACAACCATCGCTCGCAGCGGACCTTCGGCAAGGGCGGGGGCAATCGGGCCTACTACGAGAGTTTCGGCCTGCCCATCGAATCGGTCCCCGAACTGTTTCGCCGGGCCGGTTACCACGTCACCAACTCGGGACTGAGCAAAGACGCCAAGACCGACTATAATTTCGTCGCTCCCGATCTGTACGAGCGGGGCGACTGGAGAGGCCGCAGACCCGGTCAGCCCTTCTTCGCTCAGCTTCAGCTGCACGGCGGCAAGGCCCGCGAGGCCAAGGTCGATCGCCCCGTCGATCCCCTGCGCCTGACGCTGCCGCCCTACTATCCCGATCATCCCCTCATCCGTCGAGACTGGGCCGCGTATCTCAATTCCTGGATCAAGACCGACGACGAGGTCGGGCACATCGTCGATGTGCTGCGTCAGGAGGGTGTGCTCGATCAAACCGTGATTTTCCTCTGGACGGACCATGGTGTCAGCCACATGCGGGGCAAACAGTTTCTGTACGAGGAAGGGATTCGCGTCCCACTCATGGTCCGATTCGGCGACGGCAGCCGCAAGGGACTCGTTCGCCACGATCTGGTCGAGCACATCGATATCGCAGCTACCTCGCTGGCCCTGGCGGGGATCGAGCGTCCGACGCAGGTTCAGGGACGCGATCTGTTTGCCGAGGACTACCGGCCGCGGCGCTATGCCTTCTCCGCACGCGATCGCTGTGACGAGACGGTCGATATCATACGCTGCGCCCGCAACAAGCGCTGGAAGTACATTCGCAACTTCATGTCACATCTGCCCCATGCGCAGCCAAACCAGTACAAGGATGGCAAGGCGATCACCCAGACGATGCGGCAGCTCCACCGCGAAAGCCGGTTGTCGCAGCTGGAAGCGCGCGTATTCGAAGAGTCGCGGCCGGTCGAAGAGCTGTACGACCTCGAGAACGATCCCCACGAGACGACAAATCTTGCCCACAAGGCTCGATTCAGGGAGCAGGTGAAAAAGCTGCGAGGCGTGCTCTACGACTGGATGATCGAGACCCGAGACCTGGGGCTGATCCCCGAGCCGATCCTGGAAGAACTGGGGCGCAGGTACGGCAGCAAGTACCAGGTGCTGCAGCAAGAAGAGAACGCGCAGCTGGTCCGGCGACTGATCGAAGTGATCGACGCCGGCCAGCGAGGCGACCGGTTGGCGCTGCTCAAGGGGCTCCAGTCGGAACGCGCTTCGCTGCGGTATTGGGCAGCCTCATGGCTCGGGAATCTTGGAGACAGTTCGGCTGCGGAGCACCTCATCAGATTAGCAAACGACCCAACCCCCGCCGTCCAGGTTGCCACAGCGTTGGCGCTCTGCAAGCTGGGCCGACACAAAAAATACCTGCCGCTGTTGGCTGAGCACATCGAGTCCGAGAACCTGATCACCGGCATGTACGCCATTCGGGCCCTTGAGCAGGTGGGGCCGGCTGCCCGGGCAGTCTTGCCGGCGATCGAGAAGGCTCGCCAGCACCCCTATGAATTCACGCGCCGAATCGCCCGTCGTCTGGCAGCGAGCCTGGCGGAGCCGCCGAAAGCTCGGATGCTGCCTGAGAGCACCAGCCAGGGGTCAATACGTGCCGAGCCCCAGGAATAGACGGGGTGACGCCTCAGAGGAAGATGTTTCGATTCTTAGTGCTCAGGGAGATCAGATCAGAGGACCCCATGGCTTTCGGTCCAGAACCTGGGCGGCGAAGCTCAGAAAGTTCTTTCCCAGGATCTTCCGGATCTCGTCGTCGCTGAATCCCCGACAGACCAGGCCGACCGTGAAGTAGGGCCAATTGGTCCAGTCCATGGCGTGGGGTTTGTGGATTCCTGTGGCCGTGTAGTGAGGAAGAAAGGTCAAGTCTGTCCCGATGGCCACATGATCGATACCCGCCACCTGGATGGCGTGCTCCAGGTGCCGGGCAAAATCGTCAAAGGTGGGAGATTGCCTCTCGGACAACTGCCTCGGCCAGGCATAGACTGCGGCCAGACCTCCTTTCTTGGCCAGACTTCGCAGGTAGTGGTCGTCCTGGTTGGCGATGAAGCTGGGACTATCGTAGATAGCCTTGCAGGCCACGTGGGCGTTGTAGACCGGAGCTTCGGAGACCTCGATCACCTCCAGCGCCGTGCGCTCCCCCGCGTGGGCCAGATGGATCATCACGCCCAGGTCATTCAAGCGTCGAACCACCCGCCGGCCTAGCGGCGTGAGGCCCGTGTCCTTCCTTTGCTGATCCGAGCTGCACAGAAGGTTCTTCTGCCGATAGGTGAGCTGGGTTGCGCGCACGCCGAGGGCGTAGAGGAGATCCAGATTTTCCAGGGGGGTGTCGGCCTCTGCAAAGGCACCCACTCCGGCCAGATGATAGATCAGGGAAGGTTTGCCCTCATCCCGCGCCCTCTTGATGTCCTCGAAG
>JAKZYH010000310.1:0-13613 GCA_047514575.1 Acidobacteriota bacterium | reverse complement strand
CCTCCGTCGAGGCTGATTCTGGCCACCTTGCGAGTATCCCCCGGATCGCCCCACTGGTGGGTGACGACGACCACGTTGCTCTTCGACCAACTCAGGGTACCCCGGTGGCCGTAGTATTCTGTCATCCCACCTTGGGACAAGCGAAACGTCCGTCCTCCATCGCCGGATTCGAACAGCGCTCCCTGTTTGTAGTAGTGCTTTGGGTTTCCCGTCTGCTTCATCATCATCTCGGCATCCTCATCGGGCCGACCCAGGCGCTGGATCCGCGTCATGATGAGGATGCGGTCCTTGTCTTGGGGACCGATGGCCAAAGCCGATTCGTGCGGGTTCAGGTCGGGATAAACCTGGGTAGGCTGGCCCCAGGTCCGCCCCCCGTCGGTCGACCTAAAGACGAGGTCACTAAAAAGATCCTCCGGCCTGCCGCCATACTCATAGTTGGGAGGACCCATGGGGTCACCGGGCGGATATTTCGTCTTGTAGTCTGCTGACGAGACCAGGGTCGTGGTGAACAGGAGGGTCCCATCGGGTTGTTCGATAAAGGTGCGGTTCCCATCCTCGTGATAGCTGATGTTGGGAGTACCCGGTCCGAATCGGGTGAAATCAGTCCCAGAGTTGGTCCAGGTCCACCCTCCGTCGTCAGAGTAGGAAACGAACAGGTCCTGACCATAACGACGTCCAGCATCGACGGACTTGGGCCGGTTGGGAGGCTGATCACCGCTGGTCTGGTGCACCAGGAAGAGTCTGCCCTTCCGGTTCACACCTAATCCCTGGACAACCTGATGGGCAACGGCGAGTCTCGAAGGAACGGCCTTCCAGGTCTCACCTCGGTCACTGCTCTTGAAGAGCGTGGGCGAGGAAGTCTGGGCGTTGAGGTAGAGACTCCCGTCAGGATGGGCAGCCAGACTCATCATGCTGCGTTTGGCGGTCCCTGCGGGGATGATCTTCACCTCCCGATCGATCTTCATCGTCTGGCGATGATCGACCTCGGCCAGAGCCGCGACATGACTTGTCCATCCCAATACCAACAAAGCAAGGAAAAACTTCATGATTTTCGTCTCACTATGCGGGGCGAGCTATCGTTCGAGAGAAACAGGTTACCGTATTGCTCTCGAAATCTCCAAAAATGTCACGTGAGATCTGGGACTCTAACGCCACCCTCAAGGCTTCTTCAACCCGGAAAGAAACTCGATCATGGTATCGATGTGGACGGTTTCTCCCGCAGCTGTCTTGGGGCGGGTACGGGAGATCATGTCCTCCAGAGTGGCAATGGCTGACTCCCTCCTCTTTTCCAAGCTCGCTCGAAGATTGAGTCCGAGAGCGATTCTAGAGGTCTCATCCAAATCCATCTGGCCCAGCCGCTTCAGTGCTCCTTCCAGCCCGCGCACGGTGTTGACGGTACAGTAGGCAGCCGCGAGAAAAAGGCTCACGGCTCTTTTCGGCTCCTCGTCTTCGTTGATCAGTCCGAGCCGATAGTAGGCATCACAGATCTCGCCGGTTTTGGTTGCGTCTTCCAGATCGGCTTCGGCACTCGGAAGGGAGTGGTCTCTCAGATAGATCAGACCGGAGACGTAGCTGACCATCTCGGATCGAGGCTGATACTCCTTGGCCTGATCGATCCAGTCACGCGCCTCACCCAGGGCGCCGCTGAGATAGTAGTTGTAGCCCTGATAATAGGGGATCTGGTCGCGATAGTAGGAAGCCAACTCCTGTCCAAAATCACTCCAGCGTTGCTGGTTTGCCAACAGCTGATCCAGTGTCATATTGGACTCGATGTTCTTTTCCAGGTAGTGCAGGGCCACCGCCTTTCCGAAGAGCGCAGCTGGATTCTGCGGATCGAAAGACAGTGCTCTCTCGAAATTGGCAATCGCCTCGCCGCTATCCAGGACGATGAAAAGCCAGAAATCCCCCAGCGCCGTGTGTGCCTTGGTGTAGTCGGGCACCAGCTCGACGGCCCTGGCCAGAGACTCGATCCCGGCAGCATACTTGCTCTTCTCCAGAAGAACACCGCCCCGATAGAGGAAGTGTTCGGCGAAATGAGGATCTGGTTCTGGGAGTCCCTCCATGTCCGGACGTCCCTCCTTCTGCACGATGTACAAGGAAAGGGGAGAGGCAGGAAAGTTCTCGATGAACTGATCCCGAACTTGCTCGTAAGCAGCAGGATTGGCCGCACCTATGGCGAGCAGGTCGAGATAGGCGCTGAGAACCGGGTCCGCCTCGCCCGGCGAGAGAACAGACCCAGCGAACTCGTACTTGACATCGGCTCCCTCCTCGGTGCCGAGGTAGGCATCGGCCAATCCGCATAGCCTGGATGGACCTTCCAGGGGCTCTCCACAGAGCTCGAGTAGCGCTTCCGAAGCGGCCGCGGCCGGGATGTTCTCCTGCCTCTCTCGAATGATTCGAAGAATCCCCGTCAAGAGGAGTTTAGCTGTGAGCTCGTCTGTCTCCTTGACTAGCCGGGCCTTGTTGTAAAGGCTCTCCGCCTTCCGCCAACCGTAGAGGTGCTGCTGACGGAAGTAGGTATCGGCCTCGGCCACAAAGGCCTGAAACTCAGGTTCCCTGGGGTCTTCTACTCGAACCTCAATCTGCTTTTTCGTGCAGCTCAGAAGCAGTAGGAGAGTCGCGGCTCGAAGCCCGGCGACCAGGAGCGAGCGCTGCCGGCATAGGATCTGAAGCATTCCGGATTCCGAGGGAACCGAGGCGGTCAGTAAAGCCTCCTCCGATCTTGTCTCAGGACCTCATTCTGGAGTCCTCACTGTTGCGGCTCTTTCAGTTCTTTGACGTACACCTTCTCGACTCCGGCTCGCTTCAATAGTTCAACAGTCTCTTTCACGTACTGACTCGGGGTTCCCGGTTTCGCGACAATCATGATCGGTTGGCCCGCAACCTCAGCCACCCGGTCAAAGAGCTGTTCACCTTCCAGGCGTGTCTTACCCTCCCAGAGGATGCCGGCCTCGTCCATTAGGAGTGTCAGGTTGCCCACCGCTGTTTCCCCTGCTCTGACGAAATTGATGGCGACGTTACTCACCACGGAGACGGGTTGCCCATTGAGTGTGGTGGGACTATAGCGCCACTGCCGTACAGCCTCTAGAGCGGCGGAGTTGAGGAGGGGATGCCCTCGCAGTACCTTGAGGTCCTGAACCTCACCTGCTTCGTCGACGAGCACCTGGAGCATCACCAGGCCGATAACTCGCGCGGCCCGAGCCATTTCCGGATACACAGGCTCCACACGGTGGACTAGCTTTGACGCCTGCACATTATTGCCAACCCGAATCGGCCCCTTGGGAGCTTCTACAGTCTGTAGCGTCGCCTCCTCGGCCGGAGACGGGCTCTCCAAGGGGAACGCTTCGGCCACACCCCATCCGATTGCGCCGAGGAGCAGCGTGCAGGCCACTAATGAAACTACCTGTCGACTCTTGGACATGGAAACCTCCTTTAGCATCAGCTGAACCCGCTGAGTGAGCTGACACTCTTGTAAGAGCAATGGGGCCGGTACTCTACGATCTGATATCCCAGAGCTGGCCACCTTGACCAGCGATTCAAGGTAGAGCTTGCGGGCACCCGTCATGCGAACGACTTCCTGATCTACGACCTGCTCGCGACTGATCTGGATACGGTTGATCAGCCAACGAATGGCCGGGTGAAACCAGAACAGAGAGCGAAGGATTTCTTCCATGACATTAAAAATCCAGTCGCGGCGCCTTACGTGGAGAAATTCATGACAAACAATCGGCTGCTGTAACTTCTCGTCCAGATCCTGGAAGTACTCGGGCAAGAGCACCAGTGGACGAAAAAAGCCGAAGGTAACAGGCCCCCCGATATCCGGAGAAAGATAGATCTGGGGAGCAACTCCGACACGCGTCTGCAGGGCCTGCAGCTCGGGAGAGAGTGAAAACAATTCGCGGCAATTGCGCCTCCAAACACGCAGCCGGAAGAAGCCGGATCCGAGCCAACCCAGCCGGATCACGATTCCTACCAGCACCAGGACGAAAATCGCCTCTGCAGTCGGGAAGCGGTAGCCGGTACTCTCTGCGACCACGGGATCATCGAATTGGGAAAGGGGAGTCAGACCCTCGACCGATAGCTTCGCCGGAACCCCTGGCGAGGTCCAGGGCTGCAGCAGAGGAAAAAGCACGCAGAGGAAGAGAAGAAGTCGCCAGCTGAGGTGGACCACACGCGGGACCTGGATCCGGAAGATCCAGGCCAGGATGCCTCCAGCCAGTACCAACCCAAGCAGCTGCAGGCTGTACGACAGTAGGTTCTCCAGCCAGAGTTCGGTGCTCATTCGCTCTCCTCGATCATCTTCTCGATCTCCTTCAGCTTCTGACTGGACAGATCGAGTTGCTTCATCAGATGCACTACCAGCGCCTCGCCGGATCCGTTGAAGACACGCCCCACGAAATCCTCCACCAGACCGGAAACCACCTGCTCCCTGGCCCGAGTGGGCTGATACACGTAGGCTCTGCCCTCTTCCCACTTCTTGAGGAAGCCCTTCTGCTCCAGGGTCCTCATCGTGCTCATGACCGAGGTGTAGGCAATTGTGCGCCGTTCCCGCAGCGCCTCGTAGACATCTCTGACCGTCGCTGTCCCGGATTCGGACCGCCAGATAAGCTTCATGACCTCGAGTTCCTGCTTCGCTAAGGTTGAATCTATACTGTTATGCTAGTATTGATATAACCTTATGTCAAGAGATTTTTTCGGAAATTTCTGAAAGAGGGGAAACATCCTACTAAAGGCCATCGGTGCCGTCGATTTGATGGATTGCATCGAGTCAGGGGTGGCGCACTGGGTTCGCAGTGATCTAGAAGCTATATCCGACGCTGCTGGTAATCATCAGGAAAGGATTCCAGCCCACCCGAACCTCAGGCGCTATGAACACCCGGTCGCTGACCATGACCTTGAATCCCACCCCTCCGCCGAACGACAGGTCATTTCCCGAAAATGTCTCCTGTGGGGCGAATCGAATGCGGTTCCGATGGTGGAGCATACCTACACCGCCGATCAGGTAGGGTCTCATTTGGGAGCCCGGCCGGAAATGCATCGAACAGTTCAGGTTCAAAGCCAGATCCCGGTCGAAACCTGGACCCTGCATGTACAGGATCTCGGGTTCAACACTGAACCGGCGGGTCAGATAGAACCGGGGACCACCGCCGACCACAAAGTGAGGGATGAAAGCGTTGTCCGGGAAAGCCGCGTACCCGAACTTGGCACTTATTTCTCCACGATCTCGTTGGCGCTCGGAGCCTCTTGGGGCATGACTCCAGTCGACTTTTTGCTGCATCACAGACCCTTCAACATCCTCTCCTTTAGCACCTCCGTCCTGAGCCCTCAGCGTGAATGTGAAGATTATGAAAACAGCGCCCATACTTTTCATCAAAGATTTTGTCGACATAGAATTCATCTCCTTTTACGGTTTGGAACATTACTGTCCGGACTGGACTTTCCGGCTGAGCTCCCTCTCAGCAAGCCATGTGAATTCCTCTCCCCAGTCGGCTCAATTGACCCCAATTGATTCGTGGGTCGGTCGTGACTGGAGGCCTGATATACTGGCGGCAACCAAACCGAGGAGGTGTCTAACGTGAGCAGTATTCTTTCCTCGATTGAATCTGAATTCCGCAGGTACCAATCCCTGGGGAATGGCGCTATCGCACAGCTGCTGAAAGGTGAGTGGTCAGAGCCGGGGGCTGGGGGAGCCAACTCCGTGGCCATTGTCGTCTGGCACCTGGCCGGGAATCTGAAGTCGCGCTTTACCGACTTTCTGAGTTCGGATGGAGAAAAGCCCTGGCGCGAAAGGGAGTCCGAGTTCGCCTCCAGGAAGGTGACGCGTACTGAGCTAATGGGAAAGTGGAATGACGGCTGGGATTGCCTCTTTGCGTCTCTGGGAGACCTTTCAGACGAGAACCTGGGGAATTTGGTTTCGATTCGAGGGCAGCAACTGACGGTGCATGAAGCACTCCACAGATCGCTGGCCCACGTCAGCTATCACGTCGGTCAGATCGTCTACATCACCAGATCATTACGGGGCGACTCCTGGAGATTCTTGAGTATTCCTCCCGGAGAGTCAGAGCAATACAATCTGAATCCGACGCGGGAAAAGCGGACCGGCCTCCTTTAGCTGCTAGCTCGTGGATTCTGAGAATTTTGCTCTCACATTTGTCTAGAAGCGTGGGTTGGATGGGGATCACAATTCCGAAAGTTCAGGAACGGGTCCAGTTGGCCAAAAGACAGTTCCCGCTTTCGGCTCGGGCGGCGAGACCCCCTGGGGCGGGTTGAGGGGTTGGCCTTTAAGGAGGCCGCTTTAGCGGTCTGGCGCGAAGCGTAATAGACCGGTCCTTCAGGGCCGGGAGGGCGGGCAAGCGGCTGCTGGAGCCTGCTTCAGCGGGCTTGTCGGGTAAAGGCTTCAGCCAGGCTCCGGGTCCACGAGGGCTAAAGCCGCGGCTCGAGAAGGACCGTAAACGGCCCTTAGGGGAGGGAGGAGAAGCTGCTGACCCCGGCGTAAACACCGGGTCTAGTACGCTTCGCGCCAGGCCGCTGAAGCGGCCTCTTTGAAAGCGCCCCTTCAACCTTCTCTACTCGTCAGGTTCGAAATCGTAGGTACCCAAAGGCCCTGCCAAGCAGCCCGGTTCTGGGTTGTCCTCAATGCAGGAGCAAAACAGCTCGTTGGAACCGATGCTGAATTCATCGGCATTACCCAGAAAGTGCCGCCACCTCCTCGACCCGTAGCCAGCTGCCAGGCTAATCCCGCTTCCCGAAGCATCGTGGACGATGGCTGCCTGGGGGTGCTCCAGAATGTAGTGAGCCAATGGCCGCCCTGGAGGAGCGAATACCGGATCGTTGAGGGAGTACCAGAGCCCCACAGTCGCATTCCACTCCTGCCAGGTGTTGCACTGGATTCTCCCGTTGAAGGCGGGTTGGTAATACAGGACGTCGTCCGCCACTCCGTCTTCGTCATGGTCAATATCCAGCGCGACGTATACGGCCCTCCGGCTGTGGCCGAAGAAGCCATATCGACGACAGTGTCGCCGCGACTTGACATAGGTTGAGTAAGTGATGATTCCGACGGTGCTGAGTTTCATGGGCCAGCCTTCACCCAGCCGCATTCTCGCACCTGCCGGACTGAAGTAAGAGGTGTTCCGGACCTGGAACTCGAGGCTACCCATACCGGATGGGGGTGTTCCTGGCCCAGCTACGAACTCGACATCGGCATTGCCAATGCTGGACTCTACCCATCCATTAAGGTCTGAAGGAGTCACGACCGCAAAGAACGCCGCTGCGCTCAACATAGTTGCGCAAAGGGCTACAGCACCGACTCCACCCAAAACTCGCCCAAGACTCCTCTCTTTCATGTGTCCTCCTATCCTAGTTGCGACGTCGAAGCAGCAGCGATCCGAACTGCCGCATCTCTCGGATCTCAAGAGTAGACTGAACCTGTTGTGGAGATTCTACACCTTCGAGTAGGTGGATACAGCGCGATTCCCGCTGGGCTCTCTAGAAGTTGGCTTTGCGAAAACCGCAACCGGCGTTAGCCCCTTTCGATTTCACTCGAATAGAACCGACGTATCTTCTCAATCACGTAGTCCTGCATATCAGGGGTCAGCTCGGGATAAGTGGGGAGGGCGATCGTATGCCTGGAAGCATATTCGCTGTGGGGGAAGTCACTCGGGTCCAAGGCAAGGTCCTTGAAGCACTCCTGCCGATGGAAGGGCACTGGGTAGTAGATAGCCGTGCTAATCCCAGCTTGCGCTAGGAAAACAGCTAGTTCATCGCGTCGCTCGGGAACCGCAACGACGTACTGGTTATAGATATGGCAGCTCCTGTCATACGCCAAGACCGGTTCCTTGATCGGGAGCTGAGCCAGGCTGGCATCGTAGTGCTCAGCAACTGCACGGCGCTTTTGGTGCCACTGCTCCAAGTAGGTGAGTTTGACCCTGAGCGCCACCGCCTGAATTGGGTCGAGACGAAAATTGCCGCCGACGAGGCCATGGTAGTACTTTGGCGTTGCCCCATGATTTCTCAGTTTGAAAAGCGTCTCCGCCACACCATCGTCGTTGGTGACCACCAAACCTCCGTCTCCCAAAGCCCCAAGATTCTTGGAAGGAAAGAACGAAAAGCAGCCCATGAGTCCAAAAGACCCCGCCTTGCGCAGACCGCCGGCTGCAGGATACCCAGCCCCGATAGCCTGAGCCGCATCCTCCACTACCGCGACTCCGTGCCGGGTCGCTACCTCGATGATCGGATCCAGATCCGCACACTGTCCGTACAAATGAACCGGAATGATAGCCTTCACGTTGTGACGGAGGCTGGGGTTTGATTCGAACCAATCGTCGACGGCTTGGGGGCAGATGTTGTAGGTGTCGGGATTTATGTCCAGAAAGACGGGGGTCGCGTTGAGGCGGGTTATCGCCCCAGCGGTGGCAAAGAAGGAGTAGGTAGTCGTGATCACCAGGTCGCCCGGTCCGACCTTCAAGGCCATCAGGGAAACAAGCAGCGCATCCGTCCCGGAGGAGACGCCGATCGCATGCTTCACGCCGACATATTCGGCAACCTCCTCTTCGAATCGCTCGACTTCGGGTCCCAGGATGTAGACGGTCGAGTCGATGACCTCACCGACCGCCTTTTTCAATTCCGAGCCCAACTGCTCTAGCTGCGGCTTCAAGTCGAGCATTGGTACCCGCACGTCACATTCTCCTTGAGGCAGGCTATCTGCCGAACTTCACTGGCCCTCGGGTGGTGCAGGGAACAGTCTCTCGAAGTTCTTCCAGAGAATCTGCTCTTGCGCAGCGGAATCCAACCCGAGAGCTTCCAGGACAGCGGTCTGAGCCTCCCAGACAGGGCGGTTCCATCCTCTGGGAAAAAAGGATGAATCTGTGCCGAAGAGCAGTCGTTCGGGACCCACCACTTCGAGTGCCTGCGCGTAGACTTGAGTGAGGGTGAGCCCAGGAAAGTACTTGATCCAACCATTCGAGCTGGAAGTGTCCAGAAAGACATTTGGACAGAGGTCTGCCAGCATCAGTGCTTCTCGAAACATCCCCGCTCCAAAATGGGGAATAATCAGAGGAAGCTTGGGGTAGGCTCCAGCCAGGTGGTGAAGATGGATCGGGTTTGAAAGCCTCAGGTCGAACCGGCTGGGTAGGCCTAGCTTCTTCCTGGCCCCCACTGTCAGGACACCACAGTGAACGAACACAGCAGAACCCGGGTGCGACGCCGCGCTCTCGAAAAGTTGGCCGACTGCTTCAGCAGAGAGATCGTAGTGGTGCATTCCCGGAAAAAGACAGGCACATCGGAGCTTGAGCTTTGAAAAGGCTCTGGAGACCCGTTCCGAGCTGTCTGCCTGGGTTGGGTCGACCATGAAGAATCCCACGAACCGATCGGGGTGACGAGCGATCGCTGCCGCCACCGAATCCTCGTCTCCTGGAAAGCTTGCAATCAGGGCCGCCCGTCCCACCTGGTTTCGATCCAGCTCCTCATGCCAGCGATCGGCCAACATCCCGGTCGAACCGGGATAATCCCAACCCAGGAGTCCTGCAACCTCTTCCTTGCCGTGCTCGGAGTCCATCCCTTTTTCAAGGGCCAGAGCCTCCAAGAACCGTGGCGAGAAAAAATGGCAGTGACAATCGTTGGCAATCATCTGGATACCTCAAGAGAGAAACGGCTTCTGGAATTGCTGTCAGGTCTGCACGACTTCAATGAGAATCAGGGAGATATTATCCATTCCCCCTCTCTGATTGGCACGGCCAACAAGCTGGTCGGCAACCCGGCCAAGTCGCTTCTCGCTCCTGAGCACGTCATGAATCTCCTGATCGACCAGCATATCGGTCAAGCCATCCGTGCAGATCAGGAACACGTCTCCGACTTCTAGATCTACTGGAAAGACATCGGTATCAACCGGTGGTTGGAGACCCAAGGCGCGGTCGAGCAGATGCTTGTAGGGGTGACTTAGCATCTCGTCCTTGCTCAGCAGACCTGTCTGAAACAGGCGAAAGACCGGAGAGTGGTCGGCCGTCAGTTGCTCGAGTCCGTCCTGGTGATGACGATAGATCCGACTGTCCCCGACGTGCCCGATCCAGCCTCTCGGACTCGCGTCAGAAAGCAACCACAAGGCGCTCACCGTCGTTCCCATTCCTCGATGCTGCTCACATTCTTCCTGTTCTCGAAAAACTCGCTCGTCAGCCGTCGCAATGGCGTGCCTCAGCGCCTCCGAGGACGAGTCCGTGGCGGATGCGATCTCCTGGATCAGGACTTCCGCTGCGATAGAGCTAGCCACCTCGCCGGCAGCATGTCCACCCATACCATCGCAGACTCCAAAGAGGCAGAGGTCAGGAGCCAGAATCAAGGAATCCTCGTTGCCACTGCGCACTCGTCCCAGATCGGAACGAGCCTCTTGGCGAAAGCCGAAGGAACCGCTTTGCAGCAAATCGCTTGTCATATTGAGGGTCTGTTTACATGCGACCTTACTGGCTCAAAATTCGTTCAGGCCATCCAGCATTTTCAAATTACATCGAACCAGACCGTAGACAATCCAGATAAGTAGGATCGACGCGGCAATCTTCTTCCATAGTGGATAAGTCAACTGCTCCCCGCAGTAGGGGCAGTAAGTAGTTGGCTCTACCAGAGTATAGCTGCAGCCGGGACAGATTTGAGTTGAGGATCCCCACACTAGAATACTCTTCCTGGCCAGGGCGAAGTGTCTAGCAGCTCACGCCAGAACGGGTTCTTTAGAATAACGATCATCCACACTGATTAGATCAGAGCTCCAGAGCCGCGCTCGGCAGAACCCAGGTTGGGTCGGTCACAGGAACGACACCTGAACCCTATGCTACCAAAGCACAGCTGGCTCCCCAACTCTTGTTTCTTCTATTTGGGCCATCTGGGATCAAGTATCTCCACCACATCGCCGTCTCAGAACCGCTTCGGAACTGGTGCCGATTCGACTTCTGGCCCCCGTAGCTGCTCTGAGGCCCGACTTAGGTAGTCGGAGCGTACGGTTGAGAAAAACCGCAGGGTGGCATCTGCCCTGTAGTCCGGATACGTCCAGGGAAGCGGCTCGATTCTGCTGCGTTTGAAAAGCAGGGTCAATTCGGAGTAGATCCCGCCCTGAAGGTGAACTCGATGGGCGTAGTTTTTGACCGTGGCAAGGACCACGTGCCACGCTGTTAGGTAACCCGGATCCAAGTTCACAGTCCGGCTCGAAACCTGGTTCACGGTAACGTCGCCGGCAACTGGCCTGGTCAGGAACATCTGCTCCAACTGCTCGGTGAAAAGCTTGAGCCGTACCAGGTCAGGGACCGGGCGAAATCGGCGAAAAGTGATGAAGTACTTCCAGATGGGGTCACCCATTTCTCGTTCATAGTGGCTCGTAAATTCGCTGAAGCAATAGATTTCAGAGCGATGATCGATTGCCCCCCACTCGCCCACCAGGTGTCTTTCCACCTCCTGACAATAGCCAGGTTTTCCGGACATGATGGCGACGAACAACTGGGCCTGTGGCGGAGCCTTCAGACGTGGGCTGCCCACCGAATCCCGACGCTCTTTAGGGTTATCCTGGGGAGTCATTGCCAATCTTACGAAGGAGTGGGTGTGCTAACTCGGAGGAGTTATCTCCTTCAGCTCGTCCTCATTGAGGATCTGTACTCCCAGTTCCTGGGCCTTCCGCAGTTTCGACCCTGGCTCGTCGCCGACAACAATATAGTCTGTTCGGGGTGAAACTGACGAGACAACTCTTCCGCCATGAAGAAGGATCCGTTCTGAGGCTTCTTTCCGAGTCAGGCCCGCGAGTGTCCCAGTAAGGACAAAAGTCTTTCCCGCTAGAGCTCCTGGCGCGCGAGTCACATCTTCAGCGAGGCTCAGCTGCAACCCCGCCTCTTCCAGTTTTTCTAGCAAGAGCCGGTTCTCGGGTATTGAGAAATGCTGTCGGACGCTATGAGCGATCTCGGGACCGATCCCCAGGATCTCGGCCACTTCTTCCTCTGGAGCCCCCATAAGAGCCTCGATGCTTCCAAACTCTTTCGCCAGAAGGCCTGCGATGCTCTCCCCCACATGCCGAATCCCCAGACCGAACAGGACACGGGGAAAAGGCTGCTGCCTACTTTGTTGGAGGCTCGCCAAGAGGTTCTCGACAGACTTCTCCTTGAAACCCTCCAGACGGCCCAGATCATTGGCACTCAACGAATAGATGTCCCCTGGATCCTGGATAAGGTGCAATTCCAACAACTTCAGAATCGTCTTCTGCCCCAACCCCCGGATATCCAGAGCTCCTTGGCTCACGAAGTGCCGTAGCGACTCGAATCGCTGGGCAGGACAATTGCGATTGGTGCAGTAGGCCATCGCCTCGGCGGGGTCGCGATCGACGGACGCTCCGCATGCGGGACACGCACTCGGGTAGACGAACGGGGGCTCCCGTCCGCTTCGCTTCTCCCGGACTGGTCCCACTACTTGGGGAATGACATCTCCCGCCCTCTTGACGATGACCGTATCGCCCTCCCGGATATCCTTCCTCTGGATGTCATCCTGATTGTGGAGCGTGGCGGTCCGAATAGTCACTCCTCCGACTCGTACGGGCTCGAGTGTCGCGTAGGGATTCAAGGCTCCGGTTCGCCCCACATTGATGTTGATCTTCAGCAACCGAGTCGTGGCCAGCTGGGCTGGAAACTTATAGGCAATGGCCCAACGTGGATCATGGCTAACGGCTCCCAACTGCTCCTGATAGTCGAGACGATCAACCTTGATCACTACACCGTCGACCTCGTAATCGAGTGTGTCTCGTCTTTCTTGCCAGCGCCCACAGAATTCGATCACATCGTCAATATTGGGTTGAGGCTTCGAATTCGAGTTGATCGGGAAACCCCACTTCGCCAGCTGTTCCAGGATAGCCCTCTGAGTCGGAAAACTCATGCCCTCGACATAACCGACGGCGTAAGCAAAGAAGGATAAGGGGCGGGCCGCAGAAGCCTTTGGATCCAACTGCCGCAGAGCGCCCGCTGCTGCGTTTCGGGGATTTGCGAAGGCAGTTTCTCCGAGGGCGATGCGCTGATCGTTGATCCGCTGAAAGGCCGAAACAGGGAAGTAGGCTTCCCCTCGCACCTCGATCAGTGGAGGAGCGGGTAGGTCTTCCCTAAATCGGAGTGGGATCGAGCGTATGGTTCGGAGATTAGCGGTGATCTCCTCTCCGACCAACCCGTTTCCTCGAGTGGCTCCCCGGACCAGAGTTCCGTTCTGGTAGGTCAATGCCACCGCGATACCGTCAATCTTCAGCTCAGTCACGAACTCGGCACTCTCAATTCCAAGGAGATTGCTGATCCTGCGATGGAAGGCTCTTACCTCGTCCCCATCGAAGGCGTTGGCAAGACTGAGCATGGGGGCATGATGAGGGACCTTCTGGAACCTCGCCTGAGGCTCGCTCCCGACCCGTTGACTAGGAGAATCTGTTGAGGCCAGCTCGGGATACTCGTGCTCCAGTTCGACCAGTTCCCTGAAAAGTCGATCGTACTCTGAGTCACTGATTTCAGGGTCGTTCAGGACGGAATAGAGGTAGTTGTGGTGCTCGATCTCTCTCCGCAATTCAGCGCAGCGGGCAGTCGCCCGGTCGAGATCTTTTCCCACAAGTCGAGGAATATAGC
>JAKZYH010000309.1:0-2584 GCA_047514575.1 Acidobacteriota bacterium | reverse complement strand
AACAGCCCGCCTGGATCATCCGCATCCAGATACAGATACTCAGTCGAGACGGTGTGATGAGAAGAGATGAACAAGTACCGCCTGGACCTGGTTTTGGAGACGTCGACGGAGAAAGTCTCGTCCGCCTCCTCGAAAACCAGTTGATCTGTGGAAGGATCTGTTCCCAGTATGTGCCTGAAGACCTGGCAGGCACGTAAAGTATCTGGATCCTGCCGTGTGTAAAAGAGAGTTTTGTTGTCATTGGCCCAGGCCATGTCGCCTGTCACCATCGGGATCTCGTGCTCGCCCGCTTCGCCGCTGTCAAGGTCCTTAAATCGAATCGTGCAGATGCGCCGTCCCGCGGTGTCGAAGGCGTAGGCCAGAATATTCTGCCCCGAGCTCACTTCGAATTGAGCCAGCTCATAAAACTCAAATCCCTCGGCTAGTTGATTGACATCGAGCAGGATCTGTTCAGGCGCTCTCAGTGTGCCTGGCCGCCGGCAGTAGACAGGGTAATTCCTGCCATCCTGGGACCGGCTGTAATAGAAGTAGTCGTCGAGTCGGTAGGGGACGGAGATATCGGTTTGCTTGATCCTTCCCTTGATTTCGGTGAAGAGCTGCTTCCGCAGGTCTTCGGTGTGTAACATCCTCGCAGCCGTGTACTCGTTTTCCTGGGTCAGATACTCGATCGTTTCAGGATTCTCTCGTTCTCTCAGCCAGTAGTAGGGATCGATCCTGAGGTGATCGTGCTTCAGAAGTTTCTCGGGCCTGATCGGGGCCCTGGGGGGCGCAGGAGTCCGGGCCTTTCGTGACGAAGTCGACATGGTTTTTTCAACTTGCTCTCAATAACACCTCTACCGGGGATCCTGAGGGGCTGGTGTTTCTTCAGCCAGTTCCTCCGACGGCGGTGGGCTAATGGACCCACGTCGCTGTTGGAGCAGCCACTTCCATACAGCGGGATTGTGGTAGGTTCGCGTCCAGGAATTGTGCCTCGTGTTCGGGTAGATGGTGCAGCGAAATGCGGAGTGAGAGCAGCGCTCCAGTCGTGTCGCCAACTCGGTGGAGCGATAGGCGGGGACCACTCCATCATCCTCGCCGTGAAAAACCCAGATGGCCATTTCTTTCAAGAAGCAGGCTCTGATCGGGTTGGCACCGCCGCAAATCGGTATCAGCGCTGCAAACTCCCCGGGATAAGTCAGAGCGAGATCCCAGGCTCCAAATCCCCCCATGCTCAAACCGGTCAGGTAGACTCGCTCGGAATCAACCCGGAGTTGTTTCTTCAGTTTCTGAAGCAAGTGAAAGAGTAGATTTCGATCCCAGGTCTGTCCCGTCGCGACCTGTGTCGACACCATGATGAAGGGAAAGTCGGCTCCATCTTCGACCATTCTGGGCGGACCCGTTTTTTTCACCAGTTCCAGGTCATCGCCACGTTCGCCGGCTCCATGAAGGAAAAGCAGCAGAGGCCACTGCTCCTGATAGCTCGGGTAGTCTGGCGGCAAGTAAAGCAGATAACGGAGCGAATAGCTGCGGGTAACGTCTTCCCTGAACTCCCGCGCCTCCTGCTTTCCTTGCTCGACGACAGCAGCCTGCTCGGCGCCCAGCGCCCATGAGGGCAGACTTGTGGAAGCCAACCAGAAGATCGGCACGAACTTCGCCATGGTCATGACACGAAACCTCCTCCCTTGTCCATTTCCAGTCGACTGCGCACTGCCGGCAGAAGATAGACGGTCGAGAGGTCCAGGCGCGAAAGGTAATGGCACAGGATCTGGAGCCGCCTGGCCGGAGGCAGCTTCACGTTGATCAGAAAGACGGACCGTCCGCCAATGCGGCACAGGCCACCGTTGAATTCGCCGTTTTCGAATCTCAGCTCGATTCCCAGTCTCCGCATCACGGTTTCCAGTTCTTTGAGAAGCTCGGCATCGGACATCAGATCTCCAGAATTCTACCCTGAGGAGGTGAGAAAATCTTGCATTCCGCCTTCGATCCTGGTGGTCCGGGGCGTGAATCGCCGGGGGCCCCGCCGGGAGTTCTCATCCCTTCGGAGGAGGGTCGCAGGGTCCTCTCAGCTTGAGACCCATCCTCGAAACCGGATAAGCTTCTTCTTTCTCGAACCCTTCACCAGGTTTGATCGTACTCAAGGATCGTAGTGCTGGCGTGTGTCCTTTCTAGTACAACCACAAATCGGGGATGAACAATGTCGAAGTTCTGGCCTATTGTATTGACCATCGTTTCTGCCTTTCACCTCACCGTTTCTGCGCAGATAGACGCCCGGATGCTTCGCCAGCCGGACGTGTCTCAGACACACATCACCTTTGTCTATGCTGGAGATATCTGGATCGTGCCCAAGCAGGGGGGGACAGCCGAACGGCTGAGTTCTCCGCACGGAGAGGAATCTTTGCCCCACTTTTCGCCGGATGGAAACAACATTGCGTTCAACGCGAATTATGATGGCAACACCGACATCTATGTCGTTCCGACGGCCGGCGGGCTACCTGTCAGAGTCACCTACCACCCTGGCTCCGAGCGCATGCTGGACTGGTACCCGGACGGGAAGTCCATTCTGATAGCGTCGGGGAGGGAGTCGGGGCGCCAGCGTTTTCGCCAG
>JAKZYH010000308.1:0-5962 GCA_047514575.1 Acidobacteriota bacterium | reverse complement strand
ACCAGGAAGAGGTCGCTCGCCAGGTGGCACTGTACGACCTACTGGCTATCCCGGTGGTGGACCACGAGAACAAGCTGGTTGGTGTCATTACAGTCGACGATGTGATCGATGTCATCAAGGACGAAGCCACCGAGGATATTTTCTACATGGCGGGGGTTGAAACCGACGACCGAATCGATACCCCTCCCTGGAAGTCGATCGGAAAGCGCTTGCCCTGGTTGCTCCTCAACCTCTTCACGGCGCTGTTGGCGGCGACTGTAGTGGCCATCTATGAGCCCACCATATCGCGCTTTTCTTTCCTGGCTGTGTTTCTGCCCGTCGTCGCAGGCATGGGCGGCAACTCCTGGACTCAGACCCTGACCATCATTGTGCGCGGGCTTGCCCTCGGTGAGGTCACCTGGGAGAATAGCAAGAGCGCTCTCGTGAAGGAGCTTTTCGTGGGAGTGGCCAACGGTGCTGCCCTCGGACTCCTGGCGGGAGCGATTGCATATGCCTGGAAGGGTAATCTTGTTCTCGGGCTCATTCTCAGTGGTGCCTTGATCATCAACATTTTCATAGCGGGAATCGTTGGCACCCTGATTCCCTTGGCTCTGCAGAAGATGAACGTGGACCCGGCCATTGCCTCCAGTATCATACTGACGACCTTCACCGACTTCGTGGGCTTCCTTTCCTTCCTGGGGCTCGCGACCTATCTTCTTCAGTCTTTGACCGGTCTATGAATCAGTACCAGTCGGAGGCACTCACCCTAAGAACCTATCCCTACGCCGAGTCACACAAGATCGTCGTGTTCCTGACTCGGAGCTTTGGCAAGCTGAGGGGGGTAGCACACGGGGCCAAGAAGCCCAGGAGCCGCTTCGGAGCAAGCCTGGAGATCTTGACGCGTCTGCAAGTTACCTTCCGCCGCAAGGAGCATCAAGAGCTGGCTCTGATTCAGAGCTGTGAGGTAATTCAGGTATGTCCGGCGTACACGCTTTCCTGGGAAGAAAATGTGCATCTAGGATACTTTGCCGAGCTTCTGCAGGAATTCAGCCAAGAGCAGGAAGAGAGTGAAAACCTGTTTCGGCTCGCACTGGCGGTGCTGGATGTAATGGGGAAGATTCGAATCGAAGTCCTGGCTCGTTATCTCGAGTTTTGGCTGCTCAGGCTGGAGGGCGTGATGCCCCGACTCGAGGAGAAGCTGCCTGCTGGGTTGGCCCTGAAGACGCTGGAGATGTTAAAGCACCACCCCTCCGGCCTGGGAGCGGTCACGCTGACCGAAGCGGAGCTAAAAAGGTTAGCCAGTCTTTCCCGGAAGTTGATAGAATACCAGCTTGAAAAAACGCTTAAATCGTCGAAGTTGCTGAGAGACTTGCTCTAGCCGCTTGGGAGGTGACCCGTGAGCACGGCTCGCCCGAACCAGGAGAGTAGTAGACGGGATGTATACCTTTCAAGAGGTCGTTCATCGGCTTCTCAACTATTGGATGGACTACGGCTGCGTCGTTCAGCAACCTTACGATGTCGAAGTAGGAGCTGGCACCATGCACCCGGAGACTTTCCTGAGGGTGCTTGGCCCTGAACCCTATCAGGTCGTTTACGTCCAACCCTCCCGTCGGCCAGCGGACGGGCGTTATGGAGAAAATCCCAACCGCCTCTATCGTCACTACCAACTTCAGGTAGTCCTCAAGCCCCCTCCCGACAATGTTCAGGACATCTATCTGGACAGCCTCAGGCACGTAGGCGTGGAATTGGAGAAGCACGATCTTCGATTCGAAGAGGACAACTGGGAAAGCCCAACCCTGGGAGCATGGGGAGTGGGTTGGCAAGTCCTGCTAGATGGTCTGGAGATCACTCAGTTTACCTATTTTCAGCAAGCAGGCGGAGTGGATCTGATGCCAATATCCGCCGAGCTGACGTACGGCCTGGAACGAATCTCTATGTTCGTTGCCGGTGAGGAGAGCATTTTCAACCTACAGTGGAATCGGCAGCTCAGCTACGGAGACGTCAGGCAGACGGAGGAATCCGAATTCTCTCGCTACAGTTTCGAGTTGGCCGACAAGGATCGGCTCTTCAGCATGTTCAATCTCTACGAGCAAGAATGCCAAAGTTGTTTGGAGGCCTCCTGTATTCTACCTGCCTACGACTATTGTCTGAAGTGTTCGCATGCCTTCAACCTACTCGATAGCCGGGGTGCCATCAGCGTCACCGAGAGAGTGGGTCTGATTGCCCGGGTTCGTCACCTGGCCGTGCAGACGGCCGCTCAATATCTGGAAGTCCATGGATCACAAGTTTCTGTTTGAGTTGGGGGTGGAGGAGATCCCTGCTGATCTGATTTCCCCGGCTCAGCAACAGCAAAGGAGGAGCTTCGAAGGTGTCCTGGGGGAAAGTAATATCTCCTGGAGTTGTATTACGACCTACAGTTCGCCCCGCCGCTTGGCAATTCTGATTGAGGGGCTCCCGGAACAACAGGCGACGCGCGAAGAACAGGTCGTCGGTCCCCCGGCTTCTAGAGGATTGGACAGCGAGGGACAGCCTAGCCAAGCGGCGCAAGGCTTTGCCAGGAGCCAAGGGATCGATGTGGCCCGTCTCGAGCCCATCGAGACCGAGCGCGGACTCTATCTGGGTTTCAACCGGCAGGTCGAGGGGCAGCCTGTTCGGGACATCCTGGGGGGCAGCTTGGAAGCTATGGTCCGTTCACTCTCCTGGCCTCGGAGCATGTACTGGGGCGAGAGTCGATTCCGGTTCATCCGACCGTTACGCTGGTATGTGGCGCTTTGGGATGAGGAGGTGGTTCCCTTCGAGTTTGAGGGACTCCGAGCCGGAAACCTGACCCGGGGGCACCGCTTTCTCGGGGAGCAGGCGATTCCCATCGCCTCCGCTGACCAATACCTGGAGGGGCTGCGGAAGGGCTTCGTATTGGTTGATGCTAGCGAGCGCGAGGAGCGGATTCTGAAAGAGCTTGAGAGTCAGATCCCCGACGGCTTGTCTGTGCTGGAGGATGCTGCCCTGCTGGGCACGGTCACACAGTTGAACGAGTATCCCAGCGTGCTCTGCGGGCGCTTTGACGAGGCCTTCCTCGAGATCCCGAAAGAGGTTCTCGTGACGGTCTTGCGCTATCATCAGAAGTACTTCTCCGTCATCAATGAGGCTCGAGAGATCCAGCCCTATTTTCTCACGGTCGTGAACACTTCAGGTGATCCCGAAGGGAGAATCCGAGAGGGGCACGAGCGGGTCCTGAAGGCGCGGCTCGAAGACGCGGCCTTTTTCTGGGAATCGGATCAGAAGGAACCGCTTCGGGAACGAACAGAGAAGCTGGATCAGGTGCTGTTTCAGAAAGGGTTGGGCAGCTACAAGGACAAGGCTGAGCGATTGCGGACACTGTGTGCCCAGCTTCATCCCGACTCCGATCTCGAAACAGCCGCCTGGTTGTGCAAGGCCGATCTAACGACTGAGATGGTGCGTGAATTGAGCGAGTTGCAGGGAATCATGGGGGGACTCTACGCCCAGCGAGAAGGACATCCGGAGGAGGTCTGGAAACCGATATTGGAGCACTATCGGCCTGCTTCGCTCGAGGACGATCCCCCTTCTACCCTGCGAGGAGCCGTTCTTTCCCTTGCAGACAGGCTCGACACCGTCGTCGGATGCTTCAGTGTCGACATCGTGCCGACGGGGGGAGGCGATCCTTTTGGCCTGCGTCGTCAGGCCCTGGGGTTGGTGAAGATCCTCTTTGACTTCCAGCTGGAGTATTCTCTGGAGCTGCTGGTAGAGACCGCGCTAAAATTGTTTTCCAGCGAGAAATCGGCGGAGAAGACCCGAAAGGAAGTCTTGTCTTTTCTGGTCCAACGAGTTCGCTATGTCTTCCAGAACAAGGGGCTGCCCTACGATGTCGTGAACGCCGTGCTCGCGGTGGAAGGGGATGCTGTCTATCGAACGTATGAAAGGGCAACTGCTCTTGCTGGCATTCGGGGCGAAAAGGATTTTGAGGCCTTGGCCGCAGCCTCCAAGAGGATCAAGAATATCCTGGCCAAGGAATCGGTAGATTCGGGCGAAGTATCGGTCGCGGATTTGCCAGAGCCAGAGGAGCTTGAGCTTTACCAGACCTTCAAGCAGGTCGAGCCAAGAGTAGTCGATTTCGTGAATCGAGGTGATTTCGTAGCGGCCCTCAGAGAGTTGGCCGGCATGCGGGCAGCGGTTGACCTCTTTTTCGACCGTGTCCTGGTGATGGCAGAGGAGGAGCAGCTCAGGAGAAATCGCCTACGGCTACTCGATCGGATCTCGAAACTGTTCTTGAGTATGGCTGATATTTCGGAAATCGTGCAAAAGGACCCGATGGGTCCAGCTGATTCATATCGGCGGGAAAAAAGGAGTTGAAATGAGGCGGCTTTTGAGCGAGATTGCCTACGTTGTAGCGACCGAGAGATACATCGCTGGGTTGGGAGTCGAAGCATGATTGAAAAGGGAGTTCAAATCGAAGACCCCAAGGGGAAATTAGGAGTCTTGTTGGTCGGCCTGGGCGCCGTGAGTACGACCTTCATCGCTGGAGTAGAGGCGATCAAGAGGGGTTTGGCAGCGCCCATCGGGTCCCTGGCAGAAATGGGCACGATTCGTCTTGGAAAGCGCACGGAAGCACGCGTCCCCAGGATCCGTGAGTTCGTCCCGCTGGCCGAGATGGACGATCTGGTCTTCGGCGCCTGGGACCCCTTTGAAGATGATGCCTACACGGCGGCGGCAAAAGCGGGTGTGCTGGAGAAGGATCTGCTTCGGGAGTTAGAGCCAGTGCTGCAGCAAATTCAACCCATGCGAGCCGTTTTCGACAGCCGCTACGTGAAGAAACTTGACGGGACCTACGTCAAGCAGGGAAAGACACATTGGGATCTTGCCCAGCAGCTGACCGAAGAAATCCAGCAGTTCCAGGTCGAGAAGCAGGTGGATCGCCTGGTCATGATCTGGTGTGGAAGTACTGAGGTGTTTCTAGAAGAGGGTCCGGTCCACAAGACTCTGGAGGCCTTCGAGAAGGGATTGAGAGACAGCGATCCAGGGATCCCCTCAAGCATGATCTATGCCTATGCCGCCCTGAAGCTGGGTATCCCGTTTGCGAATGGAGCGCCTAACCTGACGGTGGACGTGCCAGCCCTCAGAGAGCTCGCCCAACAGAATCAGGTTCCCATATGCGGTAAGGATTTCAAGACAGGGCAGACCTTGATGAAGACCATCATCGCTCCCGGCCTGAAGGCGCGCTTGCTTGGATTGTCAGGCTGGTTTTCCACCAACATTCTGGGAAATCGGGATGGCGAGGTGTTGGATGACCCTGGTTCCTTCAAGACCAAGGAAGAGAGCAAACTTTCAGTGCTGGAGTACATTCTTCAGCCCCAGGTTTATCCCGAGCTGTATAAGGATTTTTATCACAAGGTGAGAATCAACTATTATCCCCCCCGCAAGGACAACAAGGAGGGCTGGGACAATATCGACATCTTCGGCTGGTTGGGTTACCCGATGCAGGTGAAGATCAATTTTCTGTGCCGCGACAGCATTCTGGCCGCGCCGATTGTCCTCGACCTGGTTCTGTTTCTGGATCTGGCGAAGCGATCCAAGATGCATGGGATCCAAGAGTGGCTTTCGTTCTACTTCAAGAGCCCTATGACTCTACCCGAACTGTATCCCGAGCACGACCTGTTCATTCAGCTGATGAAGCTGAAGAATACCCTGCGCCACCTGAAGGGCGAAGAGCCGATCACGCACCTGGGACTAGACTATTATTCCCACCTAAATTGAGCGATTCTACTCATTTTAGCGAAAATGAAGGTCGCACAGATGCGAGTTCCGACGGCAGAGGGTTCCGGGTGAATTCAGAAGGGTGGAGGGTGGCGATTTTCCCTCGCGAAAGGGAGCAGCGACCCTGAGCCGAGGCGATAGCGGGCACACGGGGGCCCTGAGGCTGGAAGGAGGCTTTGGTTTTTTGAGATTTAGACCCAGGCGAAAGGCGGCG
>JAKZYH010000307.1:0-2921 GCA_047514575.1 Acidobacteriota bacterium | reverse complement strand
GCACACAGGCTTCCAGCCCTTGAACTCTTCCCAGGAAACGAAGATACCAGCCCGACGCAACTCCTCCAGCGCACTCTCGATTCCTTCCCTGCGAACCAGTCTCCGTACATCTTCCGGCTCGCAACCGGCCGACTTGAAAAGCCGGAAGTAGGGGCTCGCAGGGTTGGAGAAAACGGTAGTCTCGAGCTTCTCGACGAATCGCTCTTCTCGAATCTCGACTCGCCGCCTGATCACTGCTCTGGCCTGTTCAAAAGTGATCGTCTCGGCCATGAAGGACCCGAGCCCCCGGATCAGGCGAAACAACCCCGACGCTTCCGACCAGGTTGGAACCGAGGTCGTCACAAGCCAATCCCTAAACACCTGGTGCCCGCTATTCGTAGTGCCACTTCAGGAGCCATGGGTCCGCCGTCCGCTTCTGGAACTCGCGGAGCTTTTCCTTCAGGTCCTCGAGCTTCTCCGCGTAAGCCGGATTCGCCGCCAGGTTCTTGGACTCCCAGGGATCCGCAACCATATCGAAGAGTTCGAACTCGGGTCGATGGATATACTCTCCGACCGTTCGGACTCCGTAGGCAGCGCTCATTCCCTGCCGAAAAGAATACTGCCAGGACGCCGCCACCCACAGGTCCGAGGCGAAGGGGAAGGGCAGTGGATGGGCCAGGTTCCAGATCAGTTTGTAACTGCGCGTTCTCACCACCCGCATCGGATAGTACATCTGGATCTCATGGAAGGTGTGGGAGGCGTAGATTTCATCCCAGCCCTGGGGACGGGCCTCCTCCAGAATCCCGAGGAAGGACCTTCCATGCAGTCCATGTCTCTCCCCCATCTGGTCCCGGAGCAGACGGTACTCGACGTGAGGCTCGTATTCGGGTGTCGCGACCCCCGCGTAGTCAAGAATGGTGGGGGTGATGTCCACCCAGCTGATCATGGCGTCGCTCACCACCCCTCGTTTCTCGGCCCGAGGGTCTCGGACGATGGCAGGGGAGAGCAGGCCCGGCTCGTAGACGGTCGTCTTGGCGCCCGGAAAGGCGATGCCGTGGTCCGAAATGTAGAGGATCAAGGTGTCATCGTAAACTCCTGTCTCCTTCAGAATGGCCAGCAGGCGGCCCAGTCCCTGGTCCAGCCTGGAGACCGACTGGTAGTACTGGGCCAGTTCAGCCCGAACCGCCGGGTTGTCGGATAGAAAGGGAGGGACGATCACTTCATCGGGCCGGTATGGCTGGGGTTCGATCCCGGGATAACCTTCTGGAACGTTACCGAAACGATCCGGCTTGTGAGGAGATTCTTCCACCACACCGCCTCCGCGATGAGGGTCGGACGTGCAGAAGTAGAGAAAGAAGGGTCGATCTTGGTCGGCCTTCAGGAACTCCCGGCTGTTCTCGGCCATTTCGACGGGGTTGCGGCTGGAACCGGGAATGAAGTGGTCAAACCGGTACACCTGCGGTGGTGCTACGTGGTATTTGCCGACGGAGGCGGTCCGGTAGCCGGCTTCGCTGAGAAGAACCGGCAGGCTCTTCAGATTTGGGAAGCTCTCAAATCCATGGTAGTCGTGCTGGTGTCCATACTGGCCGGTCCGATGGTTGTGAAGACCGGTCAGGATCACGGACCGGCTGGCGCTGCAACTGGCCGTCGTAGCGAAGGCATAACGGAAACGCGTGCCTTCAGCGGCGAGCCGGTCGATATGGGGGTCCTGATGACCGGATTGCCATAGACGCCGGCGTCCTGACCATGGTCATCCGCCACAAAAAGAACCACATTCCTGGAGGCGCCGTTCACCCCAATCAGCACAGACGCCGCACAAAGCAGGATCTGGAGAAGCTTCAATTCTGGAGAGGCTCCATTGAACCTTGGTCGGCTTGGCTCAATTTCACATCCCACAAGTAGTCCACGTGGGCATTGCAAATCTCACTGAACTCCTGGGCCATAGCGGCGTTGGTGGCGTCGGCCTGTTGGTTGTACTGGTCGACAGCAGCGATCAACGTCTTGTGATCAGCCCCGATGTGCGCCATGAGTCGCCGGAATTCCCCACCGATCACATGGGCGTACCAGTTCCAGGACGCCAGTTGTCCCTCTTCGACCAGCTGGTTGAGGGCGGGAGCAAACAGCGCCTTGACGATCTCGTCGGCGCGTTCCTGCTTCGACACATCACACACGTAGTAAGTCGCATAGGTTGCGTCGGCCAGGTCTCGCAATTGTTGGGCCACGGGTGCGGAACCCGCCACGGAAGCCCAGATGTAGTCATCGTGGTCTCCGCAGATCGAAGTGAACTCCCGGTCTGCCTCCCCCGCTGTGGACTGGATTTCTTCAATCATCGCGTCCCTGGTTTCCAGCAGCGTTCCGAGATTGTTGGAGGAAGAGACGCGAAGGCGCCGCCATTTCCCGCCAACGTTGTGCGACAGCCAGCCCCATCCCAGCAGATTTCCCGCCTCCACCTGCTTGTCGTAGATGGGACCCAGGACAAGCTCGGTCAGCAGGTCTGAAAAGCCTTCCCGGTTCTGGTCACAAATGTAGTATTCGGCAAAGATGTAACTGGTCGAGTCCTCCTGGGCCAGCAAGCTACCGGCACCGGCTAGCGCACACACGGCAATGAAAACCACACAAAACTTTTTCATCTGAAACTCCTCCCTGACGACTCGCTCTCACCAATGAAAAGTGGGCGCTTAACAAGTTGGGAGGAAGTATCCCCCGGACTCAGCCCGAGGGTCAATACGGGTGGAGGAAAGATCCGTTCTAAGCCGGATCCGCCAGGCGCAAATGTGAACTCTCAATAGCCTGTCTATACTTGATTTGAGTTACCATGGGCTTGGACCCGGTTTCAGCTGGCGACGCAGTGCCCGCGGCAAGGACCGGGTAGTCCGAACGTGGGTCAACAGTTTGGATATCAGGGGATACATCAAGTTGCTTTGTCCGGCAGGTGCTCGTGC
>JAKZYH010000306.1:0-4565 GCA_047514575.1 Acidobacteriota bacterium | reverse complement strand
CCCAGATGTCCAAGGGATCCAGTCCCTGTCGCAGAAGGCCCAGCGTATTGAGGGACCAACGACGGTAGTTCTCGTTCTCGAAATCCGTGACATTCTGCCCGTAGATCTCACCCACCTGGGTACCGTACAGGACGAAGGGCCCGAAGGAGATGGACTGAATGAAGACATCCACCTGCGTCCCCTTCAGGGCATTGACGACCCGGCACAACTGATCTGCCGTGATCGGGGGCTCATGGGCAAAGAGAGCCCCGCTGCCTCCGTCGCTGTTGAAGAGGATTCGGGCGTTGAGAGAGTTTCTAGATGGTACCTTGGTCGATTCGCTGGACGTGTCGATCTCGGTACAGGCCAGGCAGGTCAGCAGTGGGAGCAGGAGCAGAACGGACCTCATCGGCAGGCTTGAGTCTAAAGCAACCGGTCTGGTGGGGCAACGGAAGAGAGTTCCCTCCCGAGGATCCCGTGCCGAAGCGATCTCCACACCACGAGGCCCAAGGACGGCTCCCACACCGGCCATGCTTGAGACTTGGCGATACCCAGAACTAATAGTAGTACGCTGTAACACAGATTATGGCGTATTAGATCGATGTCTTCCCAAAACCGCTGATGACGTAGGTTCCACTCCGGCTATCCTTATCCAGAACGACCAGCCCCAGTTTCTGCGCTTCCTCCAGGAGGCTGCTGAAGCTATCGTGGCCGAAACGCGTCTCGCTGAAGCCGGGCTGTTTGCGTTTCATCGTCTGCTTGACCAGGGATGAGTACAGCACATCCTTGTCCTCGCGCCTCAAGGCCTGGATGGATTCGATCATGAGCTGGAAGGCCGGACGTTTGTCTTTGGGGATCTTCTGGCTCAGGCGTGGGGGTCGGGTGGCAACATCCTCCAGTTCCTCGTAGAAGATAAACTCGTCGCAGTTGTCCACCAGCATCTGGGAAGTGGAACCCTGACCCGCCAGTCCGATCACGTACTTGCCGTTTTCCTTCAGCTTGGATACGAGAGGCGAGAAATCGCTGTCGCCCGACAGGATGACGAAGGTATCGATGTGTTCTTTGGAGTAGCAGAGATCCATGGCATCAACGCAGAGGCGGATGTCGGCCGAGTTCTTTCCGGTCTTGCTGCGCCGCGGAATATCGATCAACTCGAAGGCTGCTTCATGCAGCTCCATTTTGTAATCGACAAACCGATCCCAGTCGGCATAGGCTTCCTTGACTAGAATCTTGCCTTTTTCAACCAGACGTTCAAGGACCGTGTCGATGCGAAACTTCTTGCGGCTCTGACCCTTGTCGAAACCAACAGCCAGGTTTTCCAGATCGAGGAAGAGGGCGAGTTGATGTTCTTTATCTTGCATGAGGTTCGGTCCACATTGCCATATTCATACTCAAAGTACCAGAAAGCGTCGAGATGGCACTCTCGACCTATTCTCCGGAGTGGGCGACTTGAGAATACTAAGTCACTCCTGTCTGGAAATCGTGGGTAGTGTCAGGTTCCGGGCGGAAAGTTTGTCCACGGTGTCTTCGTGGCTATGCCAGTAACGATACCTCATGTCGATCAGATCCACGGCTGGAATTCCCTCTCGGAGAACTCAAGACCAGCGGGAACCTACTTAACGAATATTAGATCCTTGGGTCTGGAAGGGTAATCTCAGAGGGATTGTGCGCCGGAGCACGTACCTCGTTGAGACGTACCGGCCAGGTCCTCGCTCCTGACAGAAGTAAGCTGGAAGAAAATCACTTCTTCTTGTTGCAGCGTTACCCGGCGAAATCAACCCAACGTCTCCGCGGGTCTCAGGCTCTCGATTTCAAAGGGTTTTTCTTCCAGTTCGGGGGATGTCGTCAACCGTTGGGCGATAGAGTGACAAGAGGGTCAGTACTGACGCCATTCTATGCAGAATACAGAAAGAACATGGCAAGGTGGCTCTGCTTAGACGTTGTGGGGAGGAATCCACTTGGACGTAAAAAGAAACTGACAGCTCCTTTCGAAGCGCCGGAAATAGAACGTCGGCTCCTGGCCGTTTGCGGTAGTTCATTCGACGTTTCCTGCGAAAATCTGAATGTCGGCTTTTAGGCGAAAGCCGCCGTTCGATTTCGATCAAATCGGACGCTGTCTGTAAGATCAGGTGCCGACTATCCCAGGAGAAAGAGAACTTGAAAAGAGGTTGACCGGATGGTTGGATGCGGTTGGGAGCGTGTCGGGCTTGGGAAAGGTTCCTGTCACGATTGAGGACACGGCCTTGGCTGTCTCCAGGCTCACCGTCGTTGCGTTTCGAAACCAGTGCGACCCGGCGGCGAGCCGCGCAAAGTTCGGATAAAGACGTTCATCGATCTGAAGGTCCCGCTTGAGAAGGGAGACCGTCGAGAACTCGTCAAAGACGATGACAAACACCGGGGCCCTCGACCTGGCAATCTCGACGCCCGGAATCTCTTCTTCGCCGCTGAAGACCAACTGGCTCACAGGGGAAAAGAAGAGAAAGAAAAAGGGAAACACCACGATTCCTGGTGAAAGACAGGTCAAAAACATCCTGAAGATCCGACTTCGTGAGTAGGCCAAACCAACGATCATGCCAAAGAGGACACCGGCGGCGATGAAGAGGGCTATTGACAGGTCCGCACTCCGATTCACGACAGGGAGGATGAACAGGGCACTGAGTAGAACTACGAGAGCGAAGCGTGAACTTTTCTCCAGTTTGGGGCTAAAGAGCCCGAACAAGGGGGGAACCAGGGAGAGGAGGCCCGGGAGGCAAATCGACAACAACAGAGCTCCAAGCACCAGCCAGGCCGGCGGCGTCTCGTGGGCAACGTAGAACTCGGCCTGTCTTGAGGTCAAATCGTAGAGAGGTTGAGCCAACGCCAGGTTGAACAAGATCATCAAATGAAGGCTCTGACCGAGGGTCTCGGCTCGGAGGAGGGGCTGGAGCTTCTGACTTGAGTGCATAGGAGCCTATTATATACGGTCCCGGCCTGAGCCAGCATCTGGGTGTATTTCCGAGGTAGCCTGCAATTCTGCGACTGGTTCTTGGTATTGCCAATCCTGAGGGCTATGCTGTTGGTGAGCATAGACCAAGCTTCGAAACCGGGATGGAGGAGCCATGACGAGACAGCTGACGAGGCTCAGAAACTGATGCTGCGAATCCTGGTCGCTACCTGGGTCCTGCTGACACTGCCTATCGGCCAGTTGGGTTGTACCAGCGGCGATACCCAGAAGGGAGGGACTCCTGAAGTTCCTTCGAGAGCATCGGGTCCGGTCCGCTTCTCGGAACAGCTCATCATGGACAACTATGCCTACCCCTACGGCATCTGGGCTGCCGACCTGGACGGGGACGGCGACCTCGACCTGACCAGCGCTGACTATCGGCCTCACAACAAGCTCTACTGGTTTGAGAACGACGGCTCGGGAAACTTCGAGCGCCACTTCATCCAGAAGGACGACCCCGAGCGACTTGAAAGGCATATGGTGGGTGACGTCAACAACGATACTCGCCCGGATGTTGTCATCGTGAAGAACCTCTACGGCCATCTCCTCTGGTTCCAGAATCCTGGGTCCGAGGGCATCAGAGACCTGTGGAAGCGACATGTGGTCACGACCCGTCTGGCCGGCGCCTACAACGTGGACCTTTCAGATCTCGATGCGGACGGGGACCTGGACGTGGCCGCCTCTTCCTGGAGAATGGGGAACCAGTTTGCCTGGTTCGAGAATCCGGGGATTCTAGACCTGGGGCCTCCCACACAACTCCGCTATGAGGAAGGCCGGGAATGGGCCAAGCACGTGATAGACGACGGCGTCGCCGAGACCCGATGCATTCGAGTTGCCGATGTAGACGGAGATGGGGACGCAGATCTAATGGGAACCGGAGCTAGCGCCGGACTCGTGCTCTGGTATGAAAACAGCGGCGACCCCAAAGCAAGAGGCTGGATACGCCACGTCATCGACACGGCTTTCCGTCCCATGCACGGGAATCCGGTAGACATGGACCGGGACGGCGATCCAGATCTGGTCCTGGCCCTGGGCAGCGAAAGAAATACGGATTCCGCCGAGGGCCATCAGGTAGTCTGGTACGAGAACGATGGGACGCCGGCCGACGGACCCTGGTCCCGGCACCTGATCTTTGGACCACTCCCCAATGCCTTCGAGGCGGTAGCCGGGGACCTGGACGGGGACGGAGATGTGGATGTAGCAGCCACCGGCGCCGGAGATCCAGGGCAGGTGGTCTGGTTGGAAAACTCAGGCGATCCCAGAACGGTCTGGGCTCAACATGTTCTGAAGACCTCCTGGCCGGACGCCATCATGTGCATCCTGGCCGATCTGGACGGCAACGGCCTATTGGACATAGCTGCTGTGTCCCTGGGAGCGAACGAGTTCCGTTGGTGGCGCAACGAGGGAGCCCCTTAATTCCGTCCCTAGCGCTGTTGGCCGCATTCGAGGACGAAACTAGAGTTTGTCTCAAGCCACGCACGTCAGTAGCAGACAGTCCGTTGTAGGATGGGCACTACTCGATGGAGTTTCAGCTTGGCCCTGGCCCCATTCGGAAAGCGAACCATAGAAGCCTAGAGAGCTGGATTAAGGCTTTGACCTATGA
>JAKZYH010000305.1:0-6771 GCA_047514575.1 Acidobacteriota bacterium | reverse complement strand
CGGCTCCTCACGCAACAGACCGTCCCAGATCACATACGCCACAGCCCCAACCACGATCACCAGAATCGCTAGCGCAATCCACTTTGATCTTCTGCTATGACTTGCCATAGGCTTTTCCTCCTCACATCCGTTCAAAAGGCTGAACCTGCCTTTGAACGCTAGAGTGTCTTCATGAACTCGACAAGGGCCTCTTTCTCTTCCGCGGAGAGGTTGGTGCCGTAGAGGTGGCCGTCATTGCTATTTCCGGGGACGCTGGTGTCGTGCTGGAAGTAGCTGCGACCGTCGGCCTCACCGACATCGGATGCGAACCCTACCTTTTTCGGATCGAAGACATCGTAGCCGCGGTAGAAGATCTGGGGTCGTTCCTCGGGGAGCTCCAACAGATCCCGCAACGAAGGAACGGAACCGTTATGCAGATAGGGAGCTCTGGCCCAGATCCCATCCAGGGCTTGACAGGCGTAGCCGTTGGTCTTGCGCCAATGGCTGAAGCGGTAGGGAAAGCCGGAGTAGAGTGTCGCTTGATTGACGGCCAGGTCGTAAGTGTAGTTGTGCAGACGATAAGGATCGGTGCGGATGGCCTTGAGAGGGATGACGGTCCCGATTCGAGAGCCTCCGAAGTCGTGGCAATCAGCACACTTCTGCTGGTAGATAACTTCTCCCTGATTGGCCAGTGCCTGATCAGTTGGATAAGGATACTTGGGAGCTGGGAACTCTCGGAGCCAGGTTCCGACGCGCTGGAGGGCATCCAGGTCCAGGGATGTTGGCGTCGCACCGGTGCCCAGGGCGGCACCCAGGTTACGTTCGTCCACTGAATTGTTGTTCCCGTCCCAGTGGAGAGAGAGACCCTCCCGCGGGCCCTGGTTCCAGATCTGAGGATAGTCTGCCGCACCCGTCAGCTCGTCGATGGGAACCTGGTCCATTGGGTAGTTGAGTTGCAGAGCCTTGTAAGGATTGAAAGTGTCGACCCGGCCCAGCCCCCAGTCAGGGACCTCGGGATTCAGGAGCAGGGGTGTAAGACGGTCACGCATCGAAATCAACCCTGCCTGTACCTGAGGGATCAGCACATAGCTGTAGAGGAATCGGTCGATGAAGTCGAAGTCGGCTCCCAGTGACTCCATGACAGGGACTAGCTGATTGCCAGTGAAGCGTTGGTCCAAGGCACAGTCGATGAGGAAACGGAAGTACCCCATGATGTCGAAGCCGTGGGCCGGCATCCCGACGTAGATCCGCGGTTCGGCCTCGGCTGAGTCCCTCACGGTGCCGGTGTGACAGAACGCGCAGTTGAGACCGATTCCGTCGAATCCACTGAGTCGTCTCTGGGAGAAGCCAATAGGCAGCTCCTTATCCTGCTCGAAAATAAAACCCAGCGACTCATATCCCTTTCCAGGTAGGTACTCCGGAAAGACTATGGGTAGAGTCTTCCAGATCCAGAAGGGGGGAGAGAATGCCTCGCTTCCCAGAGAGCCGTACTTGTAGTGTTCGATGATGTCGTCGTGGACCACCGGCGAGTTGCGCCCGAAGCGCCAGGCAAAGTAACCAACCCCGACGATGAGAATAAGGAGGACGATCCAGCGCCGTCCTCTAGGTCGCTTTGGGTGCTTGATGCTCATCTCTCTTTGCTTTCTGTCCCTAGCCCACCGACGTCGATCAGAAAACGTTGCTGCTCTTTTCCCGCTCGCAGGATCTCTTTTCCCACTCGCAGGATCCCGGAAAGATGCCAGAATGATGAGCCCAGGGCTGCTCGACCCCGAAGGCCGGACACCTGATTGGAGTTTCAGCGACAGCGCTTCAGCACTACCGTGCGTCTCGGTTGTCCGTCAGTTTCCGACCGCGGGATTCTAGGTACCATCTTCGGCTCGATTCGAATCTTTCTCCAGGTTGGATGCTACTGTGATCCCTGTTGGAACCAGGCTCTGACGGGGAGTACAGCATACGGTAATTCCTCTGTCAAGGAGCTTCCCCTCTTACAGTTCAGTTCTGCTGGGCTCGGCTTTCCAACACAAAGTGCTTGCAATTGGTTACAGCAGGAATTACTCTCCCATCCAAGTTTCTGCCGATCACAAAGACCCTGTAACGCCGTGTTTTTCTGGCAGTTGCGCAGTGAAAGGGCGGCTCGATTTTGCTTCTCAAGGAATTCGGGTTCGATGGAGCCTCGCGTCTTTGTGGCTCTTCCCACCTGGGGTGTGGGAGAGTGGTCTCCGCGGCAGTGGAGGAAGTCAGCTCAGGATTCTATGTTTCACCTGGATCGTGTGGGGGAGAATGATGATAAGTAAAAAGTTTAAGCTCGGCATGGATCTGTTTCTGTTTGCTCTGGTGGTTTTGGATGTCGTTCTTTCTTCGCTATGTTTTTTCGCTCCCGAGACCTGGTTCAAGCTCTTCCACGGTGCCGACTATATCGATCCTCAGGGGCTATTGCGTCGAACCGGAGCGCTCTGGGTAGCCTTCTCGCTGTTTCAGTTCATTGCCTTGATAAAGTGGAAGAGTCAGCACTATTGGCTGCCGGTGGTCGCCGGTATCCGGCTGACCGAGGTGTTTTCCGACTGGACCTATATCTATTTCGCCGAAAGCCTGACCTGGATTGGGAAGATGGGTTTGTTCATAGCTCCCCCTGGCAACGTGGTGTTTGCGTGATCCTGATCAAAGCCTATCTGTGTCTGCAGCGAGAGGATTAGGAGGGCGTTCGAATCGCCAACATCACGATTAATCGGGTTGGGATATATGGGTTCACCCTTGCCTTTGCCCTTCTTTCTCGTTTGGAACGTTCTTCATGGTTGGCAGGGTTGGTCAAGAGAGTTAATGCAACCAAGAGATACGGTCCGGGCAAGGGCAAGGGGGAGAGAGTGCTAAACAGCTGCGAAGGAGGGATGCGGACATGCCAGACGACATAATTTTCAGTCCCCTGAAGTTTCGGAACCTGACCGTCAAGAATCGCGTCTTTCGCTCCAATATTTCCGGTCGCTTTGGTAACTACGACGGATCGGGGAGTCAGGCTCGAATCAATTGGGAGGAGAGCTTTGCCCGGGGTGGTGTGGGAGCCATCGTGTCCTCTTTCGTACCGGTCACCACCAAAGGGCGCATTCTCCCCAATTATGCCTGTATCGATCGGGACGAGCGCATCGGGTTCTGGAGGAAGGTGGGCGAGGCAGTTCATCGTCATGACTGCCATTTCATCCTACAGCTCAGTCATTCCGGCAGACAGCAGGACATTGGCGGTGTCGACAACATGAATCGGGTCGTCGTCAGCTCGACCGATTCCCAGGATCCTTTCCACGGTATCCAGTGCCGCGCCATGACCCTCGAAGAGATCCGGGAGATGGCTCAGCTTTTTGCCAACGGTGCCAGACGGGCGCGCGAGGCAGGTTTGGATGGGGTGGAACTACATGGTGCCAACGGCTATCTGATCACCCAGTTCCTGAGTTCTGCGATCAACGATCGAGAGGACGAGTACGGTGGCTCTTTGGAGAACCGGGCACGCTTCGTTCTGGACATCGTGAGAGCGATCCGCAGGGAGGTGGGAGATGATTTTCATTTGCAGATGAAGATCAGCGCGGTTGACCACGACAATGTCTTGAACCCATTTAGGACAGGTGGAAACACCCTGGAGGACTCGATTCAGGTTTGCAGGTGGTTGGAGGAGGCGGGCGTGGATGCGATCCACGTTTCCACCGGAAGCATGTTTCCTCATCCGCTCAATCCGATCGGAGGGTTCCCCTTTGACTTCGCCCTCAAGTCGTATCCCACGATGCTGCCTAGCGGAGTCCTGACCCATCGCAACTACGCTCTTTTCCGCTACCGGCTTCTGAGGCCCATCTTCAGTTGGCTCTGGAACCGCCCCAAGAAAGGACTTGAGATCGAGGGCATCAGCGTTGCCGATGCCAGAGCGATCAAGCAAGCGGTCAATGTTCCGGTTCTGGTCACCGGGGGTTTTCAGCGAGCTTCTTATATTCGCCAGGTGGTCGAGGCGGGGGACTGTGACGGGGTGACCATCGCTCGAGCCCTGGTTGCCAACCCCGATCTCGTACGATCATTCGAGCAGGGGAAGGAGGAGCCGGACCAACCATGCACTCACTGCAACAAGTGCCTCATGAACGCGATCTCTCATCCTCTTGCCTGTTACGAAATCGACCGGTTTGGCGGTGATTACGACAAGATGATCGAAAAGGCATTCTCCGTCTATGATCCTCCGGGAGTTTGAGTCGAAGGGGTGCCGATCTGGAGCATTCATCACTGCCGGTCTAGATGATGTTCCCAACAGAGCCGCGCACGACTTGAAATGCTAGCACTATGAGCCCAAGTTCCGAGGAGAGAGCGGACAACAGCACAATTTGCCTGTACTCGCCAGCTGAGTAGCCAAGAGTGAGGAGAGTATGAAGGAATCGTACGACGTCGTCGTGATCGGTTCGGGATTCGGAGGTGCGATTACCGCTTGTCGGCTTTCTCAGGCGGGACGCTCCGTCTGCATTCTGGAGCGAGGAAGACAGTGGGACAAGACTGATTTTCCCAGGTCTCCGGCGGAGGTCTCCAGGTCTTTCTGGAGGGAGGGCGAGAGCCTGGGTTTCCTCGAGTACAAAGCGTTCAAACGAATCGATGTTGTGCAGGGTTGTGGAGTGGGCGGAGGGTCGCTGCACTACTTCAACGTGCATTTGAGGACTCCTGCAGGGATCTTCGCTCTGCCCAACTGGCCCGGCTCGATCAGCAGAGAGGTGATGGATCCCTATTATGGTTTGGCAGAGGACATGCTGGATTCCGAGAAGCTGAGCCCACCTGAAGGTCGCGAGCTCCCGGCTCGAACACAGGCCTTCATGCAGGCGGCAAAGGCTGCCGGCAAGGATCCAGAACTGGTTCCTATCGGTGTCTATACCGGGGCCGATCGACTCAACCCTCACAGCGGCATTCCGCAAAGCGCCTGTGACTACTCAGGCAATTGCATGCTGGGATGCGCTGTTCATTCAAAAGGCACCTTGGACCTGAACTACATCCCGGTCGCGAAGCGTAACGGTGCCGAGTTATTTCCGCTCCACGAGGTTGCCAGATTGGATTCTCTGGGGGATCAGGGCTACCGGGTTCACTTCGATCGCATCGACCCAGACCAGGTGGGATCCAGGGAACCGGGCTCGGTGGTCGGCAAGAAGGTCGTGGTAGCCGCCGGGACGCTGGGCTCGAACGAGCTTCTCCTGCGCTGTAGGAATCAGTACAAGACCCTGCCCGATCTGAGTCCGACGTTGGGAAGCCGGTTTTCGGGCAACGGAGATTTCCTGCTGGCAGCGACCGTGGGCGCAGAAGTAGAGGTGGATCCGGCACGGGGCCCGAGTATCACGGCGGGAGCCGAGTTCTCGACCAGAAACAACAAGATATACATCGAGGACCTGGGCTTCCCCGATCCCTTTATCTGGATGTTGGAAGGGATGATTCCCAACCGGAATCGACTGGGCAACCTTCTTCGAGCAGGAAAAAGCTATCTCCTGGATAGCTTGGGGATCGGTACCGGGAAAATTGATTTCGAGGCGGATCGGCTTTTTCGCGGAGGTGCAACCACGCGACTCTTGCCCTATCTGGGGATGGGCACCGATGCCGCCGATGGGCGACTACGGCTCAAGAACGGCAGCGTCGACATTGATTGGCGCCACCGGCGGAGCCGGCAGATGTTCCGGGAAATGGAAGAGGCCATGGAGAGCTTGAGCCGGGGGATAAACGGAAAGTATGTCTCCAGCGTGCTTTGGAGCTGGCCCTTCAGAAAGCTCGTCACGGCCCATCCCCTGGGAGGCTGCTTCATGGGCGACGCCGGCGACAGCAGTGTGGTGAATGATTGCGGAGAGGTGTGGGGATATCCCGGTTTGTATGTGGCTGACGGAGCCAGTATTCCGACGGCGCTGGCAGTTAATCCATCTCTGACCATCTCGGCGCTGGCAGAGCGAGTCGCCTTCCAGTTGATTCACGATCGCGAAATGGCGGCGGGCGATCCGGAGACGCCGCAGAACAAGTAGACTGCGGCTGCCAGAGCAGGGAGGTCCTCCGTGCGCTCCTTCCCAGTGGTTCTCTGAAGGGAAGGAAAGCACTTCGCCAAATGGGATAGAAAGGGAACTCGGTCATGGAAGAACAATACGAAGCGGTGATCATCGGCAGCGGCTTTGGAGGTGCAATTACCGGTTGCCGCCTTGCTAGAAAGTGGGGAAAGAAGGTTCTGATCATGGAACGGGGCAAGCGGTACCCGATGGGCTCCTTTCCCCGGACGCCCCGGGATCTGGGCCGTAATTTCTGGTATCGACCCAAGGAGCGAGCGACCCAGATGATCCCGACACTCAACTGTCGCGAGCCCGAGGAATCGCACGGAATGTTCGATGTTCGAAACTACCGGGGAATGGATGCGCTGGTTTGTGCAGGGCTCGGCGGCGGCTCCCTGATCTACGCCAACATTTTTCTGGAGCCGCCCACGGAGGTATTCGATGAGCGCTGGCCGGCGAGCTGTAAGAAGGACCAGCTGAAGCCTTATTACAAGGTTGCCAAGGAGGTCCTGGGAGCCCGACCCATTCCTAAGGACAGCGGCAAGGACGATCGCAGGTATATCCTCCGGACCAAGCGCTTTCAGGAGACTGCCAAGAAGATGGGACGAGAGTCGCACCTGCTGGACTTGATCGTCTTCTTTGGGAACGATTTCGATGATCCTCTACCGATTGGAGAGCAGGATAGGAACCGGTATGGGGCCCTTCAGACCTCCTGCACCTATTGCGCCGAGTGTGACATCGGCTGCAACTATCACTCCAAGAACACGGT
>JAKZYH010000304.1:0-5845 GCA_047514575.1 Acidobacteriota bacterium | reverse complement strand
GGTGAGGACAGGAGGGCCCGATCCGCGGCTTGTCCATCTCCCGAATCACCTGCCTCACCCGTTCCCACAGCGGTATTGATCAGGCGACTCGAGGCGTCCACCCGACGGATGCGGTGGTGGGCATAGTCGGAGATGTATGCGTTGTTCTCTGGATCCAAGGTAATGGTTGTCGGAAATCCCAATGCGGCAGCAATGGCAGGATCGCCATCGCCGACCTCTGCCGGCAGCCCACCCCCCAGAGTGGATATCACCTGGGAACTCACCCTGCGCACACGGTTGTTTCCCGTGTCCCCGATCCAAAGGTTGCCCGCACCATCGACGGCGACGCCGGCGGGACGGTTGAGGTTGGTCTCCAGCGCCACCCCATCTCCCGAGAAGCCGCCGACTCCCGTCCCCGCCACCGTTGAAATGGTTCCTTGGCGGGGGTCGAATCGGCGAATTCGATGACTGCCGGTGTCGGCGATGAGTAGGCGGCCGTCGTTGTCCACCCAGAGCCCCTGGGGAGACAGTAGAACTCCTCCGGTGGTGAAGGAGAACCCGGCATTGAGCGTTTCCGTCGAGCCGGGACCCACCACTGTAGAGATGATGCGCCCCGAGTCCACTTGACGTATCCGGTGGTTGAGACTGTCAGCAATATAGAGTTGGCCTCGATCCACGAACACGGCCGTGGGCCCATTCAAGCTGGCCTCCAGGGCCGATCCCCCATCGCCAGAAAATCCGGGGACGCCGCTTCCGGCAACTGTGCTGAGAAAACCCTGTCGGTCCACCTTGCGAATGCGGTGATTTCCAGTGTCGGCAATCAGGAGGTTGTCTTGCCCGTCCAGCCAGACTCCAGCAGGGGTCCTGAGGCGACCTTCCGTGGCCGCTCCGCCGTCTCCCAATCCGGCTGGGTCCAGCTCGGTGGGCACGCTGTTTCCGCCACCGGCCACTGTCTCGATCAGGCCGGTCAGGGAATCTACCCTCCGGATCCGGTCACTCGTCTCGTCGGCGAAATAAAGGTTGCCGAAGGTGTCCAGAGCCAATCCTCGCGGCGCGCTTAGAAGGGCCGCATCTGCTGGGCCTCCATCCCCGACAGGATTGGCGAGATCTTCGGCCAAACCGCCAGCGCCCGCCACCGTAGTCAAGATCCCCGTGATCGCATCGATTCGTCGAATCTGGTGATGCTCTGTATCCGAGAAGTACAAATGGCCATCTGGATCCACAGTGATCCCGGACGGTCCGCCCAGGGCTGCCAACCTCGCCGCGACACCATCCTCGAGGTAGTGTCTTCCACCGGTCACCGTGGTGATCTCTCCTTGAGAAAGCTCTCCGAGTGAAGGAGGTTCGATCAGGAAACCGCCCTGAACGAGGCCGCCACGGTTGGCGACCGTTAGCGTCGCCGTCCCACTCGGTAGCCCGGCCGGGACCCCAACGCTAAGGGTTCGGGTATCCACAAGGATGAGCTCATCTGGCCGCGCCCCCGCCACCAACACTGTCGTTTCGGGTGCGAAATTCCTTCCTCGAACAGTCACCCTGCCGCCACCCAGGTCCACGCTGCCTTGGATCGACTCAATCTGGGGCCGACCGTAGCTGAGGCGGCGAGCCGTGACTTCATTATCGGTAACGACAACCGTTCCACTCTGGCTGATCAGCAGGCCGGCCGGGGCACTGAAGGTGCCAGGGATGGCCGCCCGAACGAGGGTGCCGTTGGAGAGAAGGGTCCAAACTTCTTCGCTTTGCTGGTCGCTCACATAATGGTTGTCAAAGGGGTCCACTGCGACTCCCAGCGGGGATTGAAAGCCCAGGGCGATCGCGGTCAAGGAAACCGACGAGATCCCGCTGGGGCTGCTGGTCGGAGCCACCACGATCGTTTCCACCTGACCCTGTTCACTGATCCGCCGCAGGACCCCATTGCCGCTATCCGCCACGATCACGCTGACCGCGGACATCCCTTCTCCTGTCTCTCCTGATCCGCTGGCGGGACGAACCGCCACAGCTATTCCAACGGGCGTATTGAATTGGGCCTCCAGGCCCTGTCCATCCAACAGGCCGGGGTTCCCCACCTGCCCCGCCACCGTCTGCACTACTCGGCTAAGCAGGTGGATTCTTCGGATCACGTGGTTCCCCGAATCCACGACCCACAGGAAATCTCGGACTCGAGCCAGGCCTTGCGGCTGATTGAACTCAGCCAGTACACCGGGTCCGTTCCGATGACCGGGCTGGCCGCGGCCGGCGAACGTCTGGACTTGTCCCCCTGTTCCCGGCTCCACCAATCGAATACGGTGGTTGCTGGCATCGCTGACGTACAACCTCCCCTGTCTGTGGTCGTAGTTGAAGAATGCCGGTTTATCGAACTCCGATTCGAGGCGAGGGCCATTCTGGAACCCCGACCTGTTGTCGGTACCGGCATAGATCTGGGGGGAGTCGACCAGGCTATCGGACCGCAGAATCGTATGGCTTCCTTCTCCCGCCAGATAGAGCCGACCTATTCCATCCTGTGCGATCCCTCGCAGCCCCTGATTTCCGGCGGCCGAGCCAGATTCAACTGACACTACTTTGAGCACGGCGTCGAAACTTAGATCTGCGTGCGAGATTTCCAGGTCGGCAAACCCGGGTTCCACTCCGTCGACTTGTCCCCAGATATCGACACTCCCTATGCTGGGGCTGAGTCTGTATGTCAGGTCGAAGTCGTCCCTCCACTCCCCTGCCGAGTCCGTCACCTGTGCCAGGACCAGCATTCGCTCCCCCTGATGTGCCGTCAACTCATTGCCAATCATGGGGCCACATCCGAAGGGGTAGTGACACTCAAGAAGCTCAATGCGCTCCACCGTAGCCGTGTTTCCGGGACGCAGCTGCCGGCCCCCGATTCGGCTTACCTGGTAGTCAAATTCGCCTCCTACTTCACCCGCAAGAGCCAGCTGCATCAGAGTTCCACTGGAGTGGGCAAAGAGCAGGGTGCCCGTAAGTTGTGTCGGTTCCAGCTCAACGGTGCCCTCCTGCCAGCTACTCAGAAGAATCAATCGGGTCGACAAGCCGGGTCCAAAGGCCAGTTGCGGCACGACCCGCTCCGTGCCCTGAGGGGGACGCCTCAGATCCGCGATAGGCAGCGTCGTCAAAATCTGATCTCCGCGACGATTCTGGCTTAGCTTCAGGGTGATTGGGACGACCGGTACAGGACTGTGAATCTCCAGCACTCCGGTAAAGCCGGCAGGGGTCTCGAACAGTTCATCCACGAACAGGGCCAGGTGTCCTTTTGCCGCCACTTCCCTCAGGGCGAAATCCAGCAGGAACCCACTACGGTCGCGCAGTTCCAGACGTACTGTGGTCGCATCGTTGCCCGCGCTGGCCAGGGCAACCCCAGTCCGGGTATCCACCGTGTCGACGAATAGACGCACCGTATCAGTTGCTGGTCTCGCTCCAACTCCCGCTTCTGAGATCAGCTCGCCGGACCCATTTCTAAACTGGAAAATCGCGGTCCCCGAAGGCAGTAAACTGCCTTCGTCCACCGTCACCTCGGCATAGCCCGCCAGGGCACTTGCGGAACTTCTCAGCGTCCCCTTGAAAACCTGGTTTGGCCCCAACTCGTAGGGAAAGTCTGAGTCCGTCGTCCCCTCCAGCTCCATTCGCAGGGGGGTTCCCAGCGAACTAGTCAATCGAAGTCGACCTCGCAGGGTCTCCGTCTCGCTGGGGTTGATCAGGATGACTTGAGTCGAGAGCGTGCTGAAGGCGGAGACCACGCCGGCCCCGATGTGGGGGAAGACGAGAGAAGCGCTGCCTTCGGGTGTTTGGGCACTCTCCGGTTGATCCAGGTCCACTACTGGGAGCGTCGCAAAGATCAACTCTCCGCGGTCATTGGGGCTGCCCCTCAAGGTAATGGCGGCAACGCGTCCCTGGGGTGGTTGTGTCCGAATTGTCAGACTACCCAACCGGAAACCGGGTGCTAGATCCTCGAAGAGTTCGTCGATGAAACGGGGTAGCTGTTGCTGGGCACCCAAAGCCACGTTGGTCTGCGCCACGAACAACCCGTCGTCGTCCCTCAGCACCAAATCCAGCGTCAGCGGATCCGGGGATGCGTTGGCCAGGGCCACACCCGTTCGGGTGTCACCCTGATCGACGAAGATCCGACCCCAGCCAATGGGATCGACAGCCTCGATGCCAGCTTCCGAGACGAGTATCCCGTCCTCGTTACGGAATTGAAAGACAGCGGAAGCGATCGGAAGCGGAGTCCCCTCTTCCGCCCTGATGACGGTGTAGCCGACCCCCACCGTTTCCTGAGAATACGCCCAGTACACCAGGAGTGCCCCAAGGGCTAGAGTTGTCAGGGTCGGTAATAGTCGTGGACTGCGCATGGGTCGAACCAGTCGTCAGTCTGGGTCGAACAGAGTTACGTAACCCAAAAGGATTGGATACTTGCTGCCCTTTGAGTCATGGTCGGGACCCTACGCCAAGTGCGGAATGTAGAATTATACCCAAATTAGGGGCTTCTTGTCAATGGTTTTGAGCGTTTGACCACTGCCGAGAAGGGAGCATTTCACTACTCAGAATCACCGGCGTGAGCGGACAGACCTGCGATGATCGTGTCTACATGCATCACGAATTCGAGGGCGTTGTGAATGAGTTTTCCTCTGTCATCACTTGAAACGTGTGGCATCCAATAACCATCAGGATGTTGCCGTGAGACGAACCAGTCACCCATTCGGTAGGTCCAGTCCCGATACTGGGCTTCCCCAGTGACCAGATAGAGTAGCGAACTGCCCCAACCGCTCTTGCACACAGGATCGTATTTGAACTGGTGCTCGGTCGCCGCCATCGAGAATGCTTGATAGCGTCTTGCCAGGTCCAGGTATTCCGGCCGAGGCTCAGCCAGGTAGAGCCGACAGAGAAAGCCGGCGGCAATTCCTCCCACCGTCCAGCGCTGATTGCGGTCGATCGAGTTCTCCACTACGTACCAAAACTGATCCTCTTCAGAGAACCTGGTTGTGGGTTCCTGGCGGGCGCGAGACCAATCGTAGAAAAAGCGCTGGGGCAGGTCGTCCTGGGCGTCGTAGATCGTTTGAAGGAATCGGTAGACAGCCCGGGCTTCTTCGATATATCCGGTAGCGAGACAGGCAAAACCGGCCCCGGTAGTATAGGGGATGCTCATGCCGTCTCCCATCGAGCCATCCTCCAAACGATCGTTGGGGAAGCCTCCCGAAACCGGATCCTGTAGTCTCAGCAGCGCCGGCATTAGACCATACGAGAGATCGTATTGACCTGCCAGGTGGGCGCCCAGAATCAGGGCAGAATCACGGTAAGCCCAGGCATCATAGATAGCTCGGTAAGGACCACCGATGGTACCTTCTGTGGTGAGCATGTGTCTGCGGATCCAGCCACAGATGCCGCTGGCCGCATCGCTTTCCCCTACTAGTGAGAAGGTCCAGGGAGCTCGGTAGAAAAAATACCCACCCGCACTTGCATCACCAATAGAACCGTCTGGGTTGAGCTGATCCAAGAGCCAGTCTGTCGCTCTCTGGCGAGCGGCGCGATAGGCTGTCATGCGCTCGCTTCCAACACCATTTTTCGTAGTGGTCATCATGGTCTCCCTTGGTTGTACTCACTGAGCGAACAGGAGCGAGGTGAATCCTGAAGGGATTCCGTATTTTAGCCCAGGGTTTCCCAACCCTGGGTCAGCGGCGCTTGCCCTGGATTTCAACCCAGAATGGGTTGCGTACAGAAGAGCAACAATTGCTCAGGACGCACGCGGGTAAGAGACAGGCGGGGTTCCCGCCTGCCCCTCCCCGTTGTCGCGATGAGGTCTATTCCTCATATTTACCGGCGTGAGGGTCTCTCACCGGGCGACCCCAAAGACGTTGCCCCAAGACGGGGA
>JAKZYH010000303.1:0-5770 GCA_047514575.1 Acidobacteriota bacterium | reverse complement strand
CGATGACTGCTCGGAGTTTCCCACAGTTCCCAAAGCCTCTGCTGCTACTGATATATATCTTTTAGGAGAATTCCAGAGCAAAAACAGACCGGACCTGAATCGCAAGCGAACCACCCACCTCCCCATTTACCGGATGACCCGGTATCTCTTCGGACACCCAGCAAGAAGGGTGGATCCGGATGAAATCTTCCACACCTGAACTCTCCAGTTTCTTTCAGTTCGGGAACGGCCTCTCAGGTCCCCTGACCAAGATGGATGGTTCCATCGCCTGGAGGGAACAATCCAAGCTCTTGTATTTCACGCGAATCTACGAGGGGCCCGATAGCTTTCCAGCCCTCGAGGATTCTCAGGACGCTCGCACCTTCCTGAGTATTGCCAATCCCAATGACGAGGGAATCACGTTGTCGCTGACTTTTTTCGATCCGACCGGTCATCCCGTGGGTGACCTGGTGACTAGACAGCTGCCCCCCAATGGTCTCTTGTTTGAGTCTGTGGCAACGTTATTTGGCCTTCAACTGCCAGTCTCAGACGGTTCAGTCGTGGTGGAAGTCGTGTCGGGACCGGGCGCCATTGGATTCGAATTGATCGAGTTGGCAGACACGGTTCTGGGTCTCAACGCCTCGGTGAGTGGAGAGGCAACCCGGCTCTATTCGGCCCAGCTCGCCAACGGTCGTGACATGAACTCCGGGACCAGCTTTTTTACGAGTTTGAAGCTTCTCAATACCTCAGATCAGCCTCGCACGGCCACCGTGATTGCCTATCGGGAGGACGGGGTGATCGTTGGGATCACTGGTCCGCTGACGCTGGCTCCTTTTCAGGCCTTTCAGAGAGATGCCAACCAGGTTTTTCTTTTGGGTTCCAGCATCGGAGGTTTAACTGTCGGATCTCTCGAGGTTCAAGCCGACGGGCCAGGTATTGTAGGGGACGTGGTTTTTGGGGACCCCAAACGAATCAACTTTGCTGCGGCCATACCGCTACAGCAGAAACTCTATACCAAGGCAGTCTTCAGCCAGGTTGCGAACGGGTCGGTCGACCCGCTCGATCTCGCCTCTGACATGTTCTCTGGGATCGCGGTTTTCAATCCCAACGACGAGGCTGTACAAGTCGTGCTTCGAGTCTTTAGCGCCGAAGGTCTTGCAAGAGGTGAAAGGCAATTCGCATTGGGTAAGCATGGGCGGCTGTCAGATATCCTCGAGAACCTGATTCCTGAGAGTGCCGGCCTCAACGGTGGATACATCATCCTGGACGCTTCCCAAGGTGTGGTTGCGCAGGAGCTTTTTGGCAACCATGGAATGGACTTCCTCTCGGCCGTGCTTCCCGTGATCCAAGAGTAGAATCTGCCTGTTCAACGCCCGTATCAAGAGTCTTCCAGGCTCCACTCCCTGAGGGACACTCTGTCAGATGGGTTTGCTAGGTTAGCCCTGTCTCAGTATGGCTATTGGCGAGACTTCGGTTCCATCCCTGCCGTTCGCGCACGAAAGCGAGGCAGAGCTCGCTCGTTTCCTAGATTTCTACAGGATTGAATGGCGTTACGAGCCAGTTTCCTTTGCCCTGGAACGCAGGCCCGACGGTCGGATAGTCGAGAGCTTTACTCCCGATTTCTACCTTCCTGAGTTCGATCTGTATGTCGAATTAACCACTATGAAGCAGAGTCTCGTGACCAAGAAGAACGCCAAGATTCGTAAGATGCGAAGCCTCTATCCCGATATCAATGTCAAGATTCTTTACGGGCGAGACTACCGGAAGCTTCTCTTCAAATTCGGTGTCCTTCAGTGAGTCTCCCGGCGCCCATCTATCGCAAGACGGGGGCGGATTGCGTGGCCAGCGAAGTCGTCCTTGATGAGAGAACTATTCGTACCCGTGTAGCACAGTTGGGTCTCAAGATTAGCGCTGACTATGCGAACAGGGAGCTCCTGGTTGTTGGGATCTTGAAGGGAGCCCTGGTCTTTACCTGTGACCTTGTTCGGGAGCTACAGATCCCACTCCATCTAGATTTCATGGCGATCAGTCGGTATCCGGCCCATCACAAAACAGGAAAGGTACGAGTCTTGAAAGACCTGCAGGAAGACATTGCCGGTAAACACGTCCTGCTGGTGGAAGATATTGTCGACACCGGCCTGAGCGCCAACTATCTATGCAGCCTGCTGTCAGGGAGGAATCCTGCCTCACTCGCTCTGTGCACACTACTCGACCGGCCGGATTTACGTCTGGCGAAGCTACCCCTTTCCTATGTCGGTTTTCAGGTAAGCCGTGAATTCTTGATCGGATACGGATTGGACTACCGGGATCGATATCGAGACTTGCCCTTCATTGCCTCGATGAACTTGACCTCAGCTCGGGTAGAATAGTCTCCGGCCTCGCTCCGCCACCGTCGGGAGGGAAACCGTGACTTGGACAAGCTACTGGGGGCTGGTCTTCATAGGTACACTCGGTTTCACACTGTTTTATGCCTTGGCTTTCTCTCTTATTCAAGGATTGCGTGAGAACTTCATGCGTCATTGGCAGAGAGCCGATCTGCAGTGGACAGGGCCTGGCCGGAAGACACCAAGACGCATACTGCGCCTGTCCTGGCTGCTGCTCCTTTCCTTCATGACTGCCTGGGCAGCGATTGAATGCGTTTTCGGGTCCCAGTAGTCAGGACCACTGCGGTGCTTTCTGGCTAGGGCCTGCCGCCGACTCCTGACGGCCGACCCCACCGGCAGCCGACGCAGAGCCAGTTCTGTCACACCGTCGGCGTCGAAGTTGGCAAACCACTCATAGCAGGTAGTCTTCATCAGCACTGGAGGTCGTAGCAGTAGTCGCCTAGTCGAACGGTCCATTCTCGTTTCCTTTTTCATCCTTATTAAGCTCTGATTTCCGATCTATTATTTTGACAATCAGGTCTATTAATTGTACTGTTGCTAGCATGAAGACCGTAAGTGTGGACGAGCTAAAACGTCATCTCTCCGCTATTTTGAAGGAGACCAACAAGCAGGAACCGATCCTGGTGACACGGCACAATAAGCCGATCGCCCAGCTTACCTCAACCGACTCAATGCACCTCCATAGAGGTCGTCGATTCGGCCAGGGACGGCTAGAGGCCTTAAAGCCCGGCCCTTCCTCTACGTCGAGGCGCTCCCTAGAAATTCTTCAGGAAGATCGGCAAACGGGCTGGGTGAAATGACTCCAAGCAAGAGGTTCTACCTCGATACTTCAGCCTATCTGTGTGTTCTCTTGAACGAGCGAGGTGCAAGGAAACTGACGAAAGAGATTGCACAGGAGCAACTTCTCTCCAGTGTATTGTTGATTCTGGAAACCAACCGAAATCTGGTTCGCCTATCCCGCATGGGGGATCTCGCTGCCGAAGATCTGAGCCTCTATCTCGAGCGGGCCAGACAAGATCAAGAGCTCTTCCTACTCCGCGATTTGACGCTTGACCTATGTGAGGGCTGGGATATGCCGGTTTTGTCAACACCCAAGTCTCTGGATCTCATTCATCTCAGGACCGCAGTCTGGTTTCACGACCAACAGCCTCTCACCCGCTTCATCAGCTTGGATGCGGGACAGATTCAAGCGGCCCGTGAGCTGGGCCTGCCTCTTGGTTGAATAGGATGAAGACATCAACTACTTTCGGGCGCCCCTCGACACGGTGACGGCGCTGTTGGACTCCTCCCCGACCTAGCATTCAATGCCGCAACAGCTCCAGGATTTGCCAGAGGTCGGGTCTTCGACCGTAGGATTCGGAGCCTCTTTGCTGTCGAATCACCTCCTATCCCCTATCGAAGAAGACCGGTACACCTGAAGAAACTTCTAAGAATCGTCCTCCTCCCAACGCTCGAGCTGCCGGCGCTCTCGTTTGCTGGGGCGACCGGTTCCCTTTTTGCGGACCACTGGGGCCCCCCGCATCGCTCTTGAAATCGGATCTGTGGGCTGCCTTGGGGTCAGGTCGTCATACAGTTTCTGCGCCTCAGCCTTCGGGAGCGGCTTGTCGTGGAGCTCTTTTACTCGCAGGATCTGTACGCCGTGGCGGCGCCTGACCTTGATCTGGTCTTCCGGACTGACAGCTCGATGAGCTTTGGCCGTCTGCCCATTTAGCTGGACCTGCCCCAGGGAACAGGCGCGGGTAGCCAGGGAGCGAGTCTTGAAGATCCTGGCTGCGAAGAGCCACTTGTCCAGGCGAAGCTTCAGGTCGGGCATTTGCTTTTCAACTGCTTCCTTTTCTACCACAATCAACTGTCTGCTTGAGCTTTTCTCGCCCGCAGTTTGCCCAGAATGTTGAAGACTCGTGGCCCGGTAGGTCACTGGAATGTGGATGACGTTTGTGGTAGAAAACCTGAAGAATTTCCAGCAGACCGGCAGCAATAAGGGTAATCTTGCTTCCGGATACTTTTCTAGACCCTCGCCGACGGTGAAATATGGCTAAAACTGCTACGAAGTTCGCGCGTGTGCAACGAGTAGAAGCGGATCAATCTAACTTCCAGAAGGATTATCTGGCCGTCGAGGAACCGCTGGAGATTCGGCTCAAGTTCCAGAGAAAGAGGCGAACGGTGGAGCAGAGCCTCTCAATTACGATGCGCACGCCGGGTCACGATACCGAGTTGGCGGCGGGTTTTCTGCTGACCGAAGGAATCGTCCAGCGTCACGAAGATTTGGCCGGTATAAGACCGGCAAAGGTGCCAGGCCCAAAGCAAGAGAGCTGTAACACCCTGGTGGTTGAATTGAACGCCGACGTCAAGTTTGATCCTGCGAAACTCACAAGGCATTTCTATACTACCTCCAGCTGTGGCGTCTGTGGCAAGGCCTCCCTCGAAGCCTTACGAGTGCAGCACTGCCCCCTGATCCCCAAAGACCGTCCCCTGGTTGACGATGATGTTATTCGACAGCTTGCTGGAAAGTTGAGACAGGAACAATCTGTCTTCGATAAGACGGGAGGCCTGCACGCCGCCGGTCTCTTCGATGTGGAGGGTCGGCTGATCGCTCTGCATGAGGACGTAGGACGTCACAATGCAGTGGACAAGCTGATTGGTGAGCAGCTGCTGGCCCGGAAGGTCCCCCTGAACGAGTACTTGATGATGGTCAGCGGACGGTCCAGCTTTGAGATCGTGCAGAAGGCAATGATGGGCGGAATCCCGATGTTGGCTGCGGTCAGCGCTCCCTCGAGTCTTGCCGTGGATCTGGCCCGCCAGTTCGGGATGACACTCATGGGCTTCGTTCGTGATGGACGATTCAACATCTACACGGGTGCCCACCGTGTTCAGCTCAGCCAAATTGTGTCCGTTCCTTAGGGTCTGCGCAAGAATAACTTGGTAGAATTGGCGCTCAGATTTGCACCAGATTTGGCCGCGAACGATTGAGCGAAACCGCAGGCGTAGCCAGGTCTACGTTGAGAATTTCGCGATTGAGGAGCGGCCGAAGATGGTGTGAAGATGAGATGCCAAAATGCCAAGTTATTCTTGCGCAGGCCCTTGAGCGAAGAGACCTCTGCGAATAGAGCACGAGTATGTCCGGGGTCGAGCCTACGGAAGTGCCTGGAGGAAGAGGGATGGAAGGCGAATCGGATCGGAAGAGGTGGATCTCGAAGCTGAAGCCTTTGCTAAGACCTCTATTGCTCGGGGTCGTCGTGCTGACCCTATTGGTTTTGCTCTGGTACTACGATATCCAGCAGATCCTGAAGGAGCTACTCGAGGCAATTTCCTCATTGGGGGCATGGGCCCCGATCGCCTTCATAGCCGTTTATATCGCTGCCACCGTTCTCCTCCTACCCGGGTTTATCCTGACCCTGGGGGCGGGG
>JAKZYH010000302.1:0-9269 GCA_047514575.1 Acidobacteriota bacterium | reverse complement strand
TGCGCAGACCCTAAGGTGCGGAAGCGGCGGCTCGATCTCGGACAAATCGAACGCTGTCTGTAAGATCGGGTGCCGACTATCTAGCCCGAGTCAATCACATTTGAGCTGTGCAAGAACGTGAAACCTGTAACCTGGAACCATTCCCCCTACCCGGCCTCCGCGATGCAGTAGAGCGTGTCCTGGCTGCGCAGGAATAGCTCGTTATCCACTACGATCGGGGAGGATATGAAGAAGTGATCCGGCATCGAGTTGATCTGGAGTACCTCGTATTCCTCTCCCATCTTCAGGACGATGACGTCTCCCTGTTCGCTGGCCAGGTAGAGTTTGCCCTGGGCGGCGACCGGAGAGGCCTTGAACTGGTATGGATTGGGTAATCGCTGCTGTGAGTAGTAGGGTTCCCCGGTCTTGGCGTTCAGGCAGCTGATCATCCCTCGATCGGTCAGCATGTAGAGCAAATCTCCATGGAGCACCGGAGAGCAGCTGTAGGAGTTACCACGTTGGTTGGTCCAAGCAATCGCGTCTGAATCCGTGAGGTCGCCCTTCCGGCCCAGCCGAATGGCGAGAAGGTTGGGCTCGCGATGACCCGTCATCACGATCACCGTATCACCATAACGAACGGGGGCCGGAACCGGATTGCTGCCCAGACCACCGCACTCCCAGATCAATTCACCGCTTTTCAGGTCGTAACTGCGTACTCGGTTGGCTCCGGTGACGATTGCCTCGGCCCTGCCGCCGTACTCGACCACCAAGGGAGGAGCCCAGGTGCTCCGTTCATCCCGGCTCTGACGCCAGAGCTCCTTGCCCGTCCTCTTGTCCAGGGCAAGAATGAATGAATCGCCTTCATGGTCGGAGTTTAGGCACCAGGGTGTCCTGGTGAAGCACCGTAGCGGTCCCCTCACCGAAGGCGTTCCGCATCTTGAGCTTGACGCCTAGATCCATCTTCCAGGCCAGGTTTCCCTTGAGATCGTAGGCGTACATTCCGCGAGAGCCAAAGAAGGCAAACACGTGGTGGCCGTCGGTCACTGGAGAGTTGGAGGCGAAGCTACCATAGCGGTGGTGAAATCCTTCGTGCGGCGTCTCAACCACCGCCGTTTTCTGCCATAGCGTCTTGCCGCTCATCCTATCCAGACAGATCAGCTCGAAACTGTGCTCTACCAGCGCCATCTGGGGGCGCCGGCCTCGGCGGCCCCGTCCCTTCCGGCCCGGTTCTCCCCTTCTTCGATCCCTGGGAGGTGCTGGAGGCTCGATCTATGCCGTCGACTGAACTGAGGTTCCAACCGCTTTGGTGGGGATGGCGGTTGTGAGAAAGATCTTGTCTCCCCAGATGATAGGCGTTGAGTGGCCTTTTCCGGGAATGGTCTTCTTCCACTTTACATTCCCGCTGGTATCCCACTGGAGAGGGGCATCACTCGCGGCCACCCCGTTATCCTGAGGTCCGCGCCAGCGGGGCCAGCTCGTCTCGGTCTCCGTTCCAGAAGCGACAGGCTTCGTGAGAGGGGACACCAGTATCGCCAACAGGAACATCAGACAAGCTGAAGCGATCAACATCCATTTCCGTCTTCTCTGCATGGCTTTCTCCCATCCTGATGATACAACAACGGCTAAAGAGGTCGCACGTCGGAACGTCCGACCTCTTTAGCCGTGCGACCCCAGTTCGCCTGAGCTACAATCTCAGGCAATCAAACAGGAAATTGGAGTTTTTCAGGAAAGGAAACGGGATTACCATGTCGGAAACTCTTAATGTTGTCCTTAGCTGGCCCGCCTCGGCTGAGAAAGTGCGTCTCTACGGATCCTATACCTCCTCCAGATGTCGGATTGTCGTACCCAAGGGGGCGGGGCCCGACGATCTTGCCGAGGTGGCCCAAGCCGCGGACGTGATTGTTGGAGGCTACGTTCCGGCTTTCATGATCGCCAGCGCCAAGAAACTGAAAATGGTACAGGTGACCCATGCCGGAGCGATTGCCGGTAATCCGCTGGAACCAGATTTAGATCAGGCTTACCTTGGCTTTTCCCTCAAGATGCTCAAGGCCCGCGGCATCCTGATGGGCAACATCCACGGCAACAGTGTTCTGGTGGCCGAGCAGGCAGTCACATTCCTGCTGGTCCTGGCCAAACGGATGGTTCAAGCGGATCGTGCCCTCTCGGATGGGGAGTGGTACCCCTCCACAGAGTCGACGCGCAGTGTGACGATCAAGGGGAGCACGGTAGCCATTGTCGGTCTGGGGGCGATCGGTCAGGAAGTTGCCAGGCGAGTCCAAGCCTTCGGAGCGAGTGTCACTGCGATCAAGAGGAAACCCGCACCCGAGCTGGTCGAGAAACTCGGGCTGGATTTTTTGGGAGGACCTGAGGACTTACATAAGGTACTCTCCGAGGCGGATTTCGTTGTGCTGACGACGCCTCTCACTCACGAGACCTACAGAATGATCGGTGAGGCAGAGCTGAGCAGGATGAAGAAAACGGCCTTTCTGATCAACGTCGCGCGGGGTGACCTGGTACAGGAAAAGGCTGTTTACCAGGCCCTTACCGGTGGGGGGATAGCTGGCTTCGCGAGCGATGTCTGGTGGTTCTACGACTGCAGACCCTTCACCGAAGACTTTTTGACCATCGGATACTTCTGTCCCGTTCCCTCAAGGCTCGGTGTCCACAGACTGGAGAACGTCATCGCAACCGCCGATCGCTCCTGTTTCACGACGACGATGGAGGAGGATTATATGAAGGACGCGCTGCAGAACGTCGACATGCTGGCCGCAGGCGAGACGCCCACCAACCTGGTCGACCTGGACGAACAATACTAAGAGGGCGCACATCGGACCAAGAAAGTCGCACGTCGGAACGTCCGACGTGCGACCTCTTACTTACGCTGCCCGCCATCGTATGGTTCCCGCCAACAAGACGCAACCTAGGCCCACGACCGTGGCGAGAAAGCAGGTCAGGAATCCTATCCAGGGGAGCAGGAAGAGGAGTCTGAGAAGAAAGGCTCCGAAAATGAATGCAATGATGAGATGGGGATTCTCCGAAATTCGTAGCAACTGCAGGACTCTTCGGCCGAGCCAGAGAGCTACGGGAATCGGGCTCAGGTAGAGGAGAATGAGGTAGGAGCCCAGCAGGACCGATCCTGCCGGCAGACCGATCAGGGTCAGGAACAGAAGGAGAGCTGCTACTGGGGTGGCCACCAGAAGCGCGAATCCGAGACCGAGGCTGGCCAGAGGTTGTGCAACAAGGGTGTCGGCGGCCTCCATCGATTGCCGTGGGAAAATCAAGAGCCAGAGGATTCCGACGGCCAGGAAGCCCAGCAATAAGAACCAACTGACGACTCGTCCAAACGTCAAGAGCCCTTCCTTGGCCTCTTCCCAGTGTTCGGCGACTTGTTGGGGGGTCGGCTCCTCCTGCTCGGGCTGTGAATGTTTGACTGCACCCACGACTTGGGCACCAGGAGCGAGCACAGCTTCCTCCTCGCTTTCGTAGTGCAGGAAACCATGAATCACGGCCGTCTCTTCCAGCATGACCTTGCCTGCGGTGACATCGACGTTGCCGTTGACCTCACCCGAGATCACCAGCTTTTCTGCCGCTCCTAGCAGATTGCCTCCGACCCGGCCGGACAAGATCCCCTCCCGTACTACCAGCCTTAAATTCTTGCCGATCATGCCTTCACCAGCGAGGTGAAACTCCTGGCCTAAGAACAGGGTGTTTCCGTGGACCTCTCCCTGGATCTCGAGACGCTGTCCGGCGGAGCGCAGATCGCCCCTGGTCTGCCCCGCGAGCCGCAAATATTGGCCGACCGTCCAGATGTCGCCCTGAATGTCGCCGCTGAGCATCAGTTCCTGTAGACCCGCAACCAGGTCACCGGAGACGGCACCATCCACCCGAATCGACTTTCCCAAAAAGAAAAGGTCACCCAGGAGTTGTCCCTTGATGTTCGCCTCTTCACCGGCGAAAAAGAGATCCTTGTTGACTCTCTCTCCCTCGGCAATGGTCAGGGACTTTTCGCCATCCTCGGCTGCTACAGAAACCGAAGCGAAAAGCAGGGTGAGGCCCAAGAGTGCTAACTGCCGGAGCACTGAGGCTGTTGCCATGGTAAAGGGATTAAAACCGAACTGCTGTCCCTCTTGCAAGTTGGCGCCGACCGCTGCGAACGAAGACCAGCGGGAAGAATAGTCGAGTGAAGCGCGCCCTCTTGCTCGGAAGGATTGAGGCACTCAGCGGGGAAATCAGGACGACCCAGCCATTGCGGGGCCCATCGGGTAGATGCTAGATTCCAGATATGAAAAGGCTCAGGCCCAGCCCAGAGGAGACCGCCGCCGCCGTGAAGGTGATTGGTCAGCACCTGACTGCTACACCGATTTCCAGGGAAGACGCGCTGAGCAGCAACGTCGGGGCTGCTCTGCACGTCAAGCACGAATACAAGAGTCCGGTCGGTTCCTTCAAGGTTCGAGGGGCCTTAAACCTGGTGAGCAGTGTCGTCAAGTCTGGTGTGGTCAAGCGTCTGAGGACGGCTTCAACTGGAAACCACGGGGCCGGTATGGCCTTTGCCTGTAGCCGTTTCGACGTTCCTCTGACAGTGGGTGTTCCTGTGGGAGCAGATTCCAGCAAGGTTGCACTAGTGGAAAAGTTTGGAGCCGAGCTCGAGTTCATAGGTCGCGACCTGGATGAGACGAAAGAGCTAATGCTAGCCCGCCCACAGAATCCGACCGATCTTTTCGTCGAGGACGGCGATTCCCCAGCCATCGTTGCCGGCACTTCGACTATCGGAATAGAGATTGCGCGTGACTTGCCTCAGGTAGAAGTGGTGGTCGTGCCGGTAGGCAATGGCGCGCTGATCGGTGGCATTGGGAGCGCTCTGAAGGCTAGGAACCCTGACATTCGGGTGATTGGGGTGCAGTCGGAGGCAGCGCCCTGTATGACCCTGTCCTTTCGTGAGAGAGCCCCCCGCAACACCGAGAGCTGTGTGACCTTCGCGACGGGGATAGCGGTCCGCATCTCGATACCCGCCGCGGTCGACTTGATGTTGGAAGTGGTTGACGAAATGGTTCTCGTCTCGGAGAACGAATTGAAAAGGGCCATGGGACTCTTTTATCGGGTCAGCGGGACGATTGTTGAAGGGGCAGGGGCCGCGGCACTGGCAGCAGTTCCTAGAATCGGGAGTTGGCTCGAGGGAAGGACGGTCTGCCTGGTCGCCAGCGGCGCCAATGTCGATCAGGAGATCCAGCGCGAGATCAAAGAAGGGCTCACCCCCATTGAATAGGGTCCCAAGTCCCAAGGGGCTAAATCCCAAGCAGCCGATCAACGACTCCGCCCGGCCAGTCAATCCGGTCAATCCCAACCGGATTGACCTCGATCGTTGATTGGTCGGACGAATCTCGTTGGCACCCTGCTGAATCTAGGAGCGCTTCTTACTTCGTGCGGCGATCAGCTTCTTGATCTTGGTCTGATCCGCGGAAGAGAGGGCAGTGTCTTCGAAGAGACTCAGCACAAGGGCCTCGGCCGATCCGCTGAAGACCCGGTTGACGAACTCCGTGAGCATATCGGAGATCACCTTCTTTTTCGGACTAGTCGGCTTGTAAACGTAGGCCCTACCTTCTTGCCACTTCTTCAGGAATTGCTTGCCCTCCAAGATCTTCATCATCGTCATGACGGTGGTGTAGGCGATGCGGCGCTTCTCGCGCAACGCCTCGTAGACATCCCTGACCGTGGCAGTATTAAGCTGCCAGACGATCTTCATGATTGCCAACTCCTGTGGTGTGAGAATCTTAAGTTTGCGTTTCATAGAAAATCCATTCGTTGGGTCAGCAGTCGAGCAACCACCTGATCATTCGACTATGCCGATACGGTTGTAATGGCAAGTACGTACCTTGCAGCAATTGTTTCAGAACGCGAACGATAAAGTTTATCGTTCGGTCCTGCTAATTCGGTTGTCTATAGGGAATTCTGACTACTAAAGAAACACGCGAACTGACATCGAGGAATAGATATCTACTTCGCTCTATTCGGTCGACTCGACGATGCTCTTCACTCGTATTTTGTCTCCCGAAAAATCACCAATTACTTCTACTTGGATGTTGTTCTGGCTCTCCGTGCTTTCGAAAATGGCCAGCGCCATCTTGTTTCCCGCCTCGTCAAAGCTTAAGAATCTACCGTCCAAGATCATTCCAAATCCACTCTGTTTACAGCTCTCCATGAGAGCACATACCGGCCCGTGTTTCCTGACCTTCTCAGCGTTGGACGCCATTCCTTGGCCGCACGCCCTATCTATCAGGATTCCGGTCTCTTTGGTCTCTTCTCCAAGGGCAAGCGGTGCCCCCAGGACCACCACAAAAGTGAGAAGGAGCGCCCAGTATCTCATGTGGTTTCCTCTGCCCAACTAACTTCCTGAACCCGATCCGGACAGCGGCATTATACACAGGGAGCAACGAGTTTGTATAGGAGACTGGAAGTCCTTTTCCTTCAGGGGCACAAAAGGAGCCCGACGTCTCGCCCGGGGAGAATCGGGAACCTCCGACCGGAGTCGGTAGGGTGCAGGGCCGCGGGTCTGAGATTTCAACCAATCCGCCTACCCTTCACCTCGGATCAAATCCTCAAAGGTCTCTCTTTTTCGGATTACTTCCCACTGATCCCCGTCCACCAGCACCTCTACAGATCGGACCCGGGAGTTATAGTTGGACGAAAGGCAAAAGCCGTAGGCTCCGGCGTTCATGAGGGCCAGGCACTCGCCAGACCTCGCATCGGGAACATGACGATCGCGGGCAAAGAAGTCGCCGCTCTCACAGACCGGACCCACCACATCGGCCGTGATCCATTCCTCTTTCTGCTGGATCGGAAGTATCTCGTGGTAAGCCTGATAGAGGGTCGGCCGTAGCAGGTCGTTCATCCCGGCGTCGACTACCATGAAGGATTTCCCATGGCTGGATTTCTGAAAGAGAACTTGGGTGAGCAGGGTACCGGCATCGCCTACGATGGAACGACCTGGTTGCATCAGGATCTGATATCTGTCCCTGGCCTCGCTCAGGAAGGCGGCATACTTTCTGAGGTCGGGTCTCTCCTCGCCCTGGTAGGGGATCCCGAATCCGCCGCCGAGGTCCAGGTGGCGGATGCCTAGGCCTTGACCACGGAGTCTATCAGCCCAGCTCTTGAGCTTGACGAAGCCATCGATGAAGGGTTGAACGTCCAGGATCTGGGAGCCGATGTGAAAGCCCAGGCCGGTCAGCTGGATCTGGGGTGCTTCCCGAAGCGTCCTCACAATTTGGTCAATCTGATCCGTGTCGATGCCGAATTTGTGTTGTCTCAGCCCGGTTGCGATATAGGGATGTGTCCTGGCATCGATGTCTGGATTGATGCGTAGGCCAATCTTCGCCTCCAGGGCTCGTTCCCGGGTCAGGTCGATCAGTTGTTCCAGTTCCTGGATAGACTCGAGGTTCAGGCTGAGGATCTTCCCCTCGATTGCCATTTTCATTTCCTGGAGAGTCTTGCCCACGCCGTCGAAAACTATCTTTCGTGGATCAGCGCCAACTGCTTGCGCCCGAAACAGCTCTCCGCCTGAGACCACGTCGAAACCGCAGCCTTCTTGCTGAAGTAGGCGGAGGATACTCAGGTTTGCGTTGGCCTTGACGGAGTAGCAGATCAGGGGGTCGATGACCGAGAACACCTCCGTCAAATGCCGATAGTTTTCGAGGATTCGAGCTTTGCTGTAAACGTAGCAGGGCGTTCCCACACTCTGGGCGATTTCCGCCAAGGGCGTGTCCTCACAAAGCAAGTTCTGATTCTGGTAACCGAAAGCGCTCATTTCACCCCGTCCGGATGGTAGCAAAGCCTGTTCGAGCGTGTCTACATCTGCTAAAATCGCCGCTTCGAACGGGTCCAGCTCGAATGCCTGGAGTCCCATTTATCAAGGAAAGGGAACCGGTTGAATGGTGACGCAGGCATTTGACATCGTAACTGGGGGGGCCGGCTTCATCGGTTCTCACATCTGTCGTGGTCTCTTGGAGAAAGGGCGCACAGTTGTGGCGCTCGACAACTTCTCGACGGGCAACAGCGAGAATATCGAAGGCCTGGCCCAGCAGTTCGGACAGAGGTTTCGGGTTCTCGACCGGGACATTCGAGAGGACGGGGCTCTTGGAAGGGCTTTCGAGGGCGCCCGAACAATCTATCATCATGCCGCCCAACCTTCGGTCCAGCGATCAGTTGAAGACCCCTTGTCGGCCAACCGGGTGAATGTCGAGGGGACCTTAAGGGTTCTGGTGGCCGCCCGAGATGCAGGGGTGGCAAAGCTGGTTTTTGCGAGTAGTTCATCCGTCTACGGGGACGCGCACACCTTGCCCAAGATCGAGGAGATGACCCCGAATCCGGTATCTCCTTATGCCCTGATGAAGTACGTGGGTGAAATGTACTGCAGGGTTTTCGCCCAGATCTATGGACTGTCCACGATCGCCCTTCGTTACTTCAACGTCTTCGGACCTCGTCAGGATCCGAACTCCGAGTATTCCGCGGTCATCCCCAGAGTAGTGACGCGAATGTTGTCCGGGCAGCGTCCGATCCTCTACGGAGACGGGGAACAGAGTCGGGACTTTACCTTCGTCCAGGACGTTGTCAGGGCGAACCTCTTGGCGGCTCAGTCGGATGCCAAGGGGATCGCCCTGAACATCGCCTGTGGAAACCGCTACTCTCTCAATCAATTGGTGATGAGTCTGAACCAGCTTCTTGGGAGTCGGCTCGAGCCGATCTACGAGCCGGCGCGTTTAGGCGACGTTCGCCACTCCGAAGCAGGAATCTCGCTGGCGAACGAAACGATCGGATTCAAGCCCTCCATCTCCTTCCCCGAAGGTCTCGAACGCACCGTCGCATGGTTTCATGAGAAGGCTGCACAAGAACCCGCCGGGTAGGAAGGATCGCCTTGCTCATGAGAGTGCTGAAGAGTTGTCCTCGAAGAGACTGATCCCGCTGGCCGCAGCCGGGGCCATAGTCGCATCCACGGCTTCAATTGCTGTCTCCTACATTCTTCTCGTGGCGGGGCTGCTGCTGTCAATCCTGGACGCTGTGCGTCGTGGCCGAATCAACCTGAAGTTGCCTCCCTATGCCTGGATCCTAGGGCTTTTCTCGCTTGCTTTCGTCCTGTCCGCCCTATTTTCTGACGACGTCTCCCACAGTCTTCGGAGTCTTAAACGTCTGCTTCGATTCGCCTACGTCCCGTTGGTTTTCAGTTGGTTGGGACGATCGTCGCAGGTGGAGGGCACCCTACGCTGGATCCATGTCGTCGTCATCGCCAGCGCTGGCTACGG
>JAKZYH010000301.1:0-6820 GCA_047514575.1 Acidobacteriota bacterium | reverse complement strand
GTGCTAAAGTCTGAGGGAACTTCAGTCTAGTAGCTCATCCAGCGTTCTCATGACCCTGGCAGCCGCTTGAAAAGAGCGTTGATACTGGATCATATTGACGGCTTCTTCGTCCAGCGAGACTCCCGAAAAGGAATCACGCTGGTTCTCCAGTTCACTGAGGATCCGGTCTTGGGAAAACATGTCCTCCTGGACCTCTCGTGCCGACAAACCCGCATCGAAAACCAGCTCTGAAAAGAACTCGTTGAAGTTCCGGTCTCCCAATTGAGTCAAGCGTGTTTCACGGAGATCCGCAATCTGCTGAGCGACCGTCCCATCGCCTGGACCGGACCCCGGCGCTCCGGCGGCGACATGAGACGGCAGCAGCGCGGGATCGACAGCAAGAGTGGTCGCCTCGCTGCCAATCGTAAGGGTGAAGAAAGCGCGACCGCTGACATCGTCCAGGCCCTCACCAGCACTATGCAGTGTATTTACCTCTTCGGCCAGGGTTGCGGCCAGTGTATCCAACTCACCCCGAAGACTCGGCAGCACCTGAGTTTGCAATTCAAGTGTCCCACCCAATCTTCCCTCGTTGATACTGGAGGTGATGTCCGCGCCATCGACGGATACGGAGAATCCTCCCGCCGTCTCCGCCAACTCGATTGCATGGGCCCTGGAGCCAGCCAGAAGAAGCCGGCCAGTGCCGACGGTGGTAACGTGCAAACCCTGATCGGTCTGGTAGTAGTGAAAGTCGATCTCCCCAGCCAATTGCCGTAGGAGCTGCTCCTGTTGGTCCTTTAGAGGTCCTCCATCCAGGCCCTGACGCTCCAATGATGTGACCTCTGCGTCGACACTGGCTAGCCGATTGAGTATTGAATTCGTGTGGGCGACCGAGTTCCGGGCTTCGGACCGGTTGTTCACTTCGAGTGAAGCGATTGCCAGAGAGGTTTCCTTGATCACGTCGGCAGTCCGCTGCCCCTCCGCCAAGACTGATTGTCGGAACTCGAGGGAGGAGGGGTTTGACTCGAGTTCGAGGAAGCTGTTGAAAAACCGGGAAATCTGATGTGAGATACCCGACTCCTCGGTTCCATACAGGATCGATTCAATCTGCTCCAGAGTGAATCTTTGACCTGTGAGGTTGCCTCTCCTTTGGAGCTCACCCAGGATGCGGTTCTCGATTAGACCATTTCGGGTGGAGGAAATCCGGGCTACTTCCACTCCTGTTCCCAGGACACCAAAAGCGAAAGTTCCCAGCTGAGAACTTTCAAACACGGCTTGCCGGCGGGTGTATCCAGGTGTATTGACGTTGGCGACGTTCTCACTCACCACCGCCAGGGCCGTTTCCAGGCTCGAAAGTGTCCTTGCGCCGGCCCTTAAACTGTCAAATATTCCACTCATTGCACGAGACTCGAATTAACTAGCATGCGAAACTGGTTCGTCTTACGCCTTCGGTATTGGCACTCAGCTTGCCTTCCCCGTCGTAGCTCGAGACGGTCCGGAAGATCTCTTGAAGTAGCCCTTGCGCAAAGGAAAGAGAGCTGTAGACATAACGGTAGTTCCGACGATTGACACGAAATAGCGCCCGGATGGCCGCCTCTAGGCGGCGGACAAGCGATCGCGCTTCTTTTCGATGCTCCTCTTCCAGGCCCTGCATCCACTCGGAGACGGTGGTCTTACCCAGGAGATTTCTCAGACGGTCTTCGGTGTCTCTGATCGCGTGGGTCAGCGGCGCCTCAGGATCCGTCCTTTGCGGAGAGTCCGAACGTCCCTGCAAAAGTCCTTCGAACCGGCGGACCTGGATCTCGAGGAGTTGTTCATAAAGACTTACCTCGCGCTCGAGAAGGTCTACAACGTCTTGGAATTTCATGCTGCTATACTCGGATATCCAGGTTCAGAGCCGAAGGGACTCCGGGAGTTTCGCTTGGAACCTGTCTAGGGCGCTCTCTTCGTAGGGGTAGCGGCCGGTTGGACTTGCGCCTCTTCTTCCGATGAGAGGAACTGGTTTGCTCCACCCGGGGCCAGGGAGTTTGAATGGTAGAACTACGCTCCAGCATCGTAAACCTCCCAGATCTGAGGGGTCAGACTGAGAAGCGGCAAGCGCTCCTCAGCTGCCCCGGGAAAGCGCGCTCAAGCTAGCTCGTCGACGATACCGCCTTTGATCATCGATTCGGCGACTACATCAGCCTTGATATCATAGGTCCCCGCTTTAAGCTTTTCCGAGATTTCGTGAATACGCTCGGAACGCACCTCGGGGGCCTCATGTACCTTCTGCTGATAAGTCTCGATTTGCCGGCTCGAGGCAGAAAACTCCAGTCGATCTCCGACCTGATTCAGCTCCTGAACCTTCTTGGATTGTTCCTGAGCCGAATTCTCGGTCTGGCCGACGTGCAGCTTGGAATCAACAAATGGATTGCTTCCGTCGATCTTCATAAGCCCTCACCTTCCACCTTTCTTAACCAGACTTATCGGACCTTACCAAAGGAACTTTACCCCGAAAACGTGATCGGGGTCACATTTTCACAAATTATTCTCCGCTTTCGGACGGTGGGTCAAAGGGTGCACCAGGCGGCCTCCTTTTTCCATCTCGATATGAAGGTGTGGCCCGGTCGCCCTTCCCGTCTTGCCCACCCGTCCCAGGACCTGGTTGGCAGTCACGCTCTCGCCGGTTCGGACCAGCGTCTCCTTGAGGTGCCCGTATCGAACCCTCGCGCCTTGGCCATCTTCGACAACAACCATTTTCCCATAACCTTGCCGCCACCCGGCAAAGACAACCTTGCCGCCACCCAGAGACGGTACCGGAGTTCCTTCGGGAGCAGCCAGGTCAACACCCCTGTGATACCGACGTTCTCCGTTTATCGGATCACGGCGCCAGCCCATGTCGGAAACCGACCGATAGAGGTTCTCAGTAGACACTGGGACTTCCTTCTGGAGTCCCGTTCCCTGCTTGAGCTGGCCTTCGATCAAATCGGCAATTCCCAGGCTCTGCTTACGAGCTAGGGAGCGAGCCAGCTGTTGATCCATCAACTCGAAGTAGGTATCGTGGCCGGACTCTTTCGGAAACAACCCGCCGCTTTCCACGCTTTCCCGCATCACCTTCAGCAGGTAGCCCAAAAGGAGAGCCTCGAATTCCTGCGCTACCTCTGAGACCGAACGACTATCTCGAATGTCCCCCATGGGCTCGCCCATCGAGGGCATTACAGCGTGGCTACTGATCGGCTCTGGCATTCTCAGATAATCTCCAATGTTGCTTGCAAGGCGCCGGCTGCCTTGATCGCTTGTATGATCGCAAAGATGTCCCGAGGCGTTGCTCCAATGGCGCTGAGAGCTCGAACGACTTCATCGATACTGGCACCTTCTTCTATGACGACCTGCTTCGCGGGCTCCTCATGGACTTCGACGGTCTGATTGGGGACGACGACAGTCTCTCCGCTCGAGAATGGGGAGGGTTGGGAGATGGCAAACTGAGTTCCTATCTGGACAGCCAATGACCCGTGGACGATGGCCACAGCAGCGATGCGGACCTCGTTGCCGAAGATGATCGTTCCCGTCCTTTCGTTGAGGACGATCTTGGCGATACGGTCTACGTCCAGGCTCTGATTCTCGATCGCCGCTATGAATGGGACGATATCCGACCGATGCACTTCAGGAACCTTGATCTCGACGACCCTGCTGTCCAGGGGACGGGCGATGTCAGTCAGTATCTTCTGATTGATCACATCAGCCAACCGGCTGGCCGTCGTGAAATCACTTTCATTAAGAACCAGATTGAGCACTGCCTTACCCTGAAGCGAGAATTCGACTTGCCGCTCCACCGTCCCTCCTCCAGGCACTCTTCCGACAGTCGGCTGATTCTTTTGTACTCCGGAAGTAGCGGTTCGGACAGAGAACCCCCCAATCGAAACCGGTCCCTGGGCGACCACATACGTTTGTCCGTTGCCCGCCTGCAGCTCGGCCATGAGGAGAACTCCCCCCTGCAAACTGTCGGCATCCCCGATGGAAGAGGTCGTGACGTCGATCCTGGTGCCCGTACGGGCGAAGGCCGGCAGCACAGCTGTGACCATGACAGCGGCGGTATTCGTGATCTGGATAGAACGCGAGGGAATCGTGATGCCCTGCCGATTCAGCAGATTGGTAAGGGTCTGGGTGGTAAAGAAAGTCTGCCTGCTATCACCGGTTCCATCCAGGCCCACCACCAGACCATAGCCAATCAGCTGGTTCTCGCGGTCGCCCTGAAACCTGGCGACGTCCTTGATTCTAGAAGGCGCCCCCCCCAGACTCGAGATCAACAGCGCCCCACCAAATAGAATGTAGAAACCAACGGGCTTTTTCATTGACCAATTCAAAATGAGACCCTCGAGCCGATCTTGTCCGGTAGTAGCATTTGTCGGTGCATCAGAGAAGCTGAGCAGGAGTATCCCAGGCTAGAAAGGCCAGGCCCCAGACAAAACGCGATAGAGGATTCCGGGTTTTTGTGCCTCCGACACCAAACCTCTTCCCTGAACCTGGATTTGCAATTCGGCCAGCTTGGTCGAGAGAACGGCATTGGATGGGGAGATATCTTGCGGCCGAACCACACCTCTTACGGTGACCGTTTGTCGCTCGTTGTTGATCGCAATCTCACGATTACCTTCCAGTAAGAGCGAGCCGTTGGGAAACACCTCCACAACACGAGCGGCAATGCTGGTACGCAGAACGCTCCTTCTAGTCGTTGAAGCGTCCCCGGTGAATTCACGCGTGCGGGAGCCGCTGGCCAGATTCGGTAGCTCGGAAACGAGCTTCTCGAGGCCATAAAGATTGGCGAACTTGGAGTCTAGATCCTCCTTCTTGGAGGTTTCCGTGGTGGCTTCGGCCAGAGCGCTCGTCTCCTCCAACACCTGGATGGTCACGATATCGGCCAGTCGGCTCGCTTTGAGATCGCGAAAGCCTCCTGCAAGATAGGCCGTCTCAGACCAGAGAGATCCTTGTGCCTGCCGGTTGTCACGCGGCAGGGATCTGGCTTGACGAACGTATTCTGACAAGCTCTCTCCGGATCCGGTCTTCTTGGCCGATCCGCCACATCCGACCGCAGTCAGTAAGATCGCAACAAGAAATTGACGAAGGCTGCTGTTCATCCGATTTCCCCTGGAAGCGCGACACGCACCGTCTTGTTCCCAATCACCTCGACCCGCAGAAGCTGATGGCTGTCGAGATTCTCCACCTGAATCGTGTCGCCCAGTGTTCCCCCATCCCGCGCCTTTCCCAAGGTGCTGACACGAAAGGTTTTCCCTTGGGCGATGATGGTTACCGTATCGTTTCTTGCCACCAGTTTCGGTGTTTTGAGATGACTGGAGTCCAATACCTGGCCCGCCTCGAGACCTCGCTTGGCGACCAGGTTCACGACCCGTTCCGGGTTGGAATAGAAGGACTCCAGACGTCTCAGGCTCCGCTCCTCCAGGGTAAGATCTGCCCGCTGGAGCCGCTGGCCGAAAGCGACGGGCCGGGCAAGAACGACCACCTTAGCCAAAGCCGAGGCGTAGATCCGGGCCCACTGACTCCTGGCCAGCTTCCCATCGACGAAAAAATCCAACTTGAGGCTGAGTCCGTCCAATCGGGTCAAGGGACTGGGCAGTCCAACTCGAATCTCGAGCTCTCCTCGAGGAAGCATCACGTCCTGGGGCACATCAATTCTCGTGACGTCGAAACTGAGGTCGGGTCCAAGCGCTTCAAACGCTCCTAGAACGGCTTCCCTGACCGCGACCTGACCTACGACCTGACTCAGGCGCGTGACCAAAACCCGCTCTGGCATTTCCAGACGAACCTCATGCAAATCAACTCCCCCTTTCGTCAGTTGCTCCAGCAGGTAGGACTTATCCAACCATCGGTAGTGTCCAGGATAGGGAGAGTAGCCAATCGGGAGTGCGCTCAGACGACCTGACTCCGGCTCTATTCGAGCAATGTCGCCTAACCTGAGGATCTCAGATGTAACCTCGATTCGCTCCGGAACGCGGACCGTCTGCCCCACGGCCAGGGACAACAGGCTTCCCAAGACGAAAAGCGGGGAAAGGTAACGAAAAAGTGACGATAGTGTCAGGATCTGGCTTTCGAGCATCATTATCTCGTCAGATTATTGACCTGCTCATACATCTCATCCGCCGCGCGGACCACTCGCGAACTCGATTCGTAGGCACGCTGGCTAACGATGAGATTGATCATCTCTTCTACAATGTTGACATTTGACTGTTCGAGAAATCCCTGGTTGAGCCTACCCAGACCATTCTCACTGGGTGTCCCGGTAACCGGATCCCCACTCGCTGCAGTCGGAAGAAACAAGTTCTTGCCGATGCTGTCGAGTCCAGCAGGATTGGCAAAGCTCGCGATCTCGATCCTGCCCACCTGTTGCGCATTGGTCTGGCCTGGTAGCGTCACGGATACGGTTCCATCTTGAGCGATCGTGATCTTGGATCCTTCCTGAGGGATTGCGATCTGAGGCTCCACAGGATCACCGGAGGCGGTTACGAAGTTTCGCTCGCGATTCAGATGAAAGGCACCGTCTCGGGTGTAGGCAATCTGGCCATCCGGCATTCTCACCTGGAAGAAGCCCCGCCCTCCGATGACGACATCCAACACATTCCCCGTCGTCGCAAAGTCGCCCTGGGTGAAGACGATCTCGTTTGAAACTGCCCGGGTACCCAGTCCGATCTGCAGTCCCGTGGGGATTTCGGTCGAGGACGAAGCACTGCTGCCGGGAGCAACCAGGTTCTGATAGAGCAGATCCTGAAACTGAGTACGTCTTTGCTTGAACCCGGTCGTGTTGACGTTCGCAATGTTATTGGCAATGTTGTCGATGTTGAGTTGTTGCGCCACC
>JAKZYH010000300.1:0-2670 GCA_047514575.1 Acidobacteriota bacterium | reverse complement strand
GGCTACGATAATAGAGTGCTTCTTCAGCCCACTTTGCGCGGACAGCCTCTCGAGCATCCTTGAAGTGGACCGGTTTTCCCTCCTTTAGAAAATAGAGAGGATTGGCGTGGGCCCAGATCTCACTCTCCCCCTCCAGATGACGAGCCCTGGCTCGCGCTGCCACCCAGGTACTTTCGTGAATGGGGAAACTGAAAGACAGAGACAAGTCGGTGGAGCGCAGATCCCCGGCTTGGACGGCAACCGTTTTTCCGTTGGCAATGATCTCGATCTTCTCGATCGGCCTGTGAAAAAACACCCTGGCCACTCCTTCGATCCGCCGGGACGGCCCGGCCCACGGCACGATCGCACCGGAGGTCTGGTGACTGGCGGAGAATTCAAGCAGCGGGCCGTTACTCACGACGGCTGTTCCCCGTCGCACCCCTTCTGCCCAGACATCGTAAGCTGAATCCCCGGCCTTTCCCCGAACCAGTGCTCTCTCGGGCCCAAGCAGGGGAAAAATGCGAGGCCAGGATTCGTATGTGCCCAGGTTGGCGGGGAAATCGCTTCCTGCATTCCCTACCACCCGAAAGCCGGCGTTCAACAATTGATACCAGTCTTCGATATGAAGTTTGCCAAACTGGAAGAGCTCCACAAAGTCGATCGTGTTTCTGGCCAGATTCATAATCAGGGTCGAGTGAGGCTGACTGCCGTAAAAATGGGCAAAGCCCACGGTCGCGTTCAGCTCTCTGGCCTGGTTGAAGAGGGGAGTCGGAAAGGGATAGGCCTCTGGTGAGTTGGCGTAGACCTCGCCCACACTGAGTGGGCCAACTATGCGGTCAGGGCCCAGGAAGAGTGTGTGCCCGTAGAAGAAACTGCGGGACTCATGGCCGGAGCGAATCGAATACCCTGCCGACCGAGCCTCTCCATCCCGTCCAAATGCATACTGAACTGCCGCATGCTGCTGGCGCTGCAGCTCCAGGAAATTGGCGACGGAAAGATCCTCGGCCGCCAGCCAGCCCAGGAAGATGTCGTTGTCCTCTCGGGCACGCATCAAGTGGATGTGGTCGTCACCCGATAGCCACTCCTCCTGATGTCCGGGAGCGATCGGCTCGAGTTCGAGTTTGATCTGCCTCTCCTCGCCCGCCTCGAGCGTGAATTCGTGAATCGCCGGTCTGAAGAACGGTCCCCGATAAGCTTCCAGGCGATAGGTTTCGCCGATGTCGGTTCGCGAACGAGGCAGGTCAAAGCGGCCCAGCCCGGTCAGCAGGATCAGGTGGGACATATCGCTGGCAGTCACCTCGAGCGTCTTTGGTTGATCCTCTCTTCGCCACAACCGCTCTCGATAGAAAAGATCAGGCCTTAGCGGCAGCAGACTCTCCACCGGGCTGAGCCGAAAAGGCTTTCCCCCTTTGAACAGATAAACCCTGGCTGGAGTCACTTCCCCGCTACCTGCGTGCAGGGTTACGATCTCCACACTCGCGGCAAATTGCGTCTGCAACGGGTCATGCAGCGCGGCCGCGGTGACACCCGGCAGAGTTCCCGTCAGCAGGGCAAGCAGCCACAGCCCCGGGGCCCAAGGGATTGGCCCCGCAGGCACCTTCCATTGTTTCGCGTCCAATCTCATAGTCCCCTCCTCTAAAAAAGGGACAGTCTACTTTGTCCCCTTTTTCCAGCCGGGAATTCGCACCTTCAATTGACATCCCACATGACTTATAGTCTTCCAAAGGCGCTCCGGATACAATGCCGCAGGCCAAGTGACAACCGTACCCCTTACAGAGGTGAGTCATGACGAAGACAATCTCCTATTCGGTGGTGGGCCTCGTGCTAGGCGCCCTGCTTAGCTGCGGCTCACCCGAGACCGCAATAGTGCGCTACGATCTGGTCGTGCAGGGCGGGCGCGTGATGGACCCAGACTCCGGATTGGACGCAGTCTGCAACCTGGGTATCCGCAAGGGCCGGATCGAAGAGATCAGCACGGACCCGCTGGTAGGCGAACGGACTGTCGACGCAACGGGTCTCGTGGTGGCGCCCGGTTTTGTCGATTTGCATGCGCATGGCCAGTCCGAGGAAGCCTTTCGTCTCATGGTTCAGGATGGTGTCACGACCGCGTTCGAGCTCGAGGTGGGGACAGGGGACGTCTCCGCCTGGTATGGCGAGCGCCAGGGCGGACAGATCCTCAACTACGGCGTCAGCATAGGGCATATTCCGGTGCGCATGAGGGTGATGGGGGATCCAGGAGACCTGGTGCCCAGTGGACCCGCCGGCAGTGAGCGAGCCAGTGAAGAACAAATAGCCGAGATGGAGCACCTGATCAAGGAAGGCCTGGATCAGGGGGCGGTTGCGGTCGGTTTCGGTATGGCGTACACGCCTGCGGCGACGAGGGCCGAGTTCGAGTCTATGCTGCGGATTGCTGCCGCCCATGGCGCGTCGGCGCACATCCACGTGAGAGGGGCATCCAGCCTGGCAGGTATTTATGATCCGGAGGGTTTGAACAAGGCCATCGCCGGTGCAACAACTACGGGCGCTTCGTTGCACGTCGTCCATGCGAATTCCAGCGGGGGTGCCTCGGTTACGGAGTTTCTGCGGACCATCAAGCAGGCTCGTGATCGGGGTCAGGACGTGACCACCGAGGCCTACCCCTATGAGGCCGGCATGACGATGATCGAATCTGCGCTCTTCGACGACTGGGAG
>JAKZYH010000299.1:0-6144 GCA_047514575.1 Acidobacteriota bacterium | reverse complement strand
AAGGTCACTCCGTGGGGAAGAGTTGTCCAGCTCGCTCCCTTCTTCGTCGTCCTCGACGGCCGGAACTTGGCCTCATGTTGCTAACGGCTCAAGTCGTTCGCGGCTCTGTCGGATCGCGGAACGTGATGGTGGGCGATCGTTTGGAACTTGATGCTTGTGATTTGGAGCTTGTTTGTACCTTGTATCTTGTACCTTCGAGTTTCGAAGTTTCAGCTTAGACGATGCGAAGGCAGGATGGTCTGTGGTAAAAAAAAGCATAACACTCATGAAGCGAATCATGCCGCTCGGGGTCTTCTTTCTTGGTTTGTACCTGGTACTCGTCGCCGTGTCTGGAGCAGCGACAAAGGAAGAGAGATTTGAGCTTAGAGGCCGGGTGCTGCTGGCCGACGGAAGACCGATCCGTGGCATTCTGCCGGAAATTCGCCTCGAGGGGACCCGATTCCCCTTCTTGAGAAGGACTCTGACCCGGCGTGACGGAACCTTCAAGTTCAAGAAGATCCCGGCCAACACCTATCAACTGACGATTTCGGCGCTGGCATGGGGAGAAATGAGACGCACTCTGGAGGTCGGCCCCAGTGCCGCCGACTCCAGACGACGAATCGAGGTGAGTTACGTCTTCGAACCGACCCGCCGGGTGGGCTCGTCGGCTACCGTCTCGACCAAACAGCTGTCGGTGAAACAAGACGCTTTGAAACACTATTCGCGGGCGCTGAAACGACTGGAGAAGGAGGATTCGCGGGGCGCCATCGAACATCTTGAGAAGGCGGTCGAAATCTCTCCCCATTTTTCCAGCGCTTGGAATCACCTCGGAACCATCGCCTATATGTCCCGCCAACTTGACCGTGCTCGGCAGTGTTTCGATAAGGCACTCGAGCATGAGCCGGACTCCTACCCCGCTCTGGTCAATCTGGGTGCGACACTGTTCGCCCTGGGGGAGCTGGAGGAGGCGCTCGAGGCCAATGCTCGAGCCGCCAGGCTGCGCCCGGAGGAACCCCTGGCCCGGAGCCAGCTGGGACTCTGCTACCTCAAACTGGGACATCTACAAGAGGCTGAGGAACAACTCAAGCTGGCCAGGAACCTGGACCCTGGACACTTTTCAGGCCCGCAACTGACGCTTGCTGAAATCTATCGCCGCAGACGAGACTTCGCCGCAGTCGTTGCCGAGATCGAGGAGTTTCTCCGCTACCATCCCGATGCACCGGGAGCTGAGCGATTGCAGAAACGCCTGCAAGTCGCCCGCGACATGCTCTCCGGAAACCGCTGAAGAGAGGGCGGTCCAGAACACCTTCTCACAGGCGAGGCATCTACTCTTCTTCCAGCCGCAAACCGGCCACGGCAAGTCCAAGACTCGACCAGATCATCAGGTAAGTCGGAGTGAATTCAAGAAAGTAGTCGAAGAAGCCGTGCACAAGGATTGCCAGGATGGCGGCCGAGACTCCGATCGCGTGAGGCAAGGTCTTCTCAGAAGCCAGTGCCCACTGGCGGCGCAAAACCCAGAAGAGCCTCCACAACAGCCACAGAAAAAGGCTTCTACCCAAGAGGCCGGTACAGACGAAGAACTCGAGGTAAAGATTGTTGGTGTGGTAGCTTCGGTCCCAGGTTTCGAGGCCGGCATAGCGACCATAGAGGAGTCGAAAGTTATCTGGACCCACCCCTACGATCGGATTCGCCGCGATCATCTCCAGGGCGGTGGACCAGAGCTGCCACCGGCTCAAGACGAAGCGGGGATCAGGCATCGCTGCTAGCGGCCTGGTGGGTAGTTCTCTACTGATCGCACCTCTGACCTCGACCTGGGTATAGGCACTGGGGCAACCCTCGAGGCTGAACCAGAAGAGATCCTCTCGCAACATGTCCCAAGCCAGGAGGTAGCGCCCCGGAATCGCAGGAGCCCGCACCTGGGCCTGCAGGACGATGGCCTGACCAGGCTTCACCGATCCCGACAGATAAGTCCGCAGACCCTCGAAGTCAAACACCTCTTTCGACTCGGGATCCAACCAGTGGTAGGCAAGTCTGGTGGGGGCGGCCCCCGTCGGGTCCCATGCTGCCAGGCCTGTATTGGAGATAGCCACTTCGATCTGGTGGAGCTCTCCGGTTACGAGTTCCAAGGACTCGGGCACCTGGTAGTCCACCCTGTACCAGTCCTGGGAGGTTTCGGTCGTCAACCTCAACCAAAAGGAACCCTCGTCGGTAACTAATCGTAATGCGAGAACGCAGCCAAGGATCAGGCCCAGGCCGACAAGGGCCCACAGGCACCGGGACCCGCCCCGGGCACGCCACCATAACAATCCGGCTCCCAGCAGTACTGCACCCAGACTCAGCAAACCGCTTCGGGTCAGAGTGAAAATCGCGCAGCTTCCGATCAACACCTGGGCGATAAAAGTCAGAAAACAAAGTCCCCATCTTCGTTCACGAACGGCTTGTAGTAAGAGCGCACAGGTCAGCCCAAACGTCACTTCCAAATACATAGAAGTGACCGTCGGATAAGGTAGGGTCGACGTGATTCGGGGTTCTCCTGCCGCCCACGAATCGCTGGGTCGAAAAAGACGAAGCCCCTCCTCGACCCATTCCGCCTGTTGGTACTCGAGAAGACCTAGAACGCTGACACAAGTGCCGGCCAAAGCCACAGTGATCAGGACTCCGTTGAGGCGGAGACGGCTGTTGACGGCGTTGACGACGAGTAGGAACACGCAGAAGCCGACCAGAAAGCGACCGATAAAGCGAAGGGATTGGGTCGTGTGCTCGGGGGATATCAGCGCAGAGACGAGCATGACGGCCACCAGCCCAAGGACCGGTGTAGTCAGACCGGTTTTCAACTGGATCGGCCGCCTCACCAGAAATGCCCAGCCGATCCAGGCGGATAGAGCCCCGAAAACCACGGCCTCGAGGTTGCTGAGTTCTTGTCCGGGAAAGGATAGGAACGGCCGCAGTAGCTCGAAGGGAGCACTGAGGAGGATCGCGATGGCGGCAGCGTAGGGAACCCACACTGCGGGAGTATCGCTGGGTGTGGCTCGCATCCCTCTGATTCTACTGCGACATGCCTCCGGCTGAGAATGGGCGGTTTCCTTCCGAGAGAGGTACAACATTTGATTCATGCAGGCAGAGGCCATCGTGCTCACCGCGCGGTTGTGGTAAAAGAGCACTCATTGGATCGAGAGGAATACAGCGCCGACTTCCGAAACAGATCCACCATCGCTGACTTCCTCAAGCTGACTCTCTTCTCGCTGACGCTCCGCTGCGTCCTTCTGGTAGTCTTCCCAGTACCCTACGGCAATGACGGCTTCGGGAGGATTTTCTTCAGCGACCAGTTGTTCCTTTCCCACTGGCTACCTCTGACTCAACTCATTGTCCAGCTGGGTGCCCAACTGTCAGACGGTATCCTACCCATCCGGCTCCTCTTCGCCCTGTGCGGTTCGTTGGCAGCCTTCGGGTTCTACCTCTATCTGCGACTCTTCCTCGACCGGGGACTGGCTTTCCTGGGGGGACTCCTGTTCTCGGTGAGTCCTCTCTACCTGATGCTTTCACTGATGCCCTATCAGGATGTGCTTTTCCTGGGACTTTTCTACGCCTCCCTCGCCCTCCTCCTGGAGGATGCTCCCCCGATGCGGTCCCGTTGGGGTTCCCTGCTTTACGGACTAGCCTCACTGACAAGGTACGAGAGTTGGTTCCTGATCCCGGTGCTCATACTCTGGAAAGGCAAGAGTCGAGGGCTCCGGCAGCCGTTCGTCTGCGAGAGTCCTGGGGCTGCTGCGTGCGACAATCTTCTTTGCTTGGGCTCCTCTACTCTGGTTCGTGCTCAGCTTTCTTCACTGGGGAAGATGGGGTGGTTTTCTCTTTCAGACGCAGGATCGATCCTTCTACGCCTGGAACCCTCATGTCGACGGGTTATGGATTGTCCAGTATCTGGGTCAGATGCTGTACTGGATCGGGCTCTTCGGCTCTCCCATAGTACTCTTCTCGGCTTGGGCCTTCCTCAGCTGGGCCTTTGGGGGAGAAAAGCCCGGCCCGGCCTTGCGACTGCTCTTGCTGTTCGGAGGGCTGGTCCTGGTCTTCTTCTTCTTCATAATTGGAAAGGAACACGACACCGTTTTTCGGTTTGCGATGATTCCTTTGAGTGTCGTCCTGGTGATGACGGTTGTCGGTATGGGCAAGGCGAGGGATTGGATGGTCAGGCGGCAGCCGGCCTGGTTCGAACGATTGGGTCCAGTAGTGCTGGTCTTTCTGATTAGCGCTTTGATCGTGTACGCCGCAGTCCCCTTGGCCGGTCTGGACAGGAGTGCGAAGTTCCAAGATCCTTTTCTGATCGCCCAGCACCTGGACGCCACCGTGGAGCCGGGCCAGAAGGTTCTGGTGGTAGCCAACCGGTCGCGAGACTTGTCGGACGCCGCTCCTCTCGCCTATCAGCGCCTGGTTGCCCAATCCCGCCTGGGGCGAGATCGAATCTTGGCGGCCGGACTCCTTCATGACGACGACCCCACCACGCTTCGTGAGTTTGCGCGGGCAGAAGGAGTTGCCTACCTGGTGATTTTCGAGAACTTTGCACCCTGGCTGGCGGCGGACGTTTTCTTCGGGAACCTGCCCCGGATGCAGCCTGATCAAGTGGAGACTATTCTCGAGGTCGAGACTGCTACCGTCTACAGGGTCGTCTTTCGATCGCCCAACGCCGCCCCTTTGGAGCACTGAGGCTGCATGTCGGACTGCGTGCCTCTAAAACAAGGCGCTCTCCTCTCCCTAGGAGCTACTGCAGTGGCGGCATTGGTAAGGTTCTGGAACCTATCCCATCTCGGCCTTACCCATTTCGACGAGGGATCATACGTCATGGCCGCCAGGTGGCTGGCCACGCTGGGGGAGGAGGGCTGGATCTACCAGGCCGGCCATTCTCCTGGCCTCTTCCCCACGGTCGTAGGCGTCTTCTTCTGGCTTTTCGGTATTTCCGACTCCTCGGCGATCGCGGTGTCGGCGGTATCGGGAAGTTTGACTGTCGGCCTCTTCTGCTTTCTCGGTTCGTACTGGTTCGGTGCTCGAGTCGGCGTGGTATCGGCCCTTCTTCTCGCCACCTGTGAGTACCATGTGATCTACTCGAGGCTAGCTCTCACCGACAGCACCTTTACTCTTTTCTTCTGGGCTGCATTGGCCTCCCTCTTCCACGCTACCCGGGTCGGGAGCAGAGGCTGGTTCCTCCTGGGGGGAGCCCTGACCGGACTTTGCTGGAATACCAAGTACCACGGGTTCTTTCCCTTGCTCGTGGTCGCCTTCTGGCTATTCATCGTCTGGGGACTTCGCTTCTCTCGCCCCCGATCCCAGAGAGTCTGGTCTCAGCCTTTCCGCCCGACTGATTTGCTGCTTGCGACCGCAGTTGCGGTATTGCTCTACCTTCCCTGGCTGCTCTTCGTCGAGTCGACGGTGGGCTATCGCTCCATCCTGGAGGGACAGTTGAACCACTCGCTGAACCTGGGGTCTCTGTTCCCTACAACGCCGCAGACCCTGTGGTTCTATCTCAGCTCCTGGGTTGCGCCGCCGATCCTCCTCCTTGCCCTGATAGGACTCCTGCTCGCGCTGTCCACTCGTGACAAGACTTTGCTGTTCACTATCGTCGCCTGCGGGTCGCTGGCGACGGCGACCCTGTTCTATCTGAGTTTTCCCAGACTGATCCTGCCTGTGATTCCGGGTACTTGCCTCCTCGGCGGCTATGCGCTGGTTTCGATCTGCCGACGAGTCTCCGGAATTGGATCGGCTGCACTGCTTTCGTTTGGGATAGCAATCGCTCTGATTTGGAACCTGCTCCAGATTCTGCCGGTGGTCAGCCTCGACACCAGCGCCTATCGGCGTGCCGCTGTCTATCTGAAGGATTTTCGGGAACCTTTGATCACCCAGCTAAAGAAAAACTACTATTTCTATGAGGAGAGCCAATCTAGGGAGATCCGCTGGCAGAATCTCGATGAACTGGACCGGCTCATCGAGACATCCGAGTCGGTTGTGGTCGCAGTTGATCCAATCATCCATAAGCTAGCTAGTGCCCGTCCGTAAACCGGGGTTTTCAGAACTGTAATGTGTTGAATCGTAACTAGTTATTGTACCTCAGACCGCTGACAGAGCGGCTCGACCCAGCCCGATCCAGAGCCCGGACCCCCGGGGGAGGGCGCTTCC
>JAKZYH010000298.1:0-3790 GCA_047514575.1 Acidobacteriota bacterium | reverse complement strand
CCTCTTCCCACTCACATGGCTGACCAGGAGAATGTCAGGCCAGCCGTCCCGATTCAGATCTGCGACCCCACTTCCGATCGTCCCGAATCCCGTCAGCTCTTTTCGTCGATGCGAGGAGTATCCATTGGAATCTCCCCAATAGATGTAAGAAGGCACGTCATTGAAGCGATGATCGTGGCTATTGCCGAAGAGAATGTCGGGAAACTCATCACCGTTCAATTCAGCGACCTGGACCGTTGTGGCTCCGAGCGTGGGGAGATGCGTGCGATTGGCAGGGTCAAATCCAGCAGCTGCCGACCAGTAGATCGTTGACTGGGCCGCCCCCTGAGCAGGGTCAGCAGAACGGCGGCCCTCATTGGCGAGAATAATCTCTGGGATCCCATCCCGATTCAGATCGGCTGCAGCGATCCCCTTGCAGTTTTCAGCCGGCAACTCGAACACCTTTTCTACATCCAGGCCGGTCCGGGTGCCGTAGTAGACGACGCTCTTATGGGTTCCGCCAATCACAAGATCCGAGAAATGGTCGTCGTTGAGATCGGTGGCGAGCAGAGTCTGCATCCCCTGATAACTTCCAAAGTGGCCTCCGCTGGACTCTTCCAGGCGCAAGTGGTCTCGTGTCAGATGCTGTCGCTTTTCCAGCTCGAAGCCACCGGTTCCATCGTTGTAGTAGATAAACGCACTCTGTTCTTCACGATTCAGATTGACCACCGCGAGATCCAGGGAGCCGTCGCCGTTGAAATCAGCACTGGCGACGTCGGCGGCACTGATCGAGGGAATCGAGGTGCGACGGGTTGGGCTGTAGCCGTCGGCGCTTCCCCAATAGATATAGGACTCCAGATGCAGACGATATCCCCAGGTCTCGCCGCGCTCGTCGCCACGATTGGAGAGTATCACTTCAGGTAGACCATCCCCATTGAGATCTCCGACCGCGACCCCGCTAGCCAGAAAGGTGGGGAGTTCCATGCGGTTGGAAGGCGAGAACCCCGAATCGCTGCCCCAATAGATCAGGGACTGTTGATCGGAACGGTAATTGTGCATGAAGTTGGCGAAGACCAGATCGAGATGCCCATCGAGGTTGAGGTCGGCGATCTTGGACCGTCCACCTCCCATGGTGGGTAGCCGGGTCATCCTGGACTTTCCCCTATCCAACCAGGTCAGGACCGAAAAGGGGGCTCGCATCTGCCACATCTCCGGTAACAGCGAGTGAAACCCCGCTGGCCCGCCCCAGTAGATGAGGGAGTCGGGGGCGTAGACGTCGTTGTGATCCTGCGTGAACAACAGATCCAGCTCGCCGTCCAGATTGAAGTCCTGCCGATTGATGGTCTGTATGCGGCCTTTTCGTGAGACGTACAGATTCTGCCCGCCATCGGACGCTACCCCCTGCCGCAGCTGCTCATATCCAGCCCGCTTGATCCACACGGAATCGCCGGCGCCGAGGGCAGGGATAAGCATGAGAACGATCACTGACAAGGCTGTCCTGTGGGCAAGCGTCACTGAGATCGGATGCATCGGATACTCCTCGATTCCATCGGTTTGGTCGGCAAAAATCAGTATTTGGCTAGTAGAGTAGGATGCGCCTGAGCAGTTGTAATCCGATGAGCAGGATGAGCGGTGAGAAATCCAGTCCTGAAACTGGGCCAATCGCTCTCCGGATAGGAGCCAGCACGGGTTCCGTCAAAGCACTGCAAAACCTCACGACCGGATGATAGGGAGGCAAGTTGATCCAAGAAACGATGACGGACAACAGGACTATCAAGGTGTAGATGTCGATCAACTTGGCAAACAACATATCTGGTCCTGGTCCGAGTAACACCCCAATTCCGACACGTCGAATCTGCGCGCCAGGCGCCAGTCTAATCTCTTCCAGAAACGAACTGGAATGCAAACAGTTTTGCATCACGCATCAGGAACCGCAACTTGATCGCTTGACCCTTCAGCTTCGACAGGTGGGTGACGCCCTTCCAGCTGACGCTGGCGGCGACCGAATTGCGAAGAATTTCGTCTGCATCCTCGCGCCTAAACCCAGAGATGGGACGATCATACTCGTCGAGCAATTCCACACGGATCCAGCCGCCGGCCGAGGCATCGAGGTTCAGCTCCAACAGATCACCGTCGAAACGGATCGAAGGCGTCGTGAAGCTGCCTCCCTCGTAGGGGGCATCAACTGACATAAGCCCGTCCAGCCTGTAGATGGCGCGGCTAATCTTCCCTCCCAGGAAGCCTCGCTTGACATAGGCCCCGTGCGTGACATCGAGGGCCGTGTAGTAGAGGGAAAGCTCTTCGCCTTCACGTGAGAGGCCGTACCCCGCATACATGCAGCCGCTATCCCACTCCCCCTCCAGGCCCAGCCGAATGATGGGCCGCCGATCCGGGCGCTTCCAGTCAACGCCGTCGCGGCTCGCAGCAAACTGCACATCCAGCGGACCATCATTGGAAGGGTGAGGAGGGGAAGGCCAGTGATGGTAGGCCGCAGGGAACATGTAATAGGCATCTGCCGCGAAAGGGTATTGGATCGCAGCCGAGGTATAGAAATCCATCTCGGGCGGGTCCTTGCTGTCCCGCCCCAAGACTACGACGGGATCGGGGAAGTCTCCCAGAGTCGGGCTTTCAGTCCGCCCAACCGTCCGCTTGAAGGGGGGAAGATTAATACGCGGATAGGCGACGTACCTCTCGATGCGCGAATCCCAGAACATGACGTTCTGCGAATCCAGACCGCTGTGGCCAGCCATGTTCAGAAAGGGCTCACTACCCTTGGCCTTCCAATGAAATCCGTCCTCCGAAACGAACAGCTTGTTGGGTTGACCTGAGAACAGAACGTATTTCTCATCGGTGGCTGCATCAGGACGGTTGCGAAAAAGGTGAAACCCATGAATACCCTTGATGACCAGGTTGTTCTCAGTGGAACCTCCGTACTCGATCACGCCAAGCTTAGGCTTTACCCAGGTGGCTCCGCTGTCGCTCGAGTAGGCATAGGCAACTCCGGTCATTCCCTGCTTTGAATCCTTGATCGCGGCCCGATCCGAGGAGTCGTACCAGAGGTGGACCCGGCCCCCCTCCTGGATCACCGAAAGATAGGCGCCAATCCATCCACTCTCCCAGGGGTGTTCCGGCAGCAGCAGCATTTCACCCGTCGTCCGGGGACGGTTTACGACCAGTTCCACACCCTGTTGCGATCCCAGAAACCGTCCGTCGATAAAGACCTGCTTGGAGGTGCCTACCTGAATTGGCCCTGCAGAGAGTGCAGCCGAGGCACTCGACATTCCCCAGAAGCAACTAATCAACAATCCAATGAGAGGCAGGTACCTTGAAAACAACGCCTTCTCTTCAAGGTAGGGCAGCGTCTGTTCGATGGAGACAGCTTGGTGCGACGAGTCCGAGGCGCTCTTACCCTCGGCTCGACGCTGTTCATTCTCGGACATGGTCTTGTCCTCCCTAGCGTTTCTTGCGCCCTCGGAGTCTGCTCATTCTGAAGCTCGTGTGTGTGGCATGCAAGATAAAGTGGTCAAGCTTAGCGCTGCCCCCAGCTGCGCCGGATCGTACCGGAATGAAACTTCTTCTCCCAACGGGGAGCCCCTCCCCTACACCGAAGTAATTGCGCGTAGCCCAGGATTGCAATGCGAAGCGAGCTACCCTGGGTTTGGGTCGCCTCTCTTCTCTACGCTGAAGGCGTTGTTGCCAACACGTTGCCGGTCGGCAATAACCCCGTTGGGGTAAGGGCACTTTGCGATCTGGACCCAGGGTAGCTCGCTTCGCATTGCAACCCTGGGCTACGCGCAGTAACACCTTCGGT
>JAKZYH010000297.1:0-17296 GCA_047514575.1 Acidobacteriota bacterium | reverse complement strand
CGTTTCCAGGTCGGCGACCATGGGGCGCATCTGGAGCAGGTAGAACTCCTTCGGTTGGCCTGGTGGGACTGAGAGATTCCCGGCAAACTCGACCTCCACGGGTCCCCCCATGGCGCCCTGGGTTAACTCCAGGAGGCTGCTGAGGATATCGGCAAGCGGGAACAACTTGCCTTTTAGGATGGGTGCGAAGGTGACAAGACGGGTGCCAGGCCGCGAGACGCCGTCGTAGATGGCATGGTTTTCATGGGAATAGGTAGAACCAAGAAGGTTTAGGACCCCGTCTCTGTGGGCCGTCTCGATCCCGAATCGAGAGAGTTCGAATTCAGTCTCGGGTGTACTCTCGCCGTTCGCAGGCAGCTCCAGCGCCCAGAACTCTCGCTGGGAATCCTTCAGGGTATTTTCCACGGACGAAAATTGGACCAGATGACGTGGATACTTGGGGCTGAAGCGAAGGGACTGTTCCCCTTCGACCACCGTCTTTCCCAGGCCCAGAGCAACCTCGGCGATACCGTCGCTGGCTTTCATTGGCGACACAGGATAGAAATTAAAGGATCGGGCTACTCCGGAAAAGTCTGGGTAGAAGCGATCCTCGTGCCGGTTCCCGACCAGCTCCTGAACGATGACCGCCATCCGCTCTTCCTCCAATCGATAGGGTGTCGACTTGACATATTGCTTGGCACTGGAGGAGAAAGTTGATGCGTACACTCTCTTGATCGCAGTGAGGAGCTGCTTCAGACGGACCTCGGTCTCTGGATGACTGTTGGGGATCATATAGGTGTTGTAAACGCCGGCGAAGGGAGTGTGCTGCGAGTCCTCGAGTAGGCTCGAAGAGCGGACCGAGAGCGGGAAACGGACTGATTCCAGAAAGTCTTGAAGAGACCCGATAGCGTCTTCCGGCAATCGGGCTTTGAGAAATTCTTCCCTTATGTTCTGGTTGCTGCTGAGTGCAGAGTCCCGGAGTTGATTCTGGTCCAGAAACCTTTCGAAGACCTCAGTCGCGAGGACCAGGGTAGGCGGGGTCGAAATCCGGACGCCTTCGAACCTGTTCTGAAGTTCGTGAGCACCGATGAGGATGTTCCCAAACCCAAGACCCCTTGCCTTACCCCCCAGAGATCCACCCCCGATTCGTGCGACGCTGCTGGCTTCGACGAAGGTCTCCCGGTCGTACTCGACGACGATGCCCCGGTGTCGCTCCACTCTGAGGGCGTGAAGGCATTCAATCAAATACTGACGAAGCTGATCGACCGTTCCGTAATCGGTGACCTTTTGGGGTCTCAACTTGTCAGCCAACCAGAACTCGGTCCGAGCCTTGAGCCAGTTGGAAAAATGATTCCGCTTGCCGTGGTGTAGCAGGCTCGCGTCCGGGACCGTCCGAATCTGCTCTTCCAGACTCTTCAGATCGTTGGCCTGACCCACTTGGCTCCCGTCTGGAAGACGGAAGATAAAATCTCCGAAGCTGAAATTACGCTGCATGAACTCTCGCAGCTCCTTCAGCAGGAGCGGGGAATCCTTCAGCAAGAAAGAGGCGCCAAGTCCCTCGGCTATCTCACGGTTTTCGGGATCCCGGGACTGAAGCAAGATTGGGATGTCGGCATGGGATTCCCCCACGTTGCGAGCGAACTCGAACCCAGCCTGCGGGTCGGATTGACCCTTGCGCGGAAACTGGATATCTGAGATCACACCCAGAATGGTGTCGTGATGATTCTGATAGTAGTCCCAGGCCTCTTCGTAGCTGTTGCACAGCAAGATTTTAGGACGAGCCCGCATTCTCAAGAGCATGTGAGCCGGATTGACGCCTTCAGAAATCAGACTCTGCGTGTGGCGCACCAATTCGGTATAGATCAGCGGTAGGTAGGATGAATAGAAGCGGACGCTGTCCTCGATCAGAATGATGGACTGGACCTCGACCAGTTGGCTGTCTCGTGCGACGTTATTTCGATCTTCGATGTACTTGATGATAGCGAGCAGGATCCGGAAGTCTCCTTGCCAGACAAAAGCCTTCTCCACAGCGCTCAGGTCATGTTTGCCCCTGAGCGCAGCCAGCTGACGGGTATCATAGGCGAGGGGCACAATGGGAACTCTGGGAGATTGTTTTCTTACCTTCTTGGCGAAGTCGAGGATGGATCGATCGCGAGCTCCCAGGGTCACGATGATCAGGTCGAAGCGCTTCAGATTCTGACCCAGACGCAGAGCTTCGGCCTCATTCGAAACGCGAGTGATGCCGGGTGTGGTTGCCAGGTTGAGGCCCAAGTACTGGTTGAGGAGCTCCTCGTGTAGACGCCCGTCTTCAGAGAGGATGAAAGAGTCGTAGAGGCTTGCGACCAACAGGACCTCGCGCACGCGGTCGCGCATCAGGTCTTGAAAACGCTGGAATCGGTTTTCGTATCCAAGTTCGAATTTCGATCGGTCGAAAACGTCCATATTCCGAGCCCGGGGACAGTAGTCAATTCTTGTCGTTGGTTAGGCGTCGCGAGGGAGTCATATCGGGCTAGATGTCGACTCGAGTGCAACAACCCCAGCGGCGACGAGGGACTGCTGAAGCCTGGTTCAGAAACTTGTAGCGCGCATCGCTAGACAACGCCCTGGTCCATCATGGCGTCGGCAACTTTGATAAATCCTGCGATGTTCGCACCGTTGATGTAGTTTCCTTTGCTCCCATAGCGATCGGCTGCCTCTACACAGGAATGGTGGATGTTTTTCATGATCTGGCGAAGTCGGTTGTCCACTTCCTCGCTCGACCATGAAAAGCGCATGCTGTTCTGCGCCATTTCCAGTCCGGATACGGCTACTCCGCCTGCATTGGCTGCCTTTCCCGGGGCGTAGAGAATCGAGCTGTCGAGGAAAAGATGGGCCCCCTCAGGGCTGGTCGGCATATTCGCTCCTTCGCATACGAGGGAGACTCCGTTCTTCAGTAGATTCTCTGCGTCTTGAGCGCTAATCTCGTTCTGCGTTGCCGAGGGGAATGCGCAGTCCGCCTTGTGGCTCCAAATCGGATTGAAGTCCTTCGAATAGTCGGTAGGAGTATGAGTGGCTTCCGGGTATGCCTCGGCATACTCTTTGATCCTGCCCCGACGCTGGTTCTTGAGCTCCATCACGAATTTCAGTTTGTCTTCATCGATGCCTTCGGGATCGAAGATGTGTCCGTTGGAGTCGGACATGGTGAGCACTTTGCCTCCCAGCTGATTAATCTTCTGGACCGTGTATTGGGCCACGTTGCCGGAGCCAGAAACAATACAGGTTTTCCCTTCGAGGGAGTCCCCGCGGGTCTCCAGCATCTCCGCGGCGAAGTAGACAGAACCATATCCGGTAGCCTCGGGACGAATGAGTGAACCACCCCAGTTCAGGCCCTTTCCGGTAAGGACTCCTGTGAACTCATTGCGGATTCGCTTGTACTGGCCGAAGAGAAACCCGATCTCACGGGCACCGACTCCGATATCACCGGCCGGGACGTCAGTGTTGGGGCCAATGTGTCGGCAGAGCTCGGTCATGAAGCTTTGACAAAAGCGCATGACCTCGTCGTCGCTCTTGCCTTTGGGGTCGAAGTCGCTTCCGCCCTTGCCTCCGCCCAGGGGGAGAGTGGTCAAGCTGTTCTTGAAGACCTGCTCGAAGGCCAAAAATTTCAAGATCCCGAGGTTCACCGAAGCGTGGAATCGGAGCCCGCCTTTGTAGGGTCCTATAGCGCTATTCATCTCGATGCGAAAGCCCCGACTGACATGAACATCACCCTGGTCGTCGACCCAGGGTGTCCGAAACAGGATCGTCCGTTCGGGCTCGACCAGCCTTTCGAGGATCTTCGCTTTGAGGTATTCCGGATGCTGCTCCAGGACCAACGAAACCGATTCCAGCACCTCCTGGACCGCCTGATGATACTCCGGCTCGCTTGGGTTTTTGGCTCTCACGGTCTCCAGGATCTCTTCTAGATACTGGCGCATGTTTGGCTCTTCCTTGATTCGACTGTTTTCCCGCTGGCTATAGAGAGTTCATCCGGACCCTTCTGGTCTTTATTCTTCTTTATGTTATCGACACCGTGTTCTACTCGAATTATAGGCTAGACCAGCAAGCTCAGTTGTAGTGGTTAGAGACCCCTTGGTCGAAAAAAAGTTCACAAAATGTTTAAGTTTCCTACCTCGGCTTGATGTGGTTTCCAAGGAGACTGCATCAGGGCTCTGGTGCGAACGCGCATTGGACCGTCGCTGAAGCGGCCTCCTTGAACGGGCCAAATCCATCGAAGGGCGGCGTTCCTCCTCGGTGTGAGGTCGCTTGCTACCGGCTACCTTTTCTAGGGATTCCGCGACATTGACCCTGTAGTTGCACCCTGCTAGAGTAATGCGCCGCGCACTCCAGACATCGAAGGGAGAGCTTGAAACGCACTTGCTGTGGGCAAGGGAGGTCGTGCCTGAGTCGATACTGTGATCGAGAACAAGCCGAAATAGGTCTGCTCCTGCTCCTATTTCGGAAATGAGGAAGGATGGTTTGATGGACGCGCCCTTCACCCTAACCTTCGAGAACTTCTGGAAGTGGCTCAACGCCCACCCCAACTGCATCATTCGAGCTGGCACACCGGAATCGGTGCTCTACGACGACGAGGATCTTCATTGGCATTTCACTAGCGAGGCCGAAGGGACTCTCCTGGTCCAGGTCCTTCGAGGCAAGCTCCTGCTAGGTGAGCTTCTTTTGAGGCCAGAGCAAGTCACGTATGTTCAGGGAGTCTCCGGGGAAGATGAGAAGGAGCACGTATTTGAGCTGATCTCAGAGACGGAGACCGACCGTGTTGCAGCCTACTTCTTCGTCCTTGCTCATGGCTACGAGGAAGAGGACCTTTCCTTTACGCCCGCCAGGGTCCATTAGCCATCTGCCCCGCCATAGAGCACAGGAGTCGCCCGGTAGACCAGGGTCTCCGAGGCAAACCAATCCTTCACCGTTTCTTTCCAGCGAAGGAAATGAGGGGTTTGTCCGTGCGCTTCCAGAGCCGCGTTGTCCTCGTAGACCTCGTAGAGAAAAATGCGGTCGCTATCTTCGTGATCTTCGAGCACGTCGAAACGCAGGCATCCGGGTTCGTCCTGAATTGAGTGCCTGGCGTCGTCCAACATCGACTCCATGAACTGTCGCCGATAGCCTGACTTGATTTCGATTCTGACGACGAGGGCGATCATGTTGGCTCCTTTGTGGACTCGAGGATCTCTTGCTTCAGACGGCTCTCGGTACTCCATTCCCGAATACTATCCCGCAAGGGAGCACTAACTTTTCCCCCACGAGACGGAGTCTCCTGGGAAATCTGTTTCTAGTCGGTGACCTGTTCCAGGATGGCAAAATCCCCCGGATTCCAGGCCTGGGCGATCACGTAGAACTTGCCTCCCATCTTTCGGAGTACCGCGTTGTGAATATGCTGGAAGTTCTCCAAGCCGAGGTCTTCCTTGGGCATGATCGTCGATATCAGAGTGTCGCCGTCAAACAAGTAGATGGGAGCTCCCTTCTTTCGGTTAGGCCCGTGGAGGCAACCCACCACGGCATACCGTCCGGAGTAGTCGATGTCGCACGGAAAAGATCCCTGGGGAAGCTTCAAGGTCGAGCGGTAGTGACCGTAGCGGGTGAAGCGTTCTATCTCGGAGTTGGGGCGATCCGCCACGTCGATTCTCTTTTGTCCCGGAGGCACAGTGATGCCGTGGCCAGTACCGAACTGGCCGGGCTCGCTACCCTTGCCGCCGAAGGCCAGGTCGTGCCAGTGTGCCTTGAAGGGGCTGGTGCTCGCGATTCGCGCCGTCAGCACGAAATCCAGACTCGAGTATCCGGTGGCTACATAGAAAAGCCCGTCTAGCTGCTCGACGTCTGTGGGTACGAAGTTGCCACCGCCCATGAAGTAGTCGCGGACTGCGGGCTGATCGAAACCATTCTCACTGTTGGGAGCATTCAGGGTGTGGACCAACTTTCCATCGATCGTAGTCGTCAATATCTGGCCCGTGCTGTTGGCGGGAAAGCTCAGATAGGGCGTTCCCTCTGAGTCGTACCAGATAGTCGTGTTGTGCATGTTGACCTGTGACACGGCGTCGGGTGACTGCAACATCCGGGTCTTTTTCAGGTCTCCACTGATCTGGATGATACCGGCTCCGGGAAGGGCAAAGTAGACTTCTCCCTTTCCGGCTCTGCGGTCTATGGCAAATCCCCCATGTGCCTTCTTCAGGACGCCGCCGGCTGCCTGTGGTAGGTGGTCTCCCTTGTACAAAACCCGAAATCGCATTTTGCCATTCCCGCTGACACCGGGAATCGATGCGGGCCGCGACGCTGTTGCCAGGAGTGCGGTCGCCCCGGCCGGAACGACTCCAGGATGTCCATGGGGATGCGTATACGCCAGGGGAAGAGCTACTAACAGAAATATGAATCCGTAACAGATCAGCCTGGTTGACGTTATCATCGTGTGAAAACCTCCTTGTCTTGGCCTTGCCCAAACTCTACTGTTGGAGTCTATTAGAGAAGACGACAAGTTTAAACCGAATTCGAAATCTGTAGGGCCTGGGACCCGAAGTCGTCACATGTCTCCACGCTCCAAACAGCGCGGCGAAGCATCGGAAAAGTAGCTGCAATCCAACTGTGCCGCAGACGGGTAGACTACCCACTATTTCGAGGCCAGTTCCGTCAGAGCCGCGAACGACCTGACTTGCTAGCGGTATGAGCCCCAGTTTTGAGGAGAGAGCCGGACAACAGCAGAATCTCCCACCCCGACGAGTGCGGGACTGAAAAAATCGCGCCGACGGAGCGAGAATCCAGCTTGCGATTTGATCGATTTCATCGCATGCTGGTAGAACCTGAGACCAACTCGAGGGAGCCTGTCTTGGCATTTGGACTAGATGACCTTCTGAAGCTCGCCGCCGAGGACAACGCTTCCAGGGCCCTCCAGGAAGGATTGAAGGCGGCCAGTGAGGGAGTCGGAAGGGAGCTGGCCGATACTGACTTGAGTCCGGCGCAATCGGAGCGCATTGCCCAGATCAGATGGACCATTAGCGACTCGGAGGCTGATTCGAAGTTGGAAGGGTTTGCTCACCTGGCAGAGGAGGTCGCGGCTCTGGGCCTGTTCGTTGGGGCGGTGCGGGAGGCTGGTGGTGTTACCGATGAAGAGCAGGAGGCGGTTTTGGATGCGGTCGAAGAAGTTGGCTCAAACGCACTCAAAGTCATCAGGGAACTGGTCCAGACCCGCTGATTACTCAAGAGGCACGGGCGGCTGGCGAGCTCTCGGCGTCGGGTTCTTCCTGCTTCTAGTGCCGTCTTACCAGCTTTTTGCTCAAACTGTTTCCGATCGAAATCCGTATACTTCCGCCGCCGATGTGAAGGCAGGGGCCCGGGTCTTCAGAAATCAATGTGCCATTTGCCACGGCCTTGATGGAACCGGGGAAGCCGGCCCTGATTTGACACGGCGCGAGTATCGTAACGCAAACGAAGATTCGAGCCTCTTTCGCCTCATCAGTCGTGGCATCTCGGGGACAATCATGACCGACATGCGCCTCTCGGACCGCCAGGCCTGGCGGGCTCTGGCGTATCTAAGGACGCTGCAGCAGCAGTTCCGCCCACAGCGTTTGAGTGGGGACCCCGAGCGAGGCAGAATCCTATTCGAGGGAAAAGGAAAGTGTCAGAACTGCCATATGATCAACGGATCAGGAGGGCGCCTGGGTCCTGATCTGAGTGATGTGGGGTGGCAGCGAGCTCCCAGGTATCTGAAGGAGTCCATTCTTGACCCCAGCGAGGAAATAAGTCCAAGTACTGAGATATTTGCAGACGGCTCGCGACGCTACTGGCCAGTGAGGGCCACACTCTCAGACGGAAGCGAAGTCGACGCCGTAATCCTCAACGAGGATACCTATTCGATTCAGATAATGGACGAGGACGAGCGACTTCTTTCGTTCCGAAAAGCGAACTTGAAGGCGATTCGAAAAGGAGAGGTTTCGACAATGCCCAGTTATCAGGAAACCTTTAGTGAGAGCGAGCTGGACGATTTGATCGCCTACCTGGCGTCACTGCGAAAGGAATGAGGGCCGAAATGAGTTTTCGTCGGCTTGTCGGGACGCGTCCATCGTCCGTTTTCCTCGCTCTATTGCTCCTCCTTCTCGGCCTGGGAGGATGCGCGGAAACTCCCCCAGCAGCGCCGACCCCTGATCCCTCTCCATCCGAGGGAGTCACCTACCAGGATCTGTTGGGGGCCGAAGATTATCCAGGGCATTGGCTGACCTATTCGGGTAGCTATGGCAGTAACCGGTACAGCCGTCTGGATCAGGTCGATACCACCAATGTAGATCGCCTGAAGCTGCGCTGGGTGTTCCAGATGACGACCCCGGAGAAGGTCGAGACGAGTCCTCTGGTCGTCAACGAGACCATGTATTTGACCGGCCCTCCCAACGATGTTTTCGCACTCGACACGCGGACCGGGCGCCCCTTCTGGTCCTACGAGCACAAACTCCCCGAGCGGATCAGTGTCTGCTGTGGCCGTGTCAACCGTGGACTGGCTTTGCTGGAGGGGCGACTCTTTATGGGAACCCTCGATGCCCACCTGGTTGCTTTGGATGCCAAGACCGGTGCTGTCGCCTGGGAAACGGAGGTCGCCGACTTTCAAAGAGGGTATGCGATCACGGTGGCCCCGTTGGCCCTTAAGGACAAAATCATCATGGGTATCTCCGGCGGTGAGTACGGCATCCGCGGGTTTCTGGATGCCTACGATCCCAAGACCGGTGATCGTCTGTGGCGCTTCGATACCATTCCAGGACCGGGTGAGCCGGGGAACGAGTCGTGGGAGGGGGATTCGTGGAAGACAGGGGGGGCTCCCACGTGGATAACAGGTTCCTTCGATCCAGAGTTGAATTTGCTCTACTGGGGAACCGGGAATCCCTCCCCGGACTGGAACGGCGAAGTGCGCAAGGGAGACAACCTCTATTCTTCGTCGGTGGTTGCCCTGGACGCGGATACCGGGGAGCTGAAGTGGTATTTTCAGTTCACTCCCCACGACGTTCACGATTGGGACGCCGTCCAGATTCCGGTTCTCGTAGACACCGAATTTGGTGGAGAGCAGAGGAAGCTGATGCTGTGGGGGAACCGTAACGGTTTCTTCTACGTCCTCGACCGGGAATCCGGCGAGTTTCTGTTGGCCAAGGAATTCGTCAAGCAGACCTGGGCCGAGAGAATTGATGAGAAGGGCCGCCCGGTGCGGAGGCCGAACACGGCACCGAGTGAGGAAGGGACCCTCGTCTATCCGGGTGTGCAGGGTGCCACCAATTGGTTTTCGCCCTCCTACAGTCCGAGAACAGGACTCTTCTATGTCTCGGTCTGGGAGCTGGCAAACCTCTACTACAAGGGGGAGGCCGACTATAGTCCGGGCAGTCCATTCTGGGGTGGTCTGGTTCAGGGAGCGGCTGACGAACCAGGGTGGGGAGCGATACGGGCTCTAGTCCCTCAGACCGGTGAGCTCGCGTGGGAGTATCGTCTTCACACCGTTCCCTGGTCGGGTGTCCTGACAACCGCAGCTGACCTTGCCTTCGGCGGAACTAGCGATGGCCAGTTCTTCGCCCTCGACGCGCGCAACGGTGAGGAGCTCTGGGTCGCCCATCTTGGTGGAACCGTTGCTTCCAACCCAATTACCTATCTGACCGAGGGCAAGCAACAAATCGCCATTTCTGCCGGCAGCGCCCTGTTTACCTTCGAGCTCGACTAGTGCTCCGATCCGGTAAGGTGAAACTCGAGCAGCTCGTCCCACGTCTGAACACCGCACGTCGCAGGTCTTTTGTCCCCGTTTGGTGCCGCAAACGGGGGTGACTTGGCCTGATGATAAGGTCAGGCCCGAATATTCCAGTGTACGAAGCAACCCAGATCCAAGCGGCGCTCGGGACTCAGCGTGGAGTCGTGGCAGTTCCGTTGCTCTCGAGCCGAAGAGCTGAACGCTTGTCTTGGATCTTCTCAGATGATAATTTCGGAGCCTACGGGAACCCTTGATACCATCTAGGAAGTGATAGAAGAGTGTTGAAGTCATGAGAACGGATCGTAGCTCTTTGATCCGGCTCCTACGGATTCAAGTCGGCCTGTTCCTTTTGGGGACGTTCTTCTTCTCGACTGGCCTGGCGTTTTTTCCTTCCCTTAGAGAATTGCAGCCCAGAGGGGCGCAGCGCGGGACGGCTTTCAGGCTGACGCTGGTGGGAACCGGTTTGTCCGAGGGACTCGAGATCCGCACGACGCTTCCGGCCTCCTTCACGCCGCTTGCCGCTCCGAAACCAGAGATGATGGGTCAGGACTCTGAGCGGGCGATCTTCCTGGTCGAGCTCGCCTCCGATGCCCCGATTGACCTATACCCGATTCGAGTCATCACTCCCACGGGCATGTCTAATCTACTGCTCTTCAGTGTTGGCAAGTTCCTCGAGGTTCAGGAAGAGAAAGACGCAGAAAGCGGTGGAATGATCGAGGGCGCCCAGCAGTTGGAAGCACCTGTCACAGTCAACGGCACCCTGGTCGGCCCCGATCGCGACGCCTACCTCTTTCGCGCCCATCGTGGAGATCAGATCGTGTTGGAGGTCGAGGCCCGGCGCGTAGGCTCAGCCCTGGACCCGGTTCTGAGGCTCCTGGATTCGGAGCGCCGTCAGCTTGCCTTCAATGATGACGCGCCAGGGCTTGGTTCAGACCCTCGTATCGAGTTCGCGGTGCCCGCTGATGGAGAGTACCAGGTGGTCGTTCACGATGCCCGGTTCAGTCGGCAGGAGCAGAACTTCTATCGTTTGAAGGTCGGACCGATCACCTATGCCGAAGGACTCTTTCCCTTGGGTTGGCGACGTGGAGAAAAGGCCTCTATCGAGTTTCTCGGAGGCAATCTGGCTGAGGGAATCCGTACCCAGGTCGATCTTGCAGGGGAAACCAGAGACTTGATCAGTGTAAGCCTTCCAGACGGGGCAGGAAGCTTGCCCCTACCCTTCGTTGTAGGAGACCTGCCCGAGGTTCTGGAACCGGAGGGAGGGGAAGATCATGCCAGGTTGGATCCCCTGACGGTCGTCAACGGCCGCATTTCCCATCCCGGAGAGGTCGACCACTACCGCCTGGCCGTGTCGCCTGGGGAGTTCTGGACGGTGGAACTGCGGGCGGCCACGCTCGGGACCTCCCGCCTCTTTGGTCGAATCACGGCGCTGATCGGGTCGGGAAAAAGACTAGGTTCCGCTGGCGACGAAGTGCCGCGTAACAACGATTTCCGGCTCGTCGTTCATGGACCAACCAGCTCAGATCCGCATCTCAGCTTTGAAGTTCCCTCGGAAACTCAGGAAGTCCTCATCGCAGTGGAGGACTTGGTGGGACGCGGGGGGCCGCTGTTCGGATACCGCTTGTGGGCTCGGAGGGAGCGTTCCGACTTTACGCTCACCTTGACGACCCCCTATGTGAACGTACCGGAATCTGGGACCGGTTGGGTCGAAGTATCGGTTCTTCGTCGAGGCTACCACGGCCAGATCTACCTCGATGTTCCGGATGCGGGAACGGACCTGATAGTTGAAGGCGGAATGGTCGGCTCAGAGCCTGATGATCCCGACACCCGAACCGTGATCAGGACCTCTATGTTGAGCCTGACGGCCAAACCGGGCGCCAAACGTGGATTGAGGCAAGTCAGGGTTCGAGGGCGGGTCCGGCTGCCAGATGGTTCGGTGATCGAACGATGGGCAGTCGGACCGGGACTGCTTACTGAGGTGGCCGTGGGTACCGGGATTCCTGATCCCAGTCTGCGCATGACCGAGCAACCCTTCAGTGCTCCATGGCTGGGCCTGAAGCTTCCCTTGATGGTGACCGAAAAAGTTCCGGTCAGATTCGCTCTCGAGGGCCCTTCTGACGTACGACTGGTCCAGGGAATGCCCTACGAGTTGAAATGGCGTCTGCTTTCTTCGGACCCCCAGATACCGCTACCCAGGAAGGTTGAAGCGAAGATCATGGGGGGGATAGAGGTGAAAACGAAAGTCGATGAGGGGGAAGAGGATGGATCCGGCACAGTAACCCTGGTGACCACGATCGGAACCAGACCCAGCAAGTTCAACGTAGGTCTGGCTGCTGAGGTAGATCAGGGGGGACGGAAACATCAGGTCCGTTCTCGGAACGTGACGATAGAGGTGGTGCAGGGATATCGGCTCGTGGTGGGGGCTGAGGGCTTCGCCATTCGACCCGGAGCGCAGGCCGAACTGGCAGGAAGACTCGAGAGAGACCCTCTTTTCGATCAGCCGGTCACGATAAAGCCGGAGAACTTCCCTAGAGGAGTCTCCTGCTCGTCGGTCGAGGTACCGCCCACGGAGTCCGACTTCCGGATTCGGTGTGTGGCCGAGGCCTGGGCTTCCCCCGGGGAACACATCATCGAGTTGACCTCGTCCTCGATGCTGGCGGGACGCGAGAAGGAAAAGGTTCCCTACAGTATTCCTCCGGTGTCGGTGCCGTTGGTGGTTTCTCCTGCGGAGAAATCGGTGCAGGCAGCCGGATCTGACTAGATAGCAGTAGCAGGGGACGGGCAGCCGTCGGTCCTTGTTGGTTCATCAATGGAGGTTTGAATGTCCTTTCCAAGAATGCTTCGTCTGCGCCAAGAGTTTGATGTTCAACGAGTTGACGATGTCGGAAGCGAAGTTGCAAGTCAGCTGGAGAGTCTGGGGTTGGGCGAAAAGGTCAAGCCCGGGCAGACGGTGGCGATTACGGCCGGCAGTAGAGGCATCGCCAATATAGCGACCGTGATCCGGGCGGCGGCTGAGCACTTCCGAGGATTGGGTGCCCAGCCCTTCATCGTTCCTGCGATGGGAAGTCATGGAGGGGGAACTGCTGAGGGCCAGCGGGGAATCCTGGAGAGCTACGGGATTACTGAGGAGTTTACGGGAACCCCCATCCGATCTTCCATGAAAACAGTGATCGTCGCCCAGACAGAGGCCGGCCTACCAGTCCATTTCGACCGCAATGCCTACGAAGCAGACCATGTTCTGGTTTGTGGGCGCGTGAAGCCCCATACCGGTTTTGTCGGTGAGATTGAGTCGGGCTTACACAAGATGATGCTTATTGGACTGGGGAAGTTTGAAGGAGCCAAGCTCTATCACCGGGCTATCCAGGACTACAGCTTTTCGGAGATCATCCAGGCGGTTGCCGCGGTGGTTCTCGAAAAATGTAGTGTCGTAGCAGGGTTGGCACTGGTCGAGAATGCCTATGAGGACACGGCCTTGATCGAAGCGGTGGCGCCCGAAGAGTTCTACGAGCGAGAGAAGGCCCTGCTGAAGTTAGCGGCCGCCTGGATGCCGCGCTTGCCCTTCAGGAAAGCGGATCTGTTGATCATCGACGAGATCGGCAAGAACATCAGCGGCTCCGGCATGGATACCAATGTGGTGGGTCGTAAGTACAGCGACCATGAGGCAACCGATCGGGACACCGCTTCCTGCAAACGAATCTTCATACGTGGTCTCACCAGAGAGACTCACGGCAACGCATGCGGACTGGGCATGGCCGAAGTGACCAATCAGCGCACGGTGGATCAAGTCGATCTCAGCGCCACCAGGATCAACGCCTTGACCGGTGGACACCCGCCGGCGGCAGCCATTCCGATTGCCTTCGAGAGTGACAGCGAGGCGGTAGCTGCAGCGCTGTCAACGGTGGGACTGGTCGAGGCCAAAGACGCACGCGTGATCCACATCACGAACACCTTGTTGGTATCCGAAGTGATGGTCAGCGAGGCCTATCTACCAGAGATTGAAGGGCGCACAGACTTGGAAATTCAAGAGGGACCTGACGATATGAGATTCGATCTCGAGGGGAATCTGTTGCCTGTCGCGAGCGCTCCCTCCGCCTCCGACCTTTTAGAAAAAGTCTGAACTGAAACTTCAAGAATACGGCACACGTCGGAACGTCCGAGGGTGCCGCCAACGGGTGCACTATCAGCGCCAAGTCCGACAGAGCGGTGAACGACTTGAGCCGTTAGCAACATGAGGCCAAGTTCCGAGGAGAGAGCTGGACAACAGCAGCATCTCCCCTATCCCCTACCCGAGTTTCTTTTAGCGAATAATCTGGCTCGCAGTCAGTGTGTCTAGCCCATTCCTGCCTTCGACTGTTGAGCTTGTAATGCAGCCCGATAGCGGCGAGAGGCTTCTTCGTCAAGCCGACAGCTCTTACCCTTGTACACTACAGCGAAAGCTCTTCGATGCCTGACTCGGGATCGATTGGCGTTGGCACTGTGAATCATGTTTCCGTGATGGACCACCCGGTCACCTGGTCGCATCCGAACGACGACCTCTCTGGCTCGGTCTTCCTCTCCATAGTCTGTAATCCCTTGAGAGAAGCCGATGATGTTGGTGGGGTTGTGGGGGCGTATGCTCTGCAGGTGGGAGCCGGCAACGTATCGCAGAGAGCCATTCTCATCGTCCACGAAGTCAAGGGCCAACCAGAATGTGGCTACGTGGGCGGGCCTCATGCAAAAGTAAAAGTTATCCTGGTGCGGAGGCGTGAGGTGATGAGTCTGAGGAGGCTTGTCGAACCACTCGACTGAGGAATTTACGGGTTCGCCTACAAGGTTTTCCGCCAGCTTCATCCACTTGTCCCGTTTGGGAAGCTTCTCGAAAAAAAGATCTTCCTCCATGAACTGCAGTTGTTTGAGCGTTTCAGGGCGGGAACGGTCCTGGTAGAAGGCGTGCGTCGTCGGCAGTTCTGGCACCGTCTCCCGGATGTAGCGATCCAGGTGATGGACGAGCTCCGCCATCTCCTCTTCCGTCAGGAACTCGGGGATGAGAGCATAGCCATCACGATCGTAGTCTGGTTTACACGCGGTGTGGTTCATCGGCTCTGTCTCCCGGTTCGATCGAAACCGGTTTGATCGAAAGTCGAGAATAAGTAGTAAGAGTTGTGCTTTTCACGATCCGCCGGTCCAGGTCAACCTCGACTCAGGCGAGAGTTTCGGGCTCCCTGCTAGCAGTACAGGAACGATCGGCCCCATCGATCGACCCGCCACGCGGAGCGATTGAAATCCACTCATGGGTTTCAGATGCACGAAGGATTGCCAGGTTCACGGAAAGGGTCTGTATGCCCTCTTGAAGGCCGCACAGAGGCGTTGCCTTGCCTTCGACGGTATCGAGGAAGGAATTCGCCTGGCGGACAAAGAGCGTATCACGTTCCAGTGATTGACTCTCGTCATGCCATTCAGATTGGGGTTGAGACATCCAACGCCACCGGTTGCGATGCATTTCGAATCGGACGGTTCCGTCTTCGCAGACTACGGTGATAATGATCTCATTCGGTGCCTGGTACTGGTTGAGGCTATAGCTGGCAAGAACCTCCTGGTGCCGCGCCACGACGTGAACGGTATCCTCCACCTCTACGCCCTCCAAGAGCTTGTGAGCCGAATCCGCGGCGAGCTCGGTGATCGGGCCCAGCAGCCATTCGGAAGCGTTCAGAATGTGTGTGAGAGCATCTTGAACCGCCCCACCACCAGTCGCACGATCTTTATAGTAGATCTCCCGGTAGGCTGGACGGTTGAAGGCGAAGTTCTGGCCACAGAAGGCGACGAGCTGGAGCGGCTTTCCAAATCGTCGCTCTAGGAGCGAGTCCCGCATTGTGGCCAGCATGGGGTGAGCCCTGTAGACGTAGGCTACCGCTATACGCGTTTTCGCGGTCTCGGCCGAGTCCTTGAGACGATCAAGTCCCTCAAGGTGGGTGCTCAGGGGTTTTTCGATCAGTGTGTGGACGCCAGCCTCAGCCAAACGGATGGCCATCGGTACGTGTAGGTGGGCGGGTATGCAGATGACAGCGGCATCGGGTGGGTTCAGGATGGCGCCCTCGAAGTCCTCGAAGCTTTCTTCCAACTCGTATCTGGTGCACACCCGCTGCCGGATGGAGGAATCGATTTCACAAGCTGAGACCGCGGCACGGCCAGTCTGCTGGAAGCAACGGATATGGCGTTCGCCAATCGAACCGGCTCCGATCACTAGAACGCGCATCGCTTCTGACCCACCTGAGGCAATGAAGGTTTTCTGAGTCGAGTTCACAGTAGGCAGGGGTAGATGGGATGTCAAGCCGGGACTGGCTGGCGTCGACCGAGCCTGCTGGAACCAGCGCTCCTTCGAGATAGAGCTGGAGAGGGCATTCCGCCGGAAGCGACACCCGGCCACCGGCCGTGGTTTCTACGGGTCTAAGCCCGGTATGCACTCTCGACGTTGGATTCTTGTTCCATTTCGCGGTGCTCCCGGCGGAAACTCGAATTCTGTTTCTGTCTGGTTTCCATATCGACCCGATGGGGGAGTCCTTTATCCCGCCCTGAGAAACCCCCCGTCCTTTGAGTATCCAGAAGGGACGTCTGGGCTGGCCCAAATGTCTCGCTCATCCACTAAGGGTCTGTCGGAAAATATTAGATACACTTTGCTGGCCGCAGGGACGCTGGCCAGGCGGGAGCGACGCGCATACCCGCTGCGGTATGTAAGGAGCGTGTAACAACGCCAGCGTCTCTGCGGACCCCAGCCCTGAGGGGCGCGGCGGCATCCGCTTTGTTGCCGCGCCTGGAAGATACGCAGCGGCATCGCGTGCGTCGCGGCGCCTCGCATCCGCCCCCACGGCGCTCGCGCCAAAGTGCATCTGTTATTTCCTGACAGACCCTAGCGCATCAGGTGTTACCGTCCTGACGGGTAATGTTAGATTTGGTCGTGCCGATATGCCGTTTGAAGGTCGCTGCTTGGGGTAAACAGATTAGATGCCGAACTCCTCTCGGCCCAGAGCGACCTTCTCTGACAAAGGTTGGAGCTCTGGCGGATATTGGGACGTCGCACCATAAGGGTGCGATGAAGCCCTGATCTGCCGAGAGCGCGGTGAGATAGATCTCGTTCTGGCAAACAAAGAAGAGTGCGTAAGTGCGTTGACTCGGTCAGCTTACTGACGTATACTGTGGGGCGTCTTCTGAAATGGCAAACCCTCCGTGAGGTGGGGTCGCAAAGCGAAAGGATCTTCCTAGAACTCTTTCATAGAGTGGGAAGACTGCCACGCTGCCAAGGAAGCTCCCTTTAAATTTGTCAGGTGCTTATTCACTGGGTCTGGAGTATCTGGCGAAGGGTGCCATCAAGCGCTCAAGAGTCGTTTTTTGGTTGGACTATGGGAGGAGGCAGAGGGGTAGGCTTTTCGATCCTTGATACGCCAATCCTTTCTTTTTTGGGGAAATTTGAGCTAGTGCCCGTCCGTAAACCGGGGTTTTCAGAACTGTAATGTGTTGAATCGTAACTAGTTATTGTACCTCAGACCGCTGACAGAGCGGCTCGACCCAGCCCGATCCAGAGCCCGGACCCCCGGGGGAGGGCGCTTCCCT
>JAKZYH010000296.1:0-9011 GCA_047514575.1 Acidobacteriota bacterium | reverse complement strand
CCAAATACATCAGGTGGCCGACCTTGTCGATCACGTCGGTCCCGAAAAAGAGCACTTTAGAAGCACACATCCCCACCTGTCTCGAGGACTGCATGGCCTCCACCAACTCTTCAATCCAGCCGGGGCCAGCAACGGCATCATTGTTCAAGAGCGCAACCATCTCTCCCTTCGACTCACGGATTCCAATATTGCAACCGCCGGCAAAGCCGACGTTACGCCCCAACGACCTCAGCCGTACCCGTCCCTTGGGAAACGACGCCACCACAGCATCACTGTGATCCTTGGAACCGTTGTCCACCACCAGGATCTCGAGAGGGCGATAGGACTGTCGCAGCAAAGAGGTTAAGCACTCCCTGAGCAGCTCCGCCCGATCATGGTTAACGACCACAACTGAAACCAGCGGGTGTTCTGCGGGGGACTCGTGCGAAAGCATCTTCAACCTGGATCCTTCTCTGAAACAATTCCTGCGCGGACTCTACCCCTTCCGATCCCGATTCCAAAATAGACAAAACCCTTCTCGGCCATCTCCCTGGGATCATATTGGTTGCGTCCATCGAAAACGACAGGCTGCTCGAGAAGACGCTTCATCTTCTCGAAATCAGGGTTACGAAAGACATTCCATTCCGTAGCCAGAATTAGGGCATCAGCCCCTCGGAGAGCTTCGTAGTTACTGCCTGCATATTGAATTCGGTCGCCCAGGCGAAGTCGTGCCTGGTCCATCGCCTCCGGGTCGAAGGCTTGAATCCGGCCCCCCCAGCCCAGCAGTTACCTCAATGATGACCAGAGCAGCCGATTCGCGTACGTCATCGGTGCGGGGCTTGAAGGCCAGGCCCCAGACAGCAAAGGTCCTGCCCGCCAAGGGACCGGCTTCCAGCCTGTCCACTTCTCCGGCTGGAGACTCACTTCCGGAGGGCTCGGAATAGAACTCAAGCACCCGACGGCCGATAACACGCTTTTGCCGCTCGTTAACCCGATCCACGGCTCTGATCAACTCTGGATCGTAGTCGTGTGATTGTCCTGCCTGGATCAGCGATCTGAGATCTTTGGGAAAGCAGGAACCACCATATCCCAGACCCGGAAAAAGGAAGGAGGTACCGATTCGACGGTCCAGACCAACCCCCTGCCTCACCCAATTGACGTCCGCACCGGTAAGCTCACAGAGATTGGCGATTTCATTCATCAGGGAGATCCTGCTGGCCAGCATCGTATTGGCTGCGTACTTGGTCATCTCCGCACTGCGTCGACTCATGACAAGGACTGGAGCCCCTGTGCGGGTGAAGGGGGCATACAGCTTCCTCAGGGTCTTGGCGACACCTTCGTCATCAGTTCCGATAATCACACGATCCGGCCTCATGAAATCGTCAACTGCAGCGCCTTCCTTCAAAAACTCCGGGTTGGACGCCACATCGAATTGGAACCCGGAAATCTTCTTCATTTCCTTGTAGATACGGTCTCCAGTGCCCACGGGCACTGTGCTCTTGTTGACGATGATCTTGTACCCTTTGAGGGCACCGGCGATCTCACCAGCCACTCCTAGAACGGCAGTCAAATCAGTTCTTCCATCCTCTCCGGTTGGAGTTCCGACCGCAATAAAGACGACCCGTGAATCCTGGACAGCTTCAGCCAAGGCGGCCGTGAACCGAAGCCGCTGTTCCTTTACATTTCGCTGAATCATCTCGGATAGGCCTGGTTCGTAGAGCGGAGACCTCCCCGCATTGAGCAGGGCGATCTTCTCCTGGTCGACATCGACACAAATCACCTCATTGCCAGTTTCAGCCAGACAGGTTCCCACCACCAGTCCAACATATCCAGTGCCAACGACGGAAATCTTCACGGAAGCTGCCCCCTACGCGCTGCACTAATCCAGGGTCGCGTACACGGTGATAGTCCCACCCCGCCCCAAACCTGCCTCCATGAGGGCGAAGGGCTGGGTCAGGACCAAAAGGGCCAGGTACATAGCCTCCTTCAGGACGAGACCAGACGATGGCCCCTTGCCGGTGCTATTTCTTCTTCGCACCTTTTGGGACATCGGATCGAGGCCCGGAAACAAACTCGACACACAAGAGGCAGCATTGTCCCGAAGCGAGAAGTGACGAACTCGATGAATTCGGAAACCAGCCCTGCCAAGCAGGTGCAACAGCGAAAAACTGGTGTAGTTGTAGAGATGGCGAGGACAGTCCAATCCGTACCATCTGGAGCCGAAGATCTTGGCTTGAAGACTCCTGCAATTCGGCGCCTGAATGATGAGCCCGGCTGGCCTCTTCAATAGTTTCTGCAGGTTCTTGAGATAGGAAAAAGGGCTGGGCAGGTGCTCCAGCACATGAAAAAGAGTAATGACGTCAAACTTTTCTCCCCTGCTGATGAGTTCCTCTTCCGAACCTTCGATTACCCTGTCTGGTAGATGTTTTCGAGAGATGCGTGCCGCTTCTGCGGACTGCTCCAGTCCGAATGCCTCGAAGCCCTCCTGCTTAGCCAGTTTCAAGAAGGTGCCGCCACCACAGCCCACGTCGAGAAGACGGCAGCTACGAGGTTCGGGAACCACTGAGAGAAGAAACTTGAGCTGGTCATTCCGGACCATCCACTCTCGGTACCGCCGTTCCAGCCCTAATGCGTCGCCCCCCTCTTCCCACCAATAGCCCGGCGGATAGAACTCCGGAATTCGCTCCACGACCGACTCTTCGTCGAGAAACATCAGGCCACAACTGGCACACCGATACAGTGGGAACCGGTCGCTCGAGGCCCGAAAGAAACGGTCCATCATTTGATAGCGTCGAGTACAGCGGGGATACTCACAAATTGGGCACTTCATGGGGCTCCACCCGGATTCCTCGCGATCAGTCTACTACGACACCGCGATCACGAGAGCGGAGTCTAGTGCTTCGGACGGTTTGACTTTCCCTTAAAGCGCTTCTTGAAAAGGAACAGAAGGTTATTCCAACCATCCCGCCAAGGCCTGAGCTTGATCTCTCCAGCCCGGTTGGAGTAGTTGATCGGGATCTCCTTGAAACCGATGTCCCGGTTAAGCAGCGCCTCAATCTTGATCTCCTCTGAAAAAGCCATTCCATCACTTTCCAGGTTCATTCGGGTTAACGCATCCTTGTAGAAGATCCACATGCCGGACTGTGAATCTCGAACCCGCCGGAAGAAGAGCAAAGACACTATCAGACTGAGGCATTTATTCCCCAACAGGTTCTTCAAGGCCATCGCATCAGGATTCTGAATGGGAAAGCGGGAGGCCGAGACGAATCCAACCCGAGACCGGAGCAGGGATTCGATGAGATAGGACAGAGAGTCGACGGGGTAGGAATGGTCACCGTCAAGAGTGACAATGATGTCTCCGCGGGCGTGCAGGAGTCCAGTCTTGTAGGCTCTGCCGTAGCCCCTCACATTCTCATGGATCACCCGAGCGCCCATCTCCCGCGCAATCCGAGCTGTGCCATCGGTGGAGTCGTTATCGACAACGATCACCTCGTCGACGAAATTCGGTATCTGGGAAAGCACCTTCCGGATACCCTCTTCCTCATTGAGACAAGGTATCACTACCGTGACTTGACGATCCTGGTACATTGCTTTCAATCAGCTCGAGCATGCTCCGAATTCCCGGCGCAAGCGCTCCGTTCGGCGAGAGGCGAAGCGCCCGTTTGAGATGCCGCAGCGCCAACTCCCGTTCTCCGACTCGATGATAAAGTACTCCGAGATTGTGATGGACCTCCGACGACCCTGGCATCTGTTGTGCTGCCCGGAGGTAGATTTCAATCGCCTTTCGGGTGTCGTTCAACTCTTCATAGCTTTTGGCAAGCAGGCTCCAGCACTCTGGCGATGGCCGGAAGCGACACGATTGCTCCAGGGGGGGAACGGCTTTTCGAAACTGTCCCAGCTTGAAATAACAGAGCCCCTTGTAGTAGAGACCTTTTGGCTCGTTGGGATAGATCTTGAGCAGCTTGTGTAAGTAGTAGAGGGCCTGTTCGTGGTAGCCGGCTTCAATAAAAACTCCAGCCAGGGGAAGCCAGGCGGCTTGGAGCAGTCTGTTTCTCTTCTCCTTCGTCAGAATTCGCAGAAAGTCTTGAATCGCCCGACTGCGGAGGGAAAAGGCCTCATCAGGTCTCCCTCGGGCGTCTGCGAGCAGGGCTAATTCCTTGTGACACTGGGCTAGCATCAATACCGGGGGGCTGCTGGAGGGATCCAATTCGATTGCCTTTTCCAGAATCGGGCGAGCTTCTTTCTGCAGTCTCGATGCCTCTTTGAGGTCTCCCTTCCGCCGAGCCCTCTCCCCCTGAGTAAAGTAGATTGTCCCCAGGTTGTTCCAGGCGATCGAAGAGGATGGATCCACCTCGATGCTCCGCTTGGTGTAGTAGATTCCCAGATCCGGTTTACCCTGATTGGCATAGATGTTCCCGAGATTGCTGTTTGCGCGTGAGGAGCCGGGAGCATGCTCGACGGTCGCCACCCAAAGAGCCTCGGCGTTCTTCCAGTCTTGATTTCGGTTTAGAGTGAGCGCTCCCCAAACGGCGATCAGCAGTCCAAAGCAAGCCCAACCGGGGAGTGTCTTGCCTTTCACCCTCACCAGATAGTCGACCGTGCTTCCGCCCATAAGAGCAAGGCCTACCACAGGTAGATACAGAAAATGATCTGCAGCGATCTCGTGAAACGGGAAGATGTGCAGGACCGGCAGCAGGGTGATCAGGAACCAGAACATGCCCAGCGAAAGCAGTGCGTTCCTGGGATAGGTCCAGATTGCCAAAGCCACGAAGCCGACGAAAATCACGATTGAGAGCACAGTAGCGGGTTCGAGTAGCCCCCCCGAAACCGGGAAGACGTCACCGCTATAGTCCGCAATCAGTGGGTAGGGGACGAAAGCCAGCTTGAGGTAGTGGGAAAAGAGCTTGAAGGAGGTCCCCAGGTTGGTCTCCAGACTCCCTCCCCACAAGCCAATCTTCCGGCTGGCGGGAAGCAGATAGAGGGCATAGTAGAGCCCGAACGCAGCCAAAGCCAGACCCATCGCGTAGAACGGCCAGGATTGCTTGATAGCCCTCCCCAGCTGCGAAAAGAAGGTAGCTCTAGGCACCGTCAAAGATTTCTGGCCCCGACTGTCGACTTCCTTGGGCAGGCAGAAGTCCAGAAGGAGAAGGAGAGCTGGCAAGACGATGGCGACCTCTTTGGAAAGCACCCCGAGCAGAAAACCAAGCAGGCAGAGCAACAGGAACGACCTCCTCCGGGTGGACCTGTAGGATACGTACCAGTAACAGCCCAAGAGTATGAAAAAGGTAGCAAGCACGTCCTTCCGCCCCGAGACATAGGCGACTGCCGCGGACTGAACCGGATGGGAAGCGAAGATAACGGCTCCGGCACCCGCGAGCACAGGCCAACTGGTGATCTTGTAGAGGAGGAGGAAGACCAGGACCGCGTTGAGCCCGTGGAGGACCACATTGAACAGGTGATAGCCGAACGGATCTTCACCACCCAGCCAATAGTTGACCGCGTAGGTCAACGTGCGGATCGGTCGATACTCATGGAAGCTAAGGATCTGCAGCCACTGCAGCTCTGCGACCCTTGGATGTTGGATGATCAGGGTGACATCGTCGAAGAGAAATTCATGGTTGATCGTGCTCACGTAGAGTCCAAGGGCCAGCGCGAAAACGAGAAATGCAACCCCAAGATTCGCTCCTTTGGGGCGGGAGGCGGCTTTCCTTCTTGATTTCGTTACCCTGCGTTTACTCATGGCTTCTAGCGAGCCCGGGAAGAGCCCATCAGGAAGGAGCCTTGCTCCGCTGCAACTCCTCTACCAAAGACAGCGTCGCCTCTACAACCTGATCCCAATTGAGAACCTTCTTGAAGCTCCGGATATTCTGCTGAAACTCCGACTTACGGCCCTCCTGAAAGTAACGAATTATAGCCTCTGCCAGGGCCCTAGGATCGTCCGTGGGAACCAGGAAACCGGTTCGGCCCTCCAAGACAACCTCCGAAAGACCTCCCACATCGGTCGCAATCACGGGAACATCGAATTCATAGGCAAGAGGAACCACCCCACTCTGACTGGCATCGCGGTAGGGCAAAACAACCACATCCGAACTGCGAAAGAGAGCAGGGACTTGTTCGTTGGACACGTACTGATCATGCCAGCAGATCCTATGGGCAACCCCCAACTCGTCGGCCAGTCTGCGCAGAGGTGAAGGATCGATGTAGAATTCTCCGGCTATTGCGACCTCGACGTCTAAGACCTTCTCGACTACTGCCAGCGCACGAACCAGGACGTCTACCCCCTTGTATCTTCGAATGTTTCCAAAGAAAAGCAGGCGGGGCTTTTCGTTCTCCCTCTGCGGCTTGGTATCCCAGCGGCTGTAGAAATCATAGGAGGGATGATAGATTCGCCGTACCAACGCCTTTGGCTTGAAATATCGTACCTGCTCGGCAAGCGAGAGGGAGTGGACTAGAAAGCCATCTACCTGACGAAAGGCTTTGTGGATCAAGCGTCGCTCTACGGTTCGTCCCCAGGTCAGAGGCAGTCCTTCGTGTGAATAGACATTGTGGCAGAGAAAGAGCGCTAGGGCTGAGGAACGGAGCTTGACGCGCCGGATGATGTCAGCGAAGGCATAGGCGAAAACCGGATGCCACCACTGAAAGAGTATCAGTTCGGGGTCATGGCTCTTGACTCGCTGGGCAGTCCTCTTCCAGGTCCATGGAAGCAGGGAATTAAGCGGGGCTTCGTGAGAAACACCGAAGGGTCTTTCGCTCAGGTCTTCCTGCGTCTTTCCGGGAAACAGAACGGTAGGGTACTGCTTCGAAAACGAGAGCAGTAGAACCGTATGCTGTCGACTGAATGACTCGTAAAGGGAGGTCGTGTATTGAGCGATTCCCCCACGCAGAGGGTACGTGGGCCCAACCAGGACGAGTCTCATGAGCGGAGCGAAGCGATCGCCGTCGCTCTCTCCGTTTCCGATTCCACCACCCGCACATCTTCGACGGGAAAATGGTCCTGACGCCTGGAGGAGTACGCGATCATCTCCGCGAGTAAGCCAAAGAAAATGAACTGCACTCCGATAATCACAAGGAGAATCCCCAACATGAAGGCGGGCCGATCCTCGATCCATCGTCCAAAAAACCAACCTACGGTTAGGTATCCCTCAACGAACAAACCGGCGAGGAGCAGAGTCATTCCGAGGATTCCGAAGATATGCAGGGGCTTGCTGTTGTAGCGCGTGAGCATGATGACGGTCAGCAGATCAAAAAAACCACCCAGCATCCTTCCCGCGCCATACTTGCTCTTCCCAAACCTGCGTGGAGCATGGGCAACCGGAACCTCATCCACCCGAAATCCACGATAGCTAGCCAGTACCGGAATGTACCGATGCATCTCGCCATAGACCTTGATTTCTTCAATGACGCTTCGACGGTAGGCCTTCAACCCACAGTTGATGTCATGCAGCGGAACTCCCGTTAGGAGCGAGGTCATCCGGTTGAAGACTTTGGACGCCAGAAGCTTACTCCAGGAATCCTTGCGGCGGTGCTTCCAACCGGACACCAGATCGCAGCCCTCTTCCAGACGGTTCAACAGTTTGTGGATCTCCCCAGGAAGGTCCTGTAGATCTGCATCCAGGGTCACGATGACCTCGCCCTTTGCCAGTCGGAACCCCGCCGACAAAGCCGCTGATTTGCCGAAGTTCCTCCGAAGACGAATAATCTTGATCCGGCTATCAGAGGCCTGAATCTCCTGCAGCGTCTCCAGCGAACCGTCGTTGCTGCCATCATCCACAAAGACAATCTCGAGGTCAGAGCCCAGGGATCCCAGCTCGTTGACGATCTCTCGATAGAGTTCAGCGAGGGAACCCTTTTCGTTGTAGAGGGGGATGACCAAAGATAGCGGCTTCATGAAGGAACCGTTGCTCAAAATTATACCATAGGCCTGAGCGGATCTCTCATCGTCAGTCTTGGCACGGCGGTGCCAGCGCCGTCGCTGCCCGTCTTGTGGCCGAGAGAGCTTGTTCTCCGGCCTTGATCCCAAGAGCCCCAGCTGAAAACTTCATCCACGAGTTCATCACTTCGACTGAAGGTTTTTCTGCGGATAGCCTAGAGTTGACAGGTCGTGGCCACCATCTGGGGGAGTCTAGTACGCTGTAACACAGATTATGACGGATTCGTGGCGAGCGCGACGGGCCGATATCTTTGTCGCTCCTCCTCCACTATGTCAAGGGTCGGTTGTTGCTGGGGACGAACGGGGACCGTTCACCGCGCTCTTCGGTGAGTAGAGACGTGCGACACTCGGACGTTCCGACGTGCGACGAATTCTTGAACATGGAAGCCTAATTCCTGCCCCGCCTCATCACGGGGATCGTAGCCAAGACCGGAAGCTTCAGAACTTGCTCCACCTGCTCCACGCTGCGGAGGGAAGGATCAAGAAAATTGACAAGGAAAGCATAGCTGATCCCCAGGATGAGGCTCACGACAGCAGCCAGTCCCAGGTACAGTGACTTCACTGGCCGTGCTGGCGACGAGGAAACAACTGCTGGGTGAAGAATCGTCAGCTCCTGAACGCCTACCGTCTCTGCGAGTCTTGCCTCCTCGTAGACATCGTTCAACAGCTTGTAGGATCGCTCGGCGACTTCCAAACGTAGACTCAACTCCGAGTTCCGGGCTTCGCTGTTGATCAACGATCTCAACTCCCTGCGCTCCTGTTCGATCTTCTGTTGAAGGGCAGCAGTTTTCGCCTTGAGTACTCCTATTTCGGTTTGTCGCCTCGCCGCACCACCTATCTCTTGATCCTGGTTCTGCAAACGTAATTCGTCTCGCATCTTCTCAATCCCGACCAACTCGTTCTGCATTCCTGTCAGCTCGATCTCGTATTCGGATAAGCTTCTGATCTTAGAAGATATTTGTGGGTCATCCGGTAAATGGGGAGGTGGGGACGTGGTTGGCACCTTCCGGATCCCAAATCTGCTCCCCGTTCGCTTGTCCATATAGTCGGCTGCAGTAGCAGAGGCCGTGGGAACGGTGGAAAACTCCGAGCGACATCGAAC
>JAKZYH010000295.1:0-4519 GCA_047514575.1 Acidobacteriota bacterium | reverse complement strand
ATCGGGATGTAGGGATCGTCGCTGAAGAGGGCCTCAGTGAAGTCTTTCGGTTTGCTCCAGGTCTTGCCCCGTCCCGCCTCGATCAAGCTGGGGAGCCCATCGAATGCTTCTCGCAGCAGGGGCAGCAGATCGATGGGGTGTCGCCAGGCGTTGCGCTCCTCGCTGCGCACTGCGGTGCAAAGCGGTCGGATCAGGGAGGGCAAAACTCGGCTGGCATGTTCCCAACCAACCCTGTCCAACAGTTCGAAAGCCTTGTTGATAAAGTCCACCACATGGCCATCGTCCAAGTAGAAATGATCGGTTGCCGCTGTCACGACGATGTCGGCTAACTGGCCGTCTGTCATTCTCTTATGTATCGCTGTTAGCAGGCAGCGCTCCGCCCCTTCGGTGCTACGCACCTCGACGAAGTAACGAAACCAACGCTTGAGATGTTCCTGCGGGATGTCCTGGTTGTGGAGTGGCTGGATGTTGAACTTGGGGGTCTGACCGGCACAGTCCCGGGCGATGTGCACCAGGCCGTGATACAGCGGAGCAATTCGCTCCTCGCCCTGCAGGTGGTCGCAGAGATTGGACATCGCGCTCAGGATGGTGAGGCCGGAGCTCCAGTCCTCGCGATGCTTCACCCCATATAAGGCACCTTGTTTGGCGATCTCGCTGTGGGAGACTCCGCTGTGATGCAGTCCGACCACCGATTTGCCCACGATCAGATTGAGGTTCTGCTCCAGTCCCTCCTGCAATCGTCGGGTCCAGCGTTTGACGGGATCGGCCGGTGGCGGCATGGTGTCCAGAAAGACCTCTCCGTCCCTGACCTCCACCGCATAGGAATCGACATCGTCGGCGAACAGATTGAAGGTGCATCCGCTGACCAGATCGAAACGGGCATGATGCCAATAGCAGGTAAGGATGCCATCTTCAACGGTTCCGCGATGCAGGGGGAAGCCCATGTGAGGACAGCGGTTATCAACCGCATGGAGCTTACCGCCGTGATGAAAGATAACGATGGGTACTGGCCCCTGGGATATTAGCAGGGGACTCTTTCCCTGAACCTCCTTCAGGGAACCAACGTGGACGACCCCATTCTTCCGGTCCATGATGCCGACCTCCTTACGCTAAGACCACAATCCAAAAGTCGATCGTAACAAACATGAGCTCGGCCAACCAACGTGCGAGGTTCCGACGAGCCGTTCAAGTCTCAGTTCAGCACGAAGCTCTTCAGAACCACCAGCTCCTGCAGGAATCACGAGCAGGATGCCCGTTCCACGATCTTCGGCAGGGAGAGACAGTCTCCTATAGAATGTCGCCCCTACTCTTTCAGGGGAGAACGGATATGAGATCTTTCTGCCTCTTGCTGATGGCTCTGATGGCGAGCATTGCAATCTTCGCGGGTGTCTCGACTCTGCTCGAGCCAACCCACCCGGAAGTACCCTACGGACCGCACCGGCTGAACCGGTTGGACTTCTGGAAAGCCGAAGGAAGCGGCCCGCGTCCCCTGCTGGTCTACATTCACGGCGGCGGTTGGACGGGTGGTGACAAGAAGCAGGAGGAGTCACGATTCCGACCCTATCTCCAGAAGGGAATCTCCTATGCTGCGATCAACTACCGCCTGACCGGAGAGTTTCCGCTGCCGGCTCCCGTTCATGATGCGGCGCGTGCCATCCAGTTCCTGCGATCCAAGGCCTCCGAGTGGAATATCGACAAGAACCGGATCGCTTTGACCGGGGGCAGTGCCGGAGCGTGCACCTCGATGTGGATCCTGCTGCACGACGATCTGGCGGACCCGGAGGCCGTCGATCCTGTCCTTCGCGAGTCGACGCGGGTGACCGCGGCCGCAGCTCGTGTCGGACAGACTTCAATCGACCCGAAGGTGATCGAACCCTGGTTGGGACCGAACGTCCTGAAGCATCGCATGATCAATATGGCGGTCGGTGAGAAGACCATCGAAGCCGCGCTCGAAAACTACGAGAAACACCGCCCCCTGTACGTCGAGTTCTCGCCCTACAACCATCTGAGCCCGGACGATCCGCCGCTGCTGATGACGTACGGGAAGAACATGAACTTGCCCTCGGAAGATGCCGGCCACGGAATCCATCACCCCGTGTACGGGATAAAGATGAAGGAAAAGGCGGATCGCCTGGGACATGAGTGCCATCTGCTGATCGAAGGCGTATCTGAGTCGGTTCAGTACGCCAGCGAGATGGAGTTTCTAATGGCGAAGCTGTTAGGGAACTGAAGCGCCAGCTTGTGGCGTGCTGCAGGTGTCCGGCTAAAAGTCGATTGCCAATCGACAAGATTCACCCCTCCCGGCTTGTAGCCGAGGTCGTTCAGTGAAGATCGAGTTTACAGAATCGAAAGGGGGCAGAATGAGAGCCTTAACTCCTCTGCTTGTTTTACTCCTGGCATGCTGGGGGTCCTCCTTTGCTTCTGAGCAATCGGAGCCAACCCAAGTCCTGGAGACGAAGAAATGGCATTCGTTTTGGGCTCTGGTCGAAAGAGGCAACGCTTCCGGCACCGACGATGATCCTCTTCGATCCTGGGACAGTCGAACGGCTGGCTGATCCGTATTACCAGCGCCGCTACCAGACCCTGATCGACAACGGCTACCTTGGCGTGGCCGTCGACTTTCCCTGTCAGGGCCGGGACGAGCGAGCTGGTGAGCCCAGGAACCTCCACTGCTGGCGCCACCGCATCGAGCATGGCCAAGAGACCTTCGGCGCCGATTTCAATGCCAGGATCGGCAAGGTACTGGACCATCTGATCGAGCAGGGCTATACCGATCCCACGAGAGTAGTCGTAGGCGGTAGTTCCGCTGGGGGCTTTATGGCCCTGCACTACACTGCCCAGGATCCCCGGATACGAGGTGCAGCCGTGCTGGCTCCGGTGACGGACCTGTCCGTTCTGAAGGAGTTTGAGGGTATGCAGCAGCACCCCGCCGTCCGTGCCCTGTCCCTGAGCCAACAAGCGGGAAGGCTGGCGGATCGGTCAATCTGGGTGCTCATGGGCGATCGAGATGCCCGGGTGGGGACCGATTCTGCAATCGAATTCGCCCGAGCCGTCTGGAAGGTTTCAGCCGAGAGGAAGCTGAGGACAGGGGTGGAGCTCCACCTGGTACCGGAGCCGGGGGGACATACGTACCCGCCGGGTTCGCACGAGCGTGCGGCCGAGTGGATCCTGAACCTGAACCGGTGACTGATAGCAAGCCTCTGACGAAGAAGTGGCGCTCTCCCATTCGAGAAAGAAACTTTGGTCGGGGATAGGCGAGATTGTGCGTGACTCCGTGGGGAAGCTCACTCCGTGGGGAAGAGTTGTCCAGCTCTCTCCTGCCTTCGTCGTCCTCGACGGCCGGAACTTGGGCTCATATTGCTAACTGGTCAAGTCGTTCGCGGCTCTGCCGGGCTGGGTTTCGTCAGACTGGCAATCCACCCGTTCGCGGCACTGTTTCGCTCTTGCGTCGATTGTTGGTGTTGAAGGGAAAGCTCTTGCCACGCTGAACAGCGACAAGAGACTTGCGACCTGCGACCTCTTCTTGAAGTTTCAGCTCAGTGGGAGACCACCCCGGAAGGAACCCGAAAAGAGAAGAGCCTTATTTACAGAACGCTGTACTAGCCAAGTAAAGTTATCGCCATCAGGGGTATATCTCGGCGGCTTGGCGAACGTTCCGGTTCAGCGGCGGCGCCTCACGGAAAGCGAAGTTATTGCCCAACAATTCGATCCCACAGCCTCACCAGCACTCCGGGATCAGTAGCCGTGGTACAAGGAAAACTCCTGCTGGCCGCGGGTAAGGGTCATCGGTGCTGTCGGATGGATCTGCTTAGCGCCCCTCTTACGTCCCCAGCAAGGTATCGACCGATTGCACTCAAGGCAGTCCGGCCGTCGACATCAGTGGCCTCCACAACCGTTTGCCCGCGAGCGTCAGTACAACGAACCGAGAAGGTCTCCCCTGTCTGTCCGCTGATCTGGAGTACTCCTCCATCTCTCCGCAGGAACGAGAGAGACCCACCGGGCTTCATCACTTCCAGGCAGTAACGTGCCTGGCCGATGTTTGGGTCTTTTCGGCGCGCTCCGTTCTGATAACGCATCTCGCCAACCGGATGATCTCGCTCCCATGCCTCTCGAGCAGAGGCTACTTCCTCTGGAGTACAGGGGAAGAAACTCCTTCCTAGTTTCTCGAGAAGTGGGTGGTCGGGAAAGTTGGTTCTCAGAATCGCCACCCAATGGTCGAAGTCGGCGTGAGTCATGGGACACAGGTCGTGTGGCTGGAGCAGGAATGCTGGAGGTGCCTGCTGCCTCACCGACCATCGAGGCCCCTCTCTCCCGCATGCCATACAGGAATAGGATCGCTCGAAGTAGCCGAGTTCGACGCCGCCCGCAAGATCTGCCCCTCTATAGTCGGAGTCGATGATCCACATCGTCCTGTGGCACTTAGCCTGAAGTTCCCTCAGACTTTAGCACATAACTGACTGATTCTACAGGAGATAAGTGTGGTTTCTTGCTGTATTATGTAGGCATGTAATAGTTGTGT
>JAKZYH010000294.1:0-6003 GCA_047514575.1 Acidobacteriota bacterium | reverse complement strand
CTGCAAGCACAAAGCGAGGTGGAAAGCGCTTTTCAGGAGCCCGAAGTGTTGAGCCTTTTCCCTCTCGGCGCGCAACAAGGTCAATCATTGGAAGTGGAGATGAGGGGAAGAAACCTGGAGGGAACCTACGCCATTTTGTCCCATACCGCGGGCCTCAAGGGGCGAGTCGAAAAAGTCGAAGAGATTGAACTCCAGGAGAAAGAGGACTACGGCTCCCCAACGAAGGAAACCGGACGGGGGCAGCGGGTCTTATTGGAGCTGAAAATCGACTCAGCCGCCAAGATGGGGGTTCATTCTCTTTGGCTGGTCTCACCTCGAGGGGTGTCCAATGCCGTGCCTTTTTGGATCCACTCTGATCCGGTCATCCAAGAAAACGAAGGCGTCTATGACGGCGGGCCATTCAATGCGCCCGAACAAGCGCAAGAGGTGACCTTTCCGGTGGTCATCAATGGGAGGATCCGTCACGACGCTGAACTCGATTATTACGAGTTCAAAGCCCCGGAGGGTCAAGAACTGGCGTTTGAGATGATCCCCTGGACGTTTGAGTCTCAGTTCGCTCTCTACGAACCGACCGGCAGTTGGTTCGACTCGGGTCGGGCCAAGCAGCTGGCGATGGCGGTTCATGATGAATACACGACTGCCCCACAACTGACCTACCGATTCGGCAAAAGCGGACGCTATCTGGCTCAGGTGGGATTCTTTGCCAACGTCTCAAGCCAGTTTGGGGAGGATTCCTCGTACCAGCTGCGGATTACCCCGGCCGGTCAGTCACCCCTCTGGCTGGGTCATCAAGGGTTCGACGCCATGGGGAAGAACGGTTGGCGGGAACGAGCCTTTGACCGGCGACTGAAATCGGATCGCCTCCAGATACTCTGGTCAAGAACCTTGAAGATCTCCCCCGCTGAAGCCGGAGCGGGCAAGGGCGGATCCTTAACCCTAGCAAGCGACGAGGCCAGTCGCTTAGAGTCCAAGGATTTGGACCTCGCGGACGCAGAGGCTGGTCTCTCCCCGATCAGAGAAAGGGAGCCCAACGAGACGACCGATCAGGCCTTGAAAGTGTCGTTCCCCCTTCTCATCGAGGGAGCGATCGGGCGCCCGGGCGACATCGACTCCTTTACATTCACGGTAAAGGACGGAGAGAGGTTGGCCTTTGAAATCGAGACCCCGGCTACCGCACCTCCCTTCTTCAATCCTCGAGTGGGGATCGTCGACGGAGACGGGATCGAGTTTTTGACCAATATCTACAAGAGGCTGGGCCGGCAGTTTCAGTTCTACAGGAAGACCGTCGAACCGAAGACCGTTTACACGTTCGAGCTGGGAGGGGAATACACCTTGCAGGTTCGCGATATCAGTTCTCGCTACGGAGGCCCCAGCTTTGTTTACCGGCTGCTGATTCGCCCCCAGATTCCCCACGTGGGGGAGCTCGAGCTAAAAGAAAAGCGAGTCAATCTCACCCAGGGAGAAGCCAAGAAGCTGACCGTGATCACGGGTCAGGAGGAAGGCTTTAGTGGTGAGATCGCCCTGCGGGTGGAAAACCTCCCGCCCGGTGTGGAAGTGTTTCCCGGAACAGAGGTCGAGCCGGACGGAGGAATAAACCCGGATGAGGGTCCCAAGGAAAGGTTTGTGGCAAAAAGCCAAAAGGCCACTATTCTGTTGATGGCCGACCGGGAGGCCCCCCTGACGACCTGGCCGCGGTTTCTACGAATCGCCGCCCGGCCCGTGATGGAAGGGAAGCCGGGCGCGCCGCTGCCGGTGGGTGAGATTCCTTTGATGGTGGTGAAGGGGGCCGACGCGGCATCGGCTGTTAACCTCAAACAGGAGACCAGACCGTGAGCACGTTGCCTTGTAAGCGGAACGGCAACAAGGGGATCATCCCCTGTCGAGAGAGACGAAACTGCCCGTTCGGCCTGGGTCTCGCGCTGAGTCTGGGTTTGTGCGGCTTTCTGTTCCTCTGCCAGCCTCGGGTCGCCGCCCAAGCCGGGCCTCCTCCTCCCCAGGGATCTAGCTCTGAAGCGGCCGCTTCCTCGCAACTCTTGTCGGTGCGCTTGGTGCCCGAAGAAGCGACCCTGTGGGGCGCCCGGGCGGTGCAGCGCTTTCTGGTGCTGGGAAAATACGCCGACGGTTTGGAACGCGATATCAGCAAACGGAGCCGTTTTTCCATTGCTGATTCCGGAATAGCCAAAGTCGATGAACGAGGCCGGGTGGCGGCTCTGGCGGACGGGCCGACGGTCCTTAGCGCGCAAGTGGAGGGCCGCTCGGCGAACAGTCGGCTTCGAGTAGAGGGATCCGAGGAGATACGCCCTTTTAGCTTCGCTCAGGATATTGGAGGAATCTTCACCAAACAGGGGTGCAACAGCGGCGACTGCCATGGCGGCGTCAAAGGCAAAGGGGGGTTTAAGCTCTCCCTCAACGCCCTCTATCCCCAAGACGACTACAAGTGGATCGTCGAAGGGGGCGTTTATCAGGTCCTGACTGCCGAATCAGGGGGACCCAAGGAGCCGCGTATCAATCGGGAAGAGCCGGAAAAGAGCGTGTTGCTGCTCAAGCCCACCTTCAGCGTGCCCCACGGAGGGGGGCAGCGCTTCGCGCTGGATTCTCCCGATTACGAGACGATCCTGAACTGGATCCGTCAGGGCGCGCCTTACGGGGAGGAAACCGGAACACAGATAGTCGCAGTCGAACGATTGGAGATCTACCCTAGGTCCACGGTTTTGGATCTCGAGGGGACCCAGCAGCTTTTGGTGACGGCCCATCTCTCCAACGGCCAACAGGAAGATGTGACCGGACAGGTGCTTTATGTCTCCAACAACCCGGAGGTGGTTCAAGTCACCTCCGAGGGCCTAGTCAAGGCGGTAAAAACGGGTGAGACGGCGGTGCTTATTCGAGCTGCCGGACACGCGATCAGTGCCGGTTTTGGCGTCATCGCCGCGCCCCTATCGGGCTACCCCGAAGTCAAGCCGAGGAATCTTATCGATGAGTATGTCCTGGCCAAACTGCGCCGGTTTAATATCATGCCTTCGGGATTAGCCAGTGACGAGGAATTCCTGCGTCGGGTCTGTCTGGACGTGACGGGGACACTTCCGCCGCCGCAGCGGGTGCGGGCATTCCTGGCCAGCCAGAACACACGAAAAAGGGACCAGCTGATCGAAATCCTCCTTCAGTCACCTGAATACGTCGACTACTGGACCTTCCGTTTTGCCGACCTTTTTCGAGTCTCTTATGAGGCCGGACCGGGGGCCAATGCGCGGATGTACTGGCAGTGGATTCGGGACAGTGTGGCGGAAAACAAACCGTATGACCGCATGGCAGGCGAGCGTCTGGCGGGGCAGGGTTACAACGGCCCCACACGGCACTACTATAACGGATCGGATCTACGCCGCCACACCGACGTGATGGCCGAGCAAGTTCGAGTGTTCTTCGGTCGACGCCTGGACTGCGCCCAATGCCACAACCATCCTTATGAGTCCTGGATCCAGGATCAATTCTGGGGGATGACCGCTTTCTTTGGACGTTTTACTCAATTGTGGGACTTGGGTGGGGGTCCCGCCATCCTCATCGACGACCCCGCCGGACACGGAATGTACGGGAACGGCGAGAAGGTGATCCATCCCCGCACGCAGGAAGAAGTACCTCCCCGATTTCTGGACGGTACGCTCCTCCCCGCCGACGAGCGCACCGACCCGAGGATGAGACTGACTGAATGGATGATCTCTCATCCCTACTTTGCCGAGGCCATTGTCAATCGAATGTGGGGGTATTTCTTCGCAAGAGGGATCGTGGATCCGGTAGACGACTTCCATTCCACAAACCCGCCCACGCATCCCGATCTTCTGAAGGCCCTGGCGAAGGATTTTCGAAAGCAGGGACACGATCTGAAGCACCTGATCCGTCTCATTGTGCAGTCCAGGACCTACCAGCTCTCCGGCAGCCCCAACGCCACCAACAGGGAAGATAGAACGAACTATTCTCGATCTCTGCCCCGGCCGCTGGATGCGGAAGTACTCCTGGACGCCATCTCTCAGGTGACCGAGACGCCCGAGGACTTCCGCATGTATCCCAGAAACACGACGCGCTTGTTCTCCATGCGATTGCCCTCCGGTACTCGCGCCATCCACTTGGGGCGACCCGATCTCCTTCCCTCTCGATTCCTGGACCTGTACGGACGACCCGACCGCCAAATGGTGCCCGAACGAAAGGGCGAGGCGAATTTGGGGCAGGCCCTACACTTGATCGCGGGTCCGACGTACAACAGCAAGTTCTCCCAGCCGGGTGGGCGGCTCGACCGACTGATCAGGAGTGGAGCCTCGGACCGCCACATCATCGAGGAACTCTACCTAGCGGCCCTCTGCCGCTTTCCGACGGCGCCGGAGCAGGTGGAACTGGAAGAAATGATCGCCGGCCGATCTTCCCGTCAAGAAGCGCTGGAAAATCTTCTCTGGGCGCTGGTTGCCTCTCGCCAATTCGCCTACAATCATTAGATGCGATGGAGATAGAGGAACGTAAGATAGAGAAAAGATCAAAAACGGGGACATCCCATGAAAATCAATAACTGCCCGGGACCCAACCGTCGGGACTTTCTTCGCGTCGGTTCCTTAAGTGTTTTGGGCATCAGCTTGAGCCAGTACCTGGAGCTTCAGAGTTTACTAGCCGGAACGAACGATGCAGTCCATCAAAAGGCCAAAGCCCAGGCCTGCATTTTGCTCCTGTTGGAGGGCGGACCAGCTCAGATGGACACCTGGGATCCCAAGCCCAACAGCGGGTTTAAGGCAATCTCAACCAATGTAGCGGGCATTCAAGTCTCCGAACTCTTCCCCCGAACCGCCAGGCAGATGGACAAGCTATCCATCATACGCTCCATGCAAACGGAAGAGATCGATCACCCTCAGGCCACACACTACATGATCTCGGGCCACCGGCCCAACGCAGCCATGCAGTTCCCCAGTTTCGGATCGATCATTACCAGGGAGATGGGTCCTCGCAACAACGTTCCGCCCTACGTGATCGCTCCTGAACTGTACAAGATGCATCAGAACTACTTTAAAGGAGCCTTCCTGAGTGCCGAATACGATCCCATGTGGATTCCCGATCCCAACCAGAAAGACTTCCAGGTCGCCGATCTGAGTTTGCCCAAGTCGCTTCCCGTGGAGCGCGTCCAAGAGCGGCGCTCTATGCTGGAGGTGGTGGATCGCCTGTTTCGCCAGAGAGAGGAAATGGCTGAGTTTGCCAACCTGGACACCTTCCGGGAACAGGCGTTGGGGATGATTCTATCGCCCGATGTCCGGCGGGCTTTTGATCTTTCTCAGGAGTCGGAAAAGACCAAAGACGCTTACGGTCGCAACAGCTTTGGCCAAAGCGTCCTGCTGGCTCGGCGGCTGGTCGAGGAGGGCAGCCGCTTTGTGACGGCGGCGGGCTATCAAGGCACTGCCGATCTGAAAAGCTGGGACACCCACAGCGATAACGATAAGTCGCTTCGGGAGACTCTGACCCCCCCGCTGGATCAAGCGCTTTCGACGCTGCTGGAGGATCTGGACCAGCGAGGTCTACTCGAATCAACGGTGGTGATCGCCATGGGCGAGTTTGGCCGCACTCCGCATCTGAACCCCGGAAACGGCCGTGATCACTGGCCCCATTGCTGGTCTCTGGTCTTGGGAGGAGGCGGTCTCCAGGGCGGACAAGTTGTCGGTGCGAGCGATGAAAGAGGCGCCTATGTGGCCGAACGCAGGGTGACCATGGGAGATATGTTCGCCACCGTCTACAAGGCTTTCGGTATCGACTTCACCAAGACTTACATGCATCCCATTGGTCGGCCGGTGAAGATCGCCAACTCCATCGATGACAAGACAGGGGTCCCGATTCAGGAGTTGATCTAGCTACTTTCCGGCGCAAAATACGCGTAGCGCTCTGGGCGGGGACTGTGACCAATTTCGCGCCTTCAAAGAATCAACAACTCACGGGCGCATTCGGACGCGAAATTGGCTGACTGTACCCAGCCACCACTTGCGC
>JAKZYH010000293.1:0-13424 GCA_047514575.1 Acidobacteriota bacterium | reverse complement strand
ACGATTCGGACCCGGCTAACCTATTGTCAATAAAGGATAATGGTTCGCTCTAAAAGAGCCGCACCCAAATAACTTGGCATTTTGGCATCTCAGCTTCACACCATCTTCGGCCGCTCCTCAATCGCGAAATCCTCAACGTAGGTCTGGCTACGCCTGCGGTTTCACTCAATCGTTCGCGGCCAGATCTGGCACAAATCTGAGCGCCAATTCTACCAGGTTATTCTTGCGCAGACCCTTAGCGGAATTCGTACCTTCTTATCCCAAAACGTCCTGGGTGCTGGTTTCGGAAAGACCGGCATCTTGACGCAGCGCTTCGGCCCGATCGGTCCTCTCCCAGGCGAAGCCTTCGTCCTCTCGGCCGAAGTGACCGAAGGCGGCCGTCTTGCGAAAGATCGGCTGCCGCAGCTCGAGCGTCTCGATGATGTCGCGGGGCGTTAACTTGAAGTGGGACGAGATCAGTTCGCGAAGAACCTCATCGCTCACGTTTCCGGTTCCTTCGGTATCTACCGCTATGGACACGGGTTCGGGCACGCCTATGGCGTAGGCCAATTGGATGGCGAGACGATCGGCCAATCCCGCCGCAACGCAGTTCTTCGCAACATAGCGAGCCATGTAGGAGGCGGATCGGTCGACCTTGGAGGGATCCTTACCAGAGAAAGCACCCCCTCCATGACTGCCCACACCCCCGTAGGTGTCGACGATGATCTTTCGACCGGTCAGGCCACAGTCGCCCTGAGGGCCGCCGACGACGAAACGGCCGGTGGGGTTGATGTGGAACTTGGTGCTTTCGTCCATGAGTTCCGCAGGGACGATGGGTCGAATGATATGCTGCTTGATGCCTTCCGCGATCTCCTCGTTGCTGACGTCGGGACCGTGCTGCGTGGAGATGACCACCGTGTCGACCCGAACCGGCGTACGACCCTCATACTCAACCGTAACCTGTGATTTTCCATCGGGACGAAGCCAAAGGAGCGTTCCATCACGACGGCGTTCGGACAGTTGTCGGGCCAGCCGGTGTGCCAGCATGATGGGCAGCGGCATCAGTTCAGGCGTCTCCGTGCAAGCAAAGCCGAACATGAGGCCCTGATCGCCTGCGCCACCGATATCGACACCCTGAGCGATGTCTGGGGACTGGGTATCTACGGAACAAACCACCGCGCAAGTCTCGCAGTCAAAACCAAATTTGGCGCGGGTATAACCCACTTCGCGTATGGTCTTTCGGACAATACCTGGGAAGTCCAAGTGGCAGCTGGTAGTGATCTCTCCTGCAACGACAACAAGCCCAGTAGTGACCAGGCTCTCACACGCAACCCTCCCGCTGGGATCCTCTGTGAATACCGCATCCAGGACCGCGTCGGAAATCTGGTCGGCGATCTTATCTGGGTGACCTTCAGTTACGGATTCAGACGTAAAAACATTGCGCCCTGTTGGTGCCATTCAGCCTCCTCAAGTCAGATTAAACCCTGTTGCTTTGGAGGCACAAACGCTAACATAGCCACGGATTGGGTGTCAATCTAGTGTGGGGAGCACGGCGAGCCCGCAAACCCAGAGGATCAAGGGCTTGCGATTCTGCTCCCGGAGCGGTGCTTGAGCCAGATTAAAGCCTGCTATATAGTAAAAGTTATTTGAAGCTGGTAAGTCGCGCCTGGGGGGTTCAGGGGGAAAACAGTTCCCCTGCATCCTCAAGATAGAATGCTATGTCAATCAAGACTATCCTTTTGGCCCTTTCCGCGTTTCTCCTTATCCTCTATTGGACCTCCTTCAGGAGGTCTGAACAGGCTTCAAGTGGGCCTGCCCCCGCTCTGAACGGCCCCGCTCCCCAGACTGGAAAACAGCGATCGAATCGGCTGAGGCAGAATCCCCTTTCTCCCGGCACCGCGCGAGACGACCGCCCTGGAGCCCTACCCACAACAAGACACGAGAAGCGAGAGGGACCGATTCCCGAGGAAGATCAGGTAGCTGGGCTGATCTTCGAGTCACTGCATGGTGCCGAGACCGAGGACCGTGCCTTTGCGGTGAGCGAGCTTGGACTACTCGATCCGACACCCGAAGTACTTTCCGCCTGCTTTCAGTCGCTGGGAGACCCGGAGCCGGATGTGAGGCTGGAAGCAGTCCTGGCACTAGAGAGTCTGGAGGACCCCGCAGCCCTACCGGTCCTCAGACGAGTTGTGGAGGAGGATACTTCCGAAGAGGTCAGAGAAGCTGCCACCGAGGCAGTGGAGGCCCTCGCGAACCCCTGAGGGAATAAGAACCAAGCCCCAAGGAACCAAATCACAAGTCAAGGTTCCCTGGCCTGAATTTGTACTTGGAATTTCCTTGTGAGTTGGCCTCTTGGGGCTTGGTTCTTACTACTTCCATGCCGCCCATTTCTCAAGATGTAAATAGCGATCTAGTTCTTTGGGTGCCAGCAGCATCATCAGAAGGGCCTTCTGGACATGGAGCCGGTTTTCAGCTTGCTCGAAAACCAGCGATGAAGGGGAGTCCATGACCGAGTCGGTGACCTCCTGGTTCCTGTGGGCGGGAAGGCAATGCATGAAAAACGCTCTCTTCCCTGCCAGCGACATCAGCTCCGGCGTGACCTGGTAGGGCTGAAACAGCGCGAGGCGTTCCTGCGCCTCTCCTTCCTGGCCCATACTCACCCAGGTGTCTGTGTAGACCACGTCGGCACCCCGAACCTCTTCTACGGAGTCGGTACAAGTATAGGTCGCCTTCGGATTCGTCGACAGCTGCTTGAAATCCTCTTCGGAGGACGGGTAGGGACGGTTTGACTCAGGCGTGATCGCCGTAAACGACATCCCGGCCAACGCCGCCGCATGGACCAGCGAGGCACAGACATTGTTACCGTCGCCGATGTAGGCCAACGTCTTGTCTCCCAGGTTCTCCCACTTCTCACTCAGCGTAAAGACGTCCGCGAGGGCCTGACAGGGGTGCTCTGCATCGCTCAGGGCATTGATCACCGAAATATTGGCTTGCTCGGCAAGCTCAACCACCGCCTCGTGAGAGAAGGTTCGTGCGACGATGCAGTCAAACCAACGCTCCAGATTCCTGGCCACATCACCCAGAGATTCTCGTCCACCCAAGCGGGCCTCCTGGTAGTCGAGATAAACTGCGTCACCTCCCAGTTGTCTGACGCCCAGCTCGAAGGTCAGGCGAGTGCGCAGGGAGGGCTTTTCGAAAATAAGAACAATGCTCTTGCCGGGGATCATCTGCCGAAAATTGGAGGCCCGACCCTTGACTTCTCGACTCAAGCTGAGGATCTGCTTCCACTGAGCCGGAGTGAAATCTTTCAGTGAGATAAAGTCTCTCATGGCTTAGCAGCCCTCCCTTCTCTCATTTCGTGATCTCCAGGATCAGTTCCCTCACTCGAGATACTGGGCCCGATATCCTGCTTCTCGTCATCGAAAGCAGCCGAGTCCCGGTGTTCCCGGATCCAGTCATCCCAATCCCGGATCTGACGGTCAATCGACTCCAGCCCCGTACTGCCTTTGTGTACCCGCCGTTGGAGTACTCCCCGAGGTTGAAGCACCTCACGAACGGCTGGATCGCTTCCAGGAGCGAACTCTTGGATCTTCTCAAGGGACAACTGTTCGAGCGTCAGCCCTTGCTCCGAACAGTAGGCCACCATTCGCCCCACCTGCTCATGAGCGCTCCGAAAGGTAACTCCTCTGGAAACAAGGTACTCTGCCAGGTCCGTCGCCATTAGAAAACCGGAGCTCAGGGCAGCCTCAGTGCGGACACTGTCAATCTGGAAATCTCGTGCGACCGCCGGCAGGATCTGCAGTGTCTCTATCACAATATCGACCGCCGGGAAAAGGTGCTCCTTGTCCTGCTGCAGGTCGCGCTGATAGGAACTGGGCAGACCTTTGATCAAGACCGAAACGGCTGTGACGTGACCCAGGACAGAGGCCGCCTTGCCCCTCGCCAGTTCCAGAATGTCGGGGTTCTTCTTCTGGGGCATCATGCTACTTCCCGTACACAAGGAGTCCGGTAACTCTATCCAGCTCACCGGAGTACTGGAGAAATAGATGAAGTCCTCGGCCAGACGGCTGAAGTGCAACATCACCTGGGCACCAATCTGCAGTAGTTCCACCACGAAATCGCGATCTCCGACCACGTCATAGCTGTTGCTAAAGCTGGAGCCAAAGCCCAGTTCGAGAGCGGTCTGCTCTGGATCCAGTGGCAGCGTGCTTCCCGCCAGGGCCCCAGCTCCAAGGGGCGAAATGGAGTGAAGCTCCTGGTAGAAACCGAGGCGCCGGAAATCCCGCTTGAACATTTCGCAATAGCCAAGAAGGTAGTGCGCCCAGGACAGCGGTTGTGCCGACTGAAGGTGAGTCCAGGCGGGGAACAACTCGAGCCTCAGCTCCCGCGACCTGGCCAGCAGACAGCTTTGAAGCTCCAGGAGCCATGCTTGCCAGGAGGAGGCTGTGTCGAGGCAAAACAGCTTGAGGTCCAGCGCCACCTGATCGTTGCGACTACGACCCGTGTGGAGGCGGCCGCCTGGCTCTCCTATCAGCTCCTGGAGCCGCCTCTCTATGTTCATATGGATATCTTCCAACTCGTCCCGGAAGGGAAAGCGGCCCGAATCAATCTCTTCCTCGATCTGCTCCAGACCCTGGAGGATAGAGTCCCGGTCCTCGCAACTGATGATTCCCTGCTGCGCCAACATACGAGCGTGCACCTGACTTCCGCGGAGATCATAGGGGGCAAGCCGCCTGTCCAGATGCAGGGATCGGGTATAGGACTGCGCCACCGAATCAAGCTTCTGCTTGAATCGCCCTCCCCAGGGTGATCTGGTCGAATCCTGCTCAGACATATCGATCTCTGGTTTGCGAACGCACTACCTCAACGGAACCCAATTCGACTTCCGGCCCCCAACCATGGCCGCGATCTTCAGCCTCAATCCCTGAAGCCGAATAAAACCCTCCGCGTCCGCCTGACTGTAAACTTCGTCTTCCTCGAAGGTCGCATAGGAAGGATCGTAGAGGCTGTAAGGCGAGCGCCGTCCCCGGATGGAACAGTTTCCCTTGTACAGCTCCACCTTCACCTCCCCGGAAACATGCTCCTGAGAGCCGCGGACCAGCTTCAACAACATCTCCATTTCAGGGGAAAACCAGAATCCGTTGTACATGAGCGACGCGAGTCTGGCCGCGAGTTCATCCTTGAGATGATAGGCCTCACGATCCTGAGTCAACGACTCCAAAGCTCGATGCGCTTTGTGCAGAATCGTGACGCCGGGCGTTTCGTAGACCCCGCGAGACTTCATCCCCACCATCCGATTCTCTACCAGGTCTACCCGTCCAACCCCATGAGCCCCCCCCTGGCGGTTGAGCTCCTCGATCAGCTCGACCGAACCCAGATGACGTCCATCCAGCTTCACCGGTCTGCCCTGCTCAAACTCAATCACCAGGTCGAGAGGCTCGTCCGGAGCCTCCAAGGGGGATACGGTGCGCAGGAAAATATCTGCCGGTGGAGGCTCCCAGGGATCCTCCAGAATTCCCCCTTCGTAGGAGGTGTGCATCAGATTCTGATCGATGCTGTAAGGCTTCTCTTCGGTGGATGTGATGGGAATCCCATGGCTCCTGGAGTATTGGATCAGGTCTCGACGCCCCCGAAACTCCCAACTTCGCCAGGGCGCCAGAATCTTGAGCTCCGGTGCCAGGGAGTGGAACGTCAGTTCGAAGCGTACCTGGTCGTTTCCTTTCCCGGTGGCACCATGGGACACACAATCCGCTCCCCACTCTCTTGCGACACGCGCCTGCTCCCTGGCAATAGCGGGACGGGCGAGAGAGGTACCCATCAGATACTCGCCCTCATAGACGGCGTGGGCCTGTACCGCCGGAAATACGAACTCTTCGACGAAGGTCTGTCGTAGATCCGAAATAACTACCTCGTCCGCTCCGGTCTGGTGGGCCTTCTTCTCGATCGCCACTAGATCTTCTCCCTGACCCACATCAGCGATGAAGGCTAACACCGGACACCCGTACTTCTGCTTCAACCAATGCAGCATGGCCGAAGTATCCAGCCCTCCCGAGTACGCTAGCACGATCTTCTTCACAGAGTCTGAACCTTCTCCCATAGTTGTTCCCTCACGCGCCGAGCATCGTATCCCTCTGCCACCACTGCCAACAGAGTGTCCTCTCCAGCCACGGTTCCGAGGACCCCCGCCAACTCCATCCCATCGATCTTGTAGGCTACTGCGGGCGCCATTCCCGCGTCCGTATGGACAACCAGGAGGTTGCCGCTCACCTCACAGAGCCGGATGGGCAATCCGACCCAGTTCTCCAAGATCGCATATTTATACCTTCCCTGCTCGGTCACGGCCTTGACGACATTCAACTCCTTCAAGTCCCTCGAAAGGGTCGCCTGGGTGACCTTTACCCCGAGCCCCTCAAGCTTGACACGAAGCTCCTCCTGACTCGAAATCAGCTCACTCTGCAGAAGCTCAACGATCTGCCGCTGTCGTTCCGTCTTTTCCATCGATCATTCCGTAACTTTATGCGGGATTTTATACAGAACGACAGATCCGGGTCAAGATATAGGTACGAGTATGCTGAAACTTGAACGATTCGTCGGAACATCTGCACGTCAATGTGGGAAAGCATCTATAGATGTTGGAGCGAAACGCAGCTGCGCAGGGCGTGAGAGGTCACAGTTCCACGGAGTCAGCGGGACTGACCTCATCATCGAGACGATCCAATGTGGCCGGTGACTCGGTTGAAGTTGCTTTCTCGAATGGTCCGGCGCAGCCGAGGGCGGCGCTAACCTGAAACTTGATTTTCAGATCTGGGGGTAAGAAAGACGTAAACGATTGATTTGGTGAGGGATGGGCGTATCTGAGACATTTCTTACACCGAAGGTGTTACTGCGCGTAGCCCAGGGTTGCAATGCGAAGCGAGCTACCCTGGGTCCAGATCGCAAAGTGCCCTTACCCCAACGGGGTTATTGCCGACCGGCAACGCGTTGGCAACAACGCCTTCAGCGTAGAGAAGACAGGCGACTCTGACCCAGGGTAGCTCGCTTCGCATTGCAACCCTGGACTACGCGCAATAACACCTTCGGCGTAGGGGAGGGGCTCCGGTTGGGAGAAGAAGTTTCTTTCCGGTACGATCCGGCGGTCCGCAGCCGGTGGCGGGGCTAAGCTGAAATGCTGAGCCGCAGAATATCGAACAAGCGAATTTCGAAGGACCGGAAGAAGACGTAGTAGTTGATGGGCCCCTCAGGCAATCTTACTGAAGACTTGAAAGACCGAGTCACGCTGACCAGCCGAGAACCCGGCGTCCTCGATGGTTCGAACCAGCGCCTCTCGATCGGCTCGGTGACTGGCTCCGGCGGTGCTGATGACGTTCTCTTCGATCATGATGCTGCCCACATCGTTGGCGCCGAAGTAGAGCGCGACCTGAGCAACCTTGAGCCCCTGAGTCAGCCAGGACACCTGAATATTAGGGATGTTGTCCAGGTAGATTCGGCTCACCGCCAGGAGTATCAGGTACTCCACCGTCCCCACCTCCCTCTGGATCGAGTTCTGCATGGGGGTCCCCTCGAGCTGCACGTTCCAGGGAATGAACGCTACGAAACCACCGGTCTGGTCCTGCAGTTCCCGGATGGCATCGAGGTGCTCGATACGTTCCTCCAGCGTCTCTCCTCCACCAATCATCATGGTCGCCGTGGTCGACAGACCCTCCTCGTGGGCCACCCGCATGACCTCCAACCACTCCTGGGCGCTGCACTTTCCAGGACTAATGCTCTTGCGCATCCTCTCGACCAGGATCTCGGCGCCCCCCCCTGGGATCGAGGCCAACCCTGCCGCCTTCAGCCTCCGGATGGATTCCCGGATACTGATCCGGCTCAACTTGGCCAAGACCACAATCTCTGGGGGTGAGAAACAGTGGAGGTGGATCTGATAGCGCTCCCGAATCGAACTCAAAAGCTTTTCGTAGTAATCAATCTTCAGGTCAGGGTGCATCCCGCCCTGCATCAGTATTCCAGTGCCACCGAGGGCTATCGTCTCCTCGATCTTCTTGAAGATTGACTCCAAGGGAAGGACGTATCCCTCCTGATCGCCGGGCCGGCGATAGAAATTGCAAAAGGTGCAGCGGGCGACGCACACGTTTGTGTAGTTGATATTGCGATCGATCAGGAAAGAGACGACTCCCTCCGGGTGGAGCTTTCGGCGCACGAAATCCGCGGCCCGCCCCACCTTTTGCAGCTCTCGGCTGCGAAGCAGCATCAGCGCATCTTCGGGTCCAATACGCTCTCCCGCGAACACTTTTTCCAGCGCCTGATCAATCGCGTTCATGGCACGATTATTCTATGAGGTGGAGCTGCCGTAAGACAAGGACGACAGCTGTGCCGCTGGTCATTGGGGTGGCCGGACTTCGGTTCTCGTAAACGGCCTACTCTTGCCCCGGGAGCAGGCCCCTAAAATGCTAACGACACTCATTGTATCTTGGGATGATCGATCGTCTCAGGAACCCAGCAGGCGCCTCAGGCGGACATCTTCTTCCAGGATGATGGTTTCGGAGCGGTTGGGGCCGATAGAGATAATGGAAATATCAGTCTCGATCAGCTCTGCGATACGGGACAAGTATCGCTTTGCCTTTTCGGGAAGCTGTTCATACTCTTCAATCCCCGAGGTGTCCTGCTGCCAGCCAGGAAGTGTCTCATAAGTAGGAACTACTCCGTCCAAAGCTATCCCATCGAAAGGAAAGAACTCCAGGGACTCTCCGCGGCTGCTGTAGCCGGTGCAAACTCGGATCTCGGCGAGCTCGTCTAGCACATCCAGCTTGGTCATCACCAGGGTATCAATGCGGTTGATCAAACAGGCGTAGCGCACGACGACGGCATCGAACCAGCCACATCGCCGAGGCCGTCCTGTGGTGGCTCCGTACTCAGAACCTTTCTCGCGAACGTCGTCCAGTATCTTCCCCGTCATCTCGGTGGGAAAAGGACCGCTTCCGACGCGTGTGGTGTAGGCCTTGGCGATTCCAATGACGCCGTCGATCGCATTGGGACCTACTCCCGTACCCGTACATGCCCCTCCGGCAGTCGCGCTGGAGGAGGTGACGAAGGGGTAGGTACCATGATCGACATCCAACAGTGTACCCTGAGCTCCCTCGAAGAGGATGCTCTTCTCTTCTCGTATCGTTTGATTCAGGTACTCAGAAGTATCGGTGACGAAACCCTCAATCCGGGCTCCGATCTCTAGATAGGCATCGCAAATCGGATCGGAGTCCACCGGCTCAACGCCGTAGACGCCGGTCAGAAGCTGGTTCTTGAAATCGACGTTGTCCTGGACCTTTGACTTGAGGACATCAGGACAGAAAAGATCCCCTACCCGGATGCCGCGGCGGGCCATCTTGTCTTCGTAACAGGGCCCTATTCCTCTGCTGGTAGTACCGATTCGCTCCGCACCCAGCCTCGCCTCTTCGGCTTCTTCCAATTTCCGATGATAGGGCATGATGAGGTGGGCGCGATTGCTCAAGAAGAGTCTTCCTGCCAGCTCCAACTGCTGCAGAGCCTCGATTTCCTCTACCAGAGCAAAGGGGTCAACGACGACGCCGTTCCCGATGACACACTGCTTTCCGGGATGGAGAATCCCCGAGGGAATGAGGTGAAGAACGTACTGCTCGCCGTTCAAACTCACCGTGTGTCCGGCATTGTGCCCCCCTTGGTAGCGGGCGACCACATCGAAGTGTCGGGTGATCAGGTCGACAATCTTGCCTTTGCCCTCATCGCCCCACTGAGTGCCTACGATAACTACGTTCGCCATGATTCGAGCAGGGAAAAACAAAGGGCCCACAAGCGAAGGCCAGCCCTGATTTCCCAGATTAGGCAGGGAAAATGCTCTGCCTCTCGGACAGCGGATCTATAGGGTTTGGCGCAGCTGCCGCCCAAAAAACACCTGCATTCAGGCGTCGGCCGGCTGTTGCAGCTGAGCCTCGATCAGCCGGGAAATTTTGTCCTTCGAGGTGGATCCCACTACCTGGTCTTTGATCTGGCCATCCTTGAACAGTAGCAAGGTTGGTATGCCCCGGATGTTGTACTTGGCCGAGGTGCCCATATTGTCGTCGACATTCAGCTTGACTACCTTGGCCCGACCCGCAAAATCTTCAGCAACTTGGTCGATGGTCGGAGCAAGCATGCGGCAGGGCGCGCACCACTGAGCCCAGAAATCAACCAGCACTGGCTGGCTCGAATTCAGCACTTCCTCTTCAAAACTCTGATCGGTTACATCCTGCACTTTATCGCTCATCTTAACCTCCTGATTTTCAATCGCTTTCCTCGTCAGAGCGCGGCCTGAACGGAGGCAAAGCGGGATCGCCATGCTACCATACGCAATGGCTTGACTCAAAAAGCACCCTGGGCAAAGCGCCCGCTTGGACAGCACTTCCTCGCCGACCCCAACACTTGCCGCAGGATCGTTGATTTTGCCGGAATCGACAAAAGCGACACTGTGGTTGAAATCGGTCCAGGAACCGGCGCTCTGACCCAGCCACTCCTGGCCACGGCGCGAGAGGTGCTCGCAATCGAATTTGACCGGGAGATGATCGCCTATCTCGAATCTAATCTTCCGCCGAAACTAGCCAGTCGGCTGACACTGATTCGAGGTGATGTCCTCGATCTCAACTGGGCCGGCATCTTACCCCAAAGCCCTGTCAAAATCGTTGGCAACCTTCCCTACAACATCTCTACACCAATACTGACAAAGATGACCGAAGTGAAGGATCGGTTTCAGAGCCTGACTTGCATGCTGCAGAAGGAAGTGGCTTCCCGCATCCTGGCGCGACCCGCAACCAGGGACTATGGCTTCCTGACGTTGGTGATGGAGTATCACTTTGAGCGGATCCGGGGTTTTACGGTTCCGCCTACGGTCTTCGTCCCCAGACCCAGAGTGCAATCCTCCGTGATAAAGCTGATTCCTCGGAGGAGGGGGAACGCGGTCCGAGACTACGAGGGCTTTCTTGCCCTGCTGCGCAACGCTTTCGCTCACCGCAGGAAGACCCTTTGGAATAACCTCATTAGAGCCGGAGAACGTCCGCAGGAGGAACTCAGGGCTGCTTTCGATTCGACCGGGTTAGAGCACCAGGTCCGGGCGGAGGAGCTCTCTCTGGAACAGTACCTATGTCTGGCGCAACTGCTATAATTCGCCGCAATTTATGGTGGAGTGCCTAGAACTTATCCCGCTCGGGGGGTTAGGCGAGTTCGGGATGAACTGTGCCGCGCTCCGCTGTAATGGGGACATGGTCCTGATCGATGCTGGCATGACCCTCCCCGGCCGGCATCTGGGGACGAGTCTCGGCGTAGACCTGATCGTTCCCGACATCACCTTTCTCAAGGAGCACCGGGACCAGCTCCGGGCCATCGTCCTGACCCACGGCCACGAGGACCACTCAGGCGGCGTTGCCTACATCATCAACGAGCTTTCAGTACCCATCTACGGCAGTCGTCTGGCTCTAGGTTTAATGTCCTCACGACTGAAGGAACGGAAGCTGGAGTCGAAGGCTGACCTTCACGTCCTGGAGGCCCGTAAACCGTTGGATCTGGGAGCCTTCACGATTGAAGCCCTGCACGCTACCCACTCTTTCCCCGAGAACTTCAGTCTGGGTATCAAGACGCCGGTCGGTTCCGTCATCTGGACCGGCGACTTCAAATTTGACCAGACTCCGATTGACCGAAAACTGAGCGATCTGGCACGTCTCTCAGAATACGGGAACGAGGGTGTTCTCGCGCTTTTCTCGGACAGCACCAACAGTGACATGCCGGGGTTATCACCTTCCGAGTTCTCCGTGATCGGTCCACTACGGACACTCTTTCACGAGGCCCGTAGAAGGGTTGTCCTCTCTTGCTTTGCCAGTAGCTTCCACCGGATGCAGATCGTCTTCGATCTGGCAAAAGAGTTCGACCGCAAGGTCTTTCCGATGGGTCGAAGCATGACTTCGAACATCAAGCAAGCCTCCAGATTGGGCTATCTCCGGGTGCCCGAGGAACAGATCGCCACCGCCGAGGACCTGAGACAATTGCCCCCGGAGCGAACCGTGCTCTTAGCGACCGGCAGTCAAGGAGAACCGATGTCGGCGCTCAGCCGCTTGGCGGTCAACGAGTTTTCGCAGGTCCAGGTAGAAAAGGGGGACGTTGTCATTCTCTCGGCAAGGATCATACCGGGCAACGAAAAGTTGATCACCAGCCTGGTGGATCATTTCTATCGCAGGGAAGCCACGATCTTCGACTCGAGACACTCAAACGTACATGTCTCGGGCCACGGCTTCCGAGAAGACCTGAAGCTGATGATCAACCTAACCCGCCCTAAGCACTTTGTCCCCATCCACGGGGAGTATCGCCAATTGAAGAATCATGCCTTGCTCGCATTTGATCAGGGGATTCCCCAGGAGAACATCCACATCGTCGAGAACGGAGAGATCCTGGGTTTGGCACCCAGTGGTGCCAAACTTCTGGACAAGATTCCGGTCGGGCGCCGTTTCATCGACGAGGGTATCCTGGAGGCCGTCCACGAGGTGGTTTTGAGGGACCGGCGCTACCTTTCAGCCGACGGCGTCCTGGTCGTCGTCCTGCGGATGGACGGCATGAGTGGTGAGCTGATCGGAGAACCGGATCTGATCTCGCGGGGTTTCGTCCTGATGGAAGACTCGGAAGAGCTGATGGGACTGACTCGACAGCGCATTGTAAGCCTCCTCGCAGAGACGGCCCTGGAAGAAAAGCGAGACGAAGATCTGTTTCGGGAAATTCTGCACAAAGGCTTGAGGAGGTTCCTGCGAAAGCAGACCGGCAAGAGACCTTTGATTCTGCCCGTTACCATCAAAATTTGAGGTCTACGGCTACGAGTATTTATAGAACGTTGTACTAGGGCTCCTTGGTCAATGAAAAGTTCACAAACTGATCAAGTTGTGGAATACAAGAGAAAGTCCTGGGACCCCAGGAGAACACGGGTAGAGGTCGTGCTGATACCTCGGGCTGCGAGTATCAAGAGAAGTCAACCCCAAGGGGGCTGCGTCCTCTAGCCCAGGGTTTCCGAACCCTGGGATGCGCGGGATAAATCAAGCCCGGGATGACTTAAGAGATCAACCCTCTGTAGGGGTTGCGGAAGGTGAGGATCAGGGCGCGATTGCACACCGGTTGAAGTAGGAGGCCACAACCCCTAACAGGGTTGGGATCAAAAGGGATGGCTCTTAACCCAGGGTTCAGAAACCCTGGGCTGTACGCCGCAACCCCGTTGGGGTTGACCTCTCTGACGTCTAGCGTATGAGGCAGCTCGCTAGCCCGGATTTCTCATCGCCCGTCGTAGCGAGGCGTCGCAAGCGCCGTCCTGGCAAGGCTTGCGACCGAGACCACTCGTGGCGAGCCACCGCAGTCGTACTTTGACAGTACGTCGATGAGACCGACCGAGCGAAACACAGCCAGGGCGGATG
>JAKZYH010000292.1:0-4190 GCA_047514575.1 Acidobacteriota bacterium | reverse complement strand
CCACCGCCTTCGCCGCCTCCCACGTGGAGTTGGGCTTGCGGGGTCGGAACGGAGCGGTGCCGGGTCACGAAGAGGTCGGTGCGCGCGACATCGCCAAGATCCCGCCCCTCTGGCATACCACGGCCAAGTTGCCGTTCGGTCGGTGGTATCTAGATGGGAGCTTTCGGGGGCAGTACGCTTTGATGTCAACCACGATGGAACTGAAAAAGGGGCGATCATTCGACGAGATCGAACGCTACGTCCTCCCTCGCATCAAGAAGCAGTTCAACGAAGTCGTCCAACATCTAAGACCCCCGAGATATCCCCATTCCATCGACCGAGCCCTCGCCGCCAAGGGAAAAAGACTCTTCTATTCGGCTCAGATGGGCTGCCACACCTGTCATGGTACGTATGACGAAGACGGAAACATCCAGTGGACGGGCGTTCATGTGGACGTAGGTACGGATCGGGTCCGCCTCGAGGTCGTGACAAAGGGATTCATGGACGCATTCCAGGAGAGCCCACTCGCTGATCACGGAGCCCTGCGAAAGAGTGAAGGCTATGCCGCCCCTCCCCTCACCGGGGTCTGGGCCAACTTTCCGTATCTCCACAACGGCAGCGTCCCCACTCTCCATCATCTATTGGGGTCCGAAGCAGAACGGCCAAAGGTGTTCAGTGTGGTGGCGGCACGGCGATTCGACCCTGATAGAGTCGGACAGCAGCTCTATCCGAAGCAGTTCATCCATCTGGGTGAAGCGGAGCTTCTTCGAAAGTTTCGAGATGATCGGAATTGGTTCAACGCCGATCGAACCGGCCATGGAAATCAAGGACACGATGTCTGGTCGAGGATCAAGACCGACGAAAACCGTAAGGCATTGATCGAGTATCTGAAGACACTCTGAGCGACTCTTGACGAACCGAAAGGAGCAAAATGTTTACGCTGGTATCCAATCCTGATTCGAAGACAAGGCCGAGGTCCGAACCCTTTGCGCTAGCGAAGCCGATGTTCTGGTTGAGCATCGTACTCTACCTGATTGCTTTCGCTCTCCCAGTCGGCAGCGGCAACTCTGGACAATCCGGCTTCCTGGTGTTCGCCTACGGACCATTCCTCTGTCTCCAGGCTCCCTGGTTGTGGCCGGCCTGGCTAGCCAATGGCGTTCTACTGGATTGCCCTGATTGTTGCCGCGAGGCGGCGTTGGCAGCTGGCGACCTGGGTCGGCGCGACCGCTTCGATCATGGCCTTCAGCGTCCTGCTGGTCGGCGGACTCTCATACCGAGAGCTGAGCGCCTGGGATGTCGGCTATTGGTCCTGGTCCGGCAGTATGGTGCTGCTGACTTGTGCGGCCCTTCTAGTCGCCGCCTCGCCCGAGCAGAGAGGTCATCGGACGAACTAGGCCAGGATATCCCGGAGGACCTTGCCGCCCACGTCGGTCAGCCGAAAGTCTCGGCCACTGTGCCGGTAGGTCAGGCGCTTGTGGTCGAGCCCCAGGAGGTGCAAGACGGTGGCGTGCAGATCGTTGGGATGGACCGGGTTTTCCGTCGCCTTGAAGCCAAAGTCATCGGTTGCCCCATAAGCCAGTCCACCTTTGACCCCTCCGCCCGCCAATAATGTGGTGTAACCGTGGACGTTGTGATCGCGGCCCTTTCCAATCTTTTCCAAGCCGCTGTTCTGAATCATCGGCGTGCGACCAAACTCACTACCCACGATGATAAGCGTCTCGTCGAACAGGCCTCTCAGTTTCAAGTCCTCGACCAGGGAAGCGATGGGTCCGTCGGCCCGGCGAGCCAGCCTGCCGTGGTCCATGATGTCGTCGTGGCTGTCCCAGGGTTGGAAATCCCCATAGAAAACCTGCACCATACGCACCCCGTGTTCCACCAGCCGTAAGGCCATCAGACAACCTCGACCAAAGTCGCTCTCACCGTAACGGGATCGGACCGACTCTTTCTCCTTGGTAATGTCGAAAACCCGGGGCGCCTCCGTCTGCATCCGGAAGGCGACTTCCATCGCCTCGATGCTCGATTCCAGCGCCGGCGAGTTTCCCAGCCGCCCCAGGTAGGAGCGGTTCAAGCGATCGAGCAAGGCCAGCTGCCGCCTCTGATCGTCGGGGCCGAGTGTCGCGTTGCGGATGTTCCGAACCAGCTTTTCCGGTTCCGTCTCGTTGTTTCGGATGTGCGCTCCCTGAAGAGAATTGGGGAGGAAACCCGACGACCAGAGGGGAGGCCCAACCGTCGGGCTGCCGGGACAAAGAACCACGAAACCCGGGAGATTCTCGTTTTCCGATCCCAGTCCGTAGGTGATCCAGGAGCCCATTGAAGGATGTCCCGGAAGTTGATGCCCACAACTCATCAGCAGAAGCGAAGGCTCGTGATTCCCGTTGTCCGAGTGCATGGAACGGATGACACAGAAATCATCAATCGCTTTGCCTACCCGAGGAAAGATCTCTGACACCTCGAGACCACTTTGGCCACATCGATGAAATCGGAACGGAGATTTCATCAAGTTCCCCGAAGCCCGGTCGGTCTTGATTTTGGGGCCGGGCAGGGGATCGCCGTCGTGCCGGTCAAGCATCGGCTTTGGGTCGAACGTATCCACCTGGGAAAGGCCACCGTTAAGAAAAAGAAAGATCACGTGCTTGGCGCGGGCAGGAAAATGGGGAGCACGCACCGCCAGGGACGAGTTGCGTGAGGTGGCCGCGAGGAGACTGGAGAGTCCCACTGAGCCAAAGCCAGCACCCACCAGGGAAAGAAGTTCACGTCGATTCATGCGAGGCTCCTGCATCGAACGAGTCTAGCTTGAATCCTACACGAGTATTCGAAACTTGTCACCGCTCCTATCCAATCGTTCCGATTGTCCGAATCGTAGCGAAGGTCTCGAGGACGCAGTTCGTCGAGCCAAGGATTCGACCGGCCGAGGATACACATAGTAGCACATATATGTGTTATATTTGGACCATGCCACAGCTCCACCTTTACGCAACGGAATCACTGTCCAGACGAATCAGGGAGAAGGCCAAAGCCAGCGGATTGAGTGTTTCTCGCTACCTGGCACAGTTGGTCCAGAAGGAGATCTCCGAGCAGTGGCCTCCCGGCTTCTTTGATGAGGTAGTGGGGGGTTGGAAGGGCGATCGCCTCGAGCGCGAAGGTCAGCCTCACCTTGAACTACGCGACGAACTCTGATGTTTCTTCTCGATACGAATGCCTGTATCCGCATTCTCAACGGCTCCTCGCAAACCCTTGTGGAGAATCTGCGAAGACACGACCCATCGGCGATCAGACTCTGCTCGATAGTCAAGGCTGAACTTCTGTATGGTGCTCGGAACAGCTCCCACGTCGCGGATAATCTGCACCTGCTCGAGAATTTCTTCAAACCCTTCCTGAGCGTCGCCTTCGATGATGGTTGTGCAGAACACTACGGTCTGATTCGATCGGAGCTTCAGAGAGAGGGCAGAATGATTGGCTCCAACGACCTGTTGATTGCCGCCACCGCCCGTTCTCTCGATCTTTCGCTAGTGACTCATAATACCCGCGAGTTCTCCCGGGTTGTGGGGCTGAGAGTCGAGGACTGGGAAGTCTAAGGTGCTCGGTTCAGGGCACCGAGCTGAACTCGCTGGAGGCGAGGAGTACCTGGGCATACTGGGGCCATGAGTTTTCGCCCTTCTGAAGGTAGTCCAGTCCTAGCTGGACCTCGTTGGCTGTGGGCGTGCGGCCGTAGAGCAGGGCGTAGGCGCGCTGGATTCGTGGCTGAGTGCCGTCTGGGACTTCCTTCTTCAGACGCTCCGCCAACGCTGCTGCCTGATCCATAACGAAACTACTGTTGAGGAAGTAGAGCCTCTGCATCGGACCCACGGTGATGCTCCGACCGGCGCTGTGACTGTTGGGGTTGGGAAAATCAAACATCGCCAGCGTCGGGTTGGGTTTGGTGCGACTCACGACTGTGTAAAGGGTGCGGCGACGAAGGTCGTCGTCCAAGACAGCTGAAGGACCACCAAGAGTGCGATCAAGCTTTCCGGAAACCGCAAGAATAGTGTCGCGTAGGGCCTCGGCGTCCAGCCTCTGGATCAGGTTCGCCCGCCACAACAGACGGTTGTCCGGATCCTTCTCAGCATTCTCTTCCTGATGCTGCGAGCTCAAGGTATAGGTGGCGGAAAGCATGATCTCCCGGTGAAGGGCCTTGATGGACCAGCCGCTCTGAATGAATCGCGTCGCTAGAT
>JAKZYH010000291.1:0-9826 GCA_047514575.1 Acidobacteriota bacterium | reverse complement strand
GTGGTGCACCAGCGAAGAAAACTTCGATATCCACTGACGCTTCTCCACGCCGTTTCTCAAGATAATCAAGAGATCGCTGTTGTCCCACGGTTTCTGGATGTAATGATAGAGCCCCACTTCGTTGATGGCTCGGATGGCGTTCTCCTTGTCGGCGTATCCGGTCAACAGGATCCGCGGGATCTCAGGCTTGACCTCTCTAACCTTTGCCAAGAAGCTGACTCCATCCATTTCCGGCATCATGAAGTCTGACAAGACCAGGTCGACATCGTTGCTGGGCAAATAGCCCAGGGCCTCGTTCGGCGAGGTGAACGTGACCACCTCGTAGGAAGTCTCCAACGCCAAGAAGGACCGGAGCGTCGTCAACACCATTTCTTCGTCGTCTACGATCAACACGGTTGCGGTCTGATGGTTCTGGTTCACAGCGCTCCTATCCAAAATTGACATCAAGTCCCATCAGGGTGACATCATCCCACTGATGATCGGGCGAACTGAAGTCCTTGGCTGCCGACGTCAGCTGCTCCAGGATCTCGCCCGCGGTCTTGTCCTGACTATCCGAAATTGTCTGGGCCAGCAAGCCTTCATCGAAGGCTTGCCCGGACTGATTCTCTACCTCACTCAGCCCGTCCGTATAGAGGATCAGACAATCTCCGTCCTTCAACTCGACATCCGTTTCGTCGCTGGGTTGGTAAATCCCGTCGCCGAACATACCCAACAGCAGTCCATTGATTGCGATACGCTCCACGCTCCCGGGCCCCCGGCGTAGCAGGAATGGGTGAGGACCTCCCCCACTCGCGAATCGACAAACCGACGTCTGGGGATCCAGCACGAGCACCAGACTGGCGGCGAACATCTCCTCCGGCAGGATTCCATGAAGGACCTGATTCATGCCTGCCATGATCTCGGCCGGGCCGGCCTCGCTGTCTTTGAAAGAACCGAAGGCCACCTTGAGCAACACCGTGCTCAATGCAGCTGAAATGCCATGTCCCGTCACATCCGAGAGCAGAACCGCGAGCCGGTCGCTGGCCATCGGCAAGATGTCATAGTAGTCTCCTCCGACCTCCAGCGCGGGCTGATACTTGACCGCGAACGAGATCCCGTTGTTCTCTGGAAAACTCTGGGGCAACATGCGCTCCTGAACCTTCCGCGCCAGCAGCAGCTCCTGGCGCAATTCGTCGTTCCGTTCCGACAAAACGTCTCTTTGAAGCAGGGCTCGATCCAGGTCGCGCACCTTTTCTTGCAGCTGATTCTTGAGTCCCTTGGCGGCAATTCCGTTGTCGACGATCAACTTGACGTGGTCGTTGTCCCAGGGCTTCTCGATGTACTGGAACAGATCGACCTCGTTGATGGCCTTGATGGCGTTTTCCTTGTCGGCATACCCGGTCAGCAGCACCCGCGGAACCTCCGGATACATCGTCTTGACTTGCGAGAGAAACTGAAGGCCATCGAGGTCCGGCATCAAGAAGTCAGAGATGACAAGATCCACCGGTCGCTTCTGGAGCGTGGTCAGGGCATCAACTGGCGACTGGAAGGTTACCACCTGATAGTCCGTCTCCAGTTCCAGGAGCGATCCCAGACTCTGCGTCACCATTTCCTCGTCGTCCACGATCAGCACGACGGGCCTTCTCTTACTGCTTTGATTTCCCACCTGATTATTCATCGATACCCGCACCTGGGAGTATCAAGCGGAAGGTGCTCCCCTTCCCCATCTGACTCTCCACCTCAAGCCGCCCTTTGTGGTTCTGGACAATTCCAGACACGATAGACAGGCCCAGCCCCGTCCCCTCTCCGAATTCCTTGGTCGTAAAGCCGGGATCGAAAATCCGCTGGCGATTCTCCTCAGGGATCCCGATTCCTGTATCCCTAAACTCAATGGTCACGGAATCTCCGTCCATGCGTGTCTTGATGAAAATTGTACCCTTGCCTTCGATCGCATGACTGGCATTGACCAGCAGGTTCATGAACACCTGGTTCAGCTGATTCGGATAGCAGGTGATCAGGGGGACCTCTCCATAGTCCTTCTCGACCTCAATTCGATGCTTGAGCTCATGCTGAACCAACGTCAGCGTATTGTCGATGCCTTCATGAATGTCTACCCCATTCAACTCGGATTCGTCTAGCCGGGCGAACCGGCGTAGACTGCCCACGATAGCCGTGATCCGCTCGGTGGCGGTCCTGTTGACGGCGCTCAGCTGCTGAGCGCTTTGTAGCAAACGTTTCAGTTTCTCATGCTGCGGAGCCGTTTCTGCCGTCTCCATATCCGCCAGAGCCTCACCAATGCGATCTAGCGCTCGGGCGAATATGTCGATGTTGCTGCTCAGCGCGCCCAGAGGAGTGTTAATTTCGTGAGCCACACCCGCCAGCAGTTGACCCAAAGCGGCCATCTTTTCGGACTGTACCAATTGGGCCTGTTTCCGCTGAAGCTCCAGGGCTCGCTCTTCTACCTTCTCTTCGAGCTTGGAGTTGGCTTCTTGGAGAGCCCGCTCGGCCTCCAGACGGTCGGTGATGTCACGCACCGCTGCGGTGAACAGGAGTCGTTGACCCACCTGCGTCTCGGCCATACGAATCTCCAGCGGGAAAATCGAGCCGTCCTTCCGGAGTCCTTCGAGCTGCAGTCGCTGACCCATTGCCCGCGCCGCTCCCGTCTCCAGATAGCGCTTGAGCCCGGCGGTATGGCGGGTCCGATACTCTTCTGGCATCAACATATGAAGCCGATTTCCCACAAGCTCATCGTGAGCATAGCCCCAGATGCTCTCAACCTCACGATTTACCATGACAATAGTGCTCTCTGAATCGATCGTGATGATGCCCTCTCCGACCGTGTCGAGCACCGCACTCAATTGAGCCTGCGAGTCGACCCGCTCAGCCTCGACTTGCCGTCTTGTCTTAGGTTTCGCCGCTCTATCCGCCATCTGATACAGTCGCTACTATTCCTCAGATAGGTCGAAGGTTGCAAGTGATAGGAAAGAGGTCGCACGTGCGACCCCCGGACGTTCCGACGTGCGACCCCCGGACGTTCCGACGTGCGACCTCTAACGACCTGCGACCATACCCTCTACACGATAACCTATACTACAACCAACCGGAGGAAGAGCAGATGAAGACCTACCTGCACTCGACGCTATGCTTCTTGACGCTTCTGCCATGTGTCCTCCAGCAAGATCGGCTGAAAGCCGCACAGCTTCCCGAAATACGGGTGGGTTTCATCATCGACGGGCCTTGGGAGGGCAACGAGGAGACACTCAGAATCACCCAGGAAGAGATCCTGGCACTGACGCAGGGCGAGTTCGACGTTCGCTTTCCCCCTGAGATGTCCGTCGAGGCAGATTGGACGGTCCCGGGAATCGAGGCCGCAATCGATCGGCTGCTGAAGAATCCAGTGCTCGACGTCCTCGTCACCTGGGGCTTGATCACCTCCGATATCATTTGCCGCAGAGAGAGTTTCCCCAAGCCGATCATCGCGCCTGTCGTGCTGAACGTGGAGCTGCAGGGAATTCCCTACTCCCCCGACAGCGACAGTAGTGGCATCAGGAATCTGAGCTACGTCACCTGGCCGATTCAGCTCAAGGATGACCTGGAGACATTTCACAAGATCGTCCCCTTCAGGAAGCTCACCTACCTCCTCAACCAGTCCGTCTACACCGCCAACCCACGCCTTCTGGAGAACGTAACCGAGGTAGTTGACAAACTCGACTTCGAGTTGGAAGTCTCCTTTCTTCCAGTCGGTTTCTCTGCTGAAGAAACCTTGGAAGCTCTCCCCAAAGGCACCGAGGCGATCTACGCCGCTCCCCTGCTGCATATGCCCCAGGCAGAATTCGATCGTCTGGTCGAGGGGCTGATCCAGCGCCGACTGCCCAGCTTCTCTCTCTTCGGACGAGGTAGGGTCGAGCAGGGCCTGCTCGCCAGTCTTTCCCTGGATACGGACCTTCGGCGCGTGGCTCGAAGAATCGCCCTCAACCTCCAGCGAATCCTCCTAGGGGAAGACGCCGGGAGCCTGCCCGTTACCTTCAGCAGGGGAAAGCTTCTGACCATCAATATGGCGACTGCGCGAGCCATCGGCGTCTCTCCCAGCTGGGACCTTCTCACCGAGGCCGATCTGCTCCACCTGGAACGAACCGACATCGTCCGCCGGGTTTCGCTGCGCAGCGCGGCCAAGGAAGCCTTGGCGTCGAATCTGGACCTCAAGAGCCTGGACCGCCTAGTGTCTGCCGGTGCCGAGGACATCAACAAGGCTCGCTCGACTCTCTTACCCCAACTGGAGGTCTCGAGTCTAAGCACTTTGATCGATCGAGATCGGGCAGCGGGAAGCTTCGGAAGCCAGGGTCAACGGAACCTCTCAGGAAGCGCTTCGATTACACAGCTGCTCTATTCAGAACCCGCACGATCCAACCTCGACATCCAACAACACCTCCAGCTCACGCGAGAGGAGCAGCGGAATCAGCTTCGTCTCGACATCATTCTCGAGGCCTCGAGTGCCTACTTGAACATCCTTCGAGGCAAGGCGCTGGAGCAGATTCAGAGAGACAACCTCCGGCGCACCAGGGATCACTTGGAAATAGCCAGGAATCGCGTCGATGTCGAGGCCGCCAATCGATCCGAGCTGCTGCGCTGGCAGAGTGAGATCGCCACCGTCAGGAGAGAAGTGATCCGAGCCAACACGCAGCGCAACCAGGCCGAAATCATGCTCAATCGTCTGCTGCATCGCCCCCTGGAGGAAAACTTTCGCACCGACAAGACCAATTTCGATCTGGAGACGGGCTTCGACCAAATCAAACAGTACGTCGACAATCCTAGGAGCTTCGGCCTGTTCCGCGACTTCATGGTGGAGGAAGGACTGTCTGCTTCGCCTGAGCTGAGGCTCCTGGACGCGGCCATTGCTAGCCAGCGCAGAATCCTACTATCGGCTCAGCGGGCTTTCTGGGCACCCGAAGTCGCCCTGACAGGCAGCACCACATCATGGCTCAGGGGAGGAGGTGGAAGTGGCTTCCAACTCAGCGACCTTCTCCCAGAACCCATGTCGCTGCCCTCCCCGGGGAACATCGATTGGAGCGTCGCCCTCAACGTTCGGTTTCCACTCTTCACCAGTGGGGCCAAGGAGGCTGAAGCCCGTCAATCGAGGGAGGAATTGGCTCAACTCAGATCTGAGCGAGAGGCTCTGGCCGAACGAATCGAGCAGCGAGTACGGACCGCCTTGCACGCGGCCGGCGCCTCCTTCGCGAGTATCAAGCTGGCCCGGGACGCCGAAACAGCGGCCAGAGGGAACCTAGAGCTGGTTACAGCCGCCTACCGGGAGGGGACACTTTCAATCATCGACCTGGTGGATGCCCAGAATGCTGCTTTGGTTGCGGAACAGGCGGCCGCCAATGCCGTGTACGATTATCTGCTGGATCTGATGAACGTCCAACGCAGCGAAGGACGTTTCGACTTTTTCAGTTCACCTGCGGAGATAGCACAGTGGAGGGAACGTCTGCGCACCTTCTTCTCTCAGTCCGGCAACCCCTGAGCGGAGTTCGAATTCCAACTTGAGGAAATCATGAAAGGAATACTCGGAGCTTGTTGCGGTGTCCTGTTGGCCGCTGCGTTGACAACCTCGTGCACGCCCGAGGAGAAGACCCAGCCTCCCCCTCGTATCCGTCCAGTCCGCTATCAGGCAGTGGCCCAGGTATCGGCGACTCGGATCAGGACGTTTTCGGGAGCTGCCAAGGCTGCAATGGAGTCCAAGATCAGTTTCAAGGTTGCCGGCACCATCAGCACACTCGACGCCGAAGTAGGAGACAGGGTCCGAGAGGGACAGCTGATCGCCGAACTCGACGACCGGGACTATCACTTGAGAGTGAAGGAGTCCGAGGCTGCCTTGGTACAGGCAGTGGCCCAACTTCGAAATGCCAATGCCAACTTCGCTCGAACCAGGGCGCTGTACGAGAACGACAATGCCTCCAGAAATGATTACGACACCGCTCGTACCGCGGTCGAGACTTCTGAGGCCACCGTCGAGGCGGCCCGGAGGCGACTGGAACTAAGCGAACAACAGCTCACCTACACCCGTTTGGCAGCCCCTCTAGACGGGGCGATCGCCCAGGTGGGAGTCGAGGTCAACGAGAACGTGAGCAGCGGCCAGCCGATCGTCACCTTGAATTCGCTCACCCAGCCGGAAGTTAAAGCCGCCATTCCAGAACAGCTAATCGCCCAGATTCGCCAAGGGGGCTCGGTGACCGTCCGCTTCGACGCCATCCCCGGAAGGAGTTTCAAGGCGCGAGTGACGGAAGTGGGAATTACCTCGACCCCGTTCGCCACTACTTTCCCGGTAACCGTAAGACTAGCACGCAGCGACTCTAGCATTCGTCCAGGCATGTCGGCGGAAGTCGACTTTCGTTTCGGAGGGAAAGGAGCGTCCGGCCGTTTGTTGGTACCTACTCACTCGGTTGGTGAAGACCGTCAAGGTCGCTTTGTATACGTCCTGGAACCCACCAAAGACGGGCTCGGACACGCACGCAGGAGAGCAGTAGCAGTGGGTGAGATCACCTCAGAGGGACTCGAGATCGTGGAAGGACTGAGCGGAGGAGAGCTAGTCGTCACGGCGGGGCTCACGCGGATCACGGCTGGACAGGAGGTCCGGCTCCTGGGCGCTGACCAGTAACGCGCTAGGAGCCTGTCCGAGTAATGGACATCACACGAGCTGCGATCGAAAACAATCGGGTAACCACAGTGACCGTCCTGGTCATTCTGGCCGCCGGTTTGAATGCGTATCAGCAGATGCCGCGGAACGAGGACCCCGGATTCATCATTCGAACTGCCCACGTCATGACGCTCTTCCCCGGCGCCAGCCCCAGACGGGTGGAACTGCTGGTGACCGACAAGCTGGAGAAGACAATCCAGGAGATCCCTCAGCTCGATTTCATCGCCAGTACATCCAAAACCGGCGTCTCTGAAATCTTCGTCAATGTGCAGGAACGGGAGAGGAAGATGCGCCCGATCTGGGACGATCTAAGGCGCAAGGTCGAGCGTGCCAGCCGGGATCTCCCTGAGGGCGTCATCGGTCCCTTCGTAAACGACGAATTCGGCGACGTCTTCGGTACCATCCTGACCCTGACCGGCGAGGGTTTCAGCTACGCTGAGCTTGAAGACATCTCCGACCAGGTCCGCAACGTCCTCCTTACCATCCCAGAAGTGGCCAAGGTCGAGGTCCAGGGCGTTCAAGAGGAGCGAATCTTCGTCGAATACAACAACGCACGTCTGGCCGAGCTTGGCATCTCGGCCTACCAACTGATGAACCTCCTCGAAAGTCGCAACATCGTGCTGCCGGGAGGTGATATCAGCACCGGAAGGGAGCGAATCGCCCTGGAGCCATCCGGCAGCTTTGAGTCGATTGAGGATCTCGGTAGAACCATCATCAGCGTGGCTGGTAGGACAGAGATGATCTACCTCGAAGACCTTGCGTCCATTTACCGCGACTACGTAGACCCTCCCAAACAGAGGGTCAGATCCTCAGGAAAACCAGCCTTAGCCCTGGCTATCTCCCTGCGCGAGGGAGGCAACCTGATCCAGCTTGGGAACGAGGTAGAGGCGACGATCAGCCGCCTGCAGGATCTGTACCCGATCGGGCTGGAGTTCGACACTATCGCCTTTCAACCCCGGGTCGTGGAGCGGAAGGTCAAAAATTTCGTCAGCAATCTGGTCCAGGCCGTCTCCATCGTGATGCTGGTCATGCTCGTCACTCTGGGCCTGAGAACTGGGCTGGTGGTGTCGTCGCTGATTCCGTCGACCATAGTCATGAGCCTCCTGGTGATGTCCTTCCTCGGAATCGGACTGGACCAGATGTCGCTGGCCGCTTTGATCATTGCGCTAGGACTGTTGGTGGACAATGCGATCGTGGTTTCGGAGTCGATCATGGTGCGGATCGCGACGGGCATCAATCCTATAGAGGCTGCGGTGGAATCGGCAAACGAATTACGCATCCCCTTGTTGACCTCGTCACTGACGACGGCAGCTGCTTTTCTACCCATCTATCTTGCCGAATCCTCCACCGGAGAGTACACGGCTCCCCTGTTCAAGGTGGTGAGTATTGCCCTGATGTGCTCCTGGCTTCTCTCCCTGACCCTGATTCCGATGCTCTGTGTGTACTTCCTCAAGGTCAAGCCAGCGCCCCAGGGGGAGCGCCAGAGCTCCAGATTCTACGTCGTGTACCGTACCCTCCTGCTGTTCTCCCTGCGGCATCGGATACTGAGCATCCTCGGCGTGACCTTGATCTTCGGGTTTTCACTACAGGGCTTCGGGCTGATCCCCAACATCTTCTTTCCAGCCAAGGATCAGACGATGTTCACAGCCGAGTTCGATCTCCCCATCGGGACTCCGATCGAACGGACTGAGGCCTTTGTCCAGCAAGTAGAGCGCTTCATCGAAACCGAGTTGAAGGCGGGACCCGAGCGTCCCCAGGGCGTCACCAACTGGGCAAGCTTCATCGGTCAGGGACCTCATCGCTACACACTCACCTATACACCGAAGCAGAGAAGTCCTGAGTACGCCATGATGCTGCTCAATACGACCAGCTATGGGATTATTCGCGACCTGATTCCGAGGCTGGAAACCTACTGCCTGGAAAATTTTCCCGACGTCAAGCCCACTGTACGCAGCCTCCTGAATGGGCCTCCGGTCGAGGATCCCATTGAGATCCGGATCTCGGGAGAGGATGTGGATCAGGTCTTCGCCATCGTCGACCAGGTCAAGGCACGACTCACGGCAATTCAGGGCACCAAGAACATCAGCGACAACTGGGGCGCGCGCACCAAGAAATTGGTCGTCAGGATCGATCAACCTCGAGCTCAACGAGCTGGCCTGAATAGCCAAGACGTTGCGGTCTCACTGCAGACGGTGCTGAGTGGGTTCGAGACCACGGACTATCGTGAAGCGGACAAGATCATCCCCGTCACGCTGCGCTCGGTGGCGGCGGATCGTCAAGACATCGGGAAGCTCGAGAGTCTGAACATCTTTTCCCAGCTCACCGGGAGTTCGGTCCCACTCAAACAGGTCGCCGATATCGATGTGACCTGGGAGCCAGCCAAGTATCTGCGCCGTGATCGTCTGGCGACGGTAACCGTCTCTGCCGCGCTCGAACCTGATTTCACAGCGGTGGAAATCATCAACCAACTAGACCCCTGGATCGAGAAGGAGCAACTCGATTGGCCGGTTGGATTCGACTACGCCTACGGGGGCGAGATCGAGGCATCGGTCAAAGCCAATGAATCTGTGATGGCAAAGATTCCCATCGGCGCCCTGATCATCGTGCTGCTGCTGGTGGGCCAGTTCAACTCCATCAGACGCCCTTTGATCATCCTGTCGACGATTCCACTGGGACTGATTGGGGTCGTGTTCGGCCTGCTGGTTGCGAAGTCCCATTTCGGCTTCATGACGTTTCTGGGAGTCATCTCGCTGGCAGGCATCGTCATCAACAACGCCATCGTCTTGCTGGACCGGATCAATCTGGAGATAGAGCAAAACGGCCTGGAGCCGGCACGAGCCGTGATCGAGTCCGCTCAACGTCGCTTGCGCCCCATCCTATTGACAACCTGTACCACCATGGGAGGGATGGTTCCCCTATGGATGGGGGGAGGGCCGATGTACGAACCCATGGCAATCGCCATCATCTTCGGCCTCTTGTTCGCAACCCTTCTCACCCTGGGGGTGGTCCCCATCTTCTATTCCGTCCTATTCCGAGTGACGTTCAAGACGTTCCGCTACTAGGATTTCTCAATTCTCGTCGTAGCGAGGCGCATCTTGGGCCAACCCGCGGGGATCCTGTACACTCTCGCTCGTGATGTCCAACCGCGAAGCC
>JAKZYH010000290.1:0-23320 GCA_047514575.1 Acidobacteriota bacterium | reverse complement strand
GCAACTGATCGCAAAGAAAACCGGCCAACTCGCTTCGCGAAGAGAAATCCCCTTCCTCCAGCAGCCGGCTTACATACTCGATCGTCTTGGGCTTCGACAGGGTACGCTTGATCTGATTCTGGAGGTTCATGCCGCTCAGTTCGAACGATACGAAACTCTATGTCCAGTCTTTAGTTACGGGTAAATGGCAGACCTAGCCTGGCCTTCTTTCATACTTCTCAAGCCATGTGCTCCCTCGAGTGAAAGCTTAGCACCTCAACCTAAACCTGGCTTGCGGTTCGAGGGTCAGCTGGGGTAGATTCGGCTTTGAGCAGCCCCGACTACCAGGTGGACCAGGCCTCTGCACTTCGGCTCCGAAGTCAGGAGCAATCCCACGGGATAGCTCTGCCTCTTCGGTACGATAATCGGGTCTGGTCCGATGCCGGCAGCATTTCCCGCTCAGCGAAAAGTGCGATCTGGGTCAGCAGGATCCAGGAGGAGTGACCGCTTTGCCAGGATGGGTCCGATTGGGCCATTGAACAGGAGTTTCAAATGACGAAAATGCACCTCAGGATCTGCGCGATAATGGCAGTGCTGCTGGTGGTGGGGCCACAGTCCCTTGGCCAGACGAGCTCCGGCTCACCTTACGTGCATCTGGCAGATTTGGAATCGGAGCGGCCCCTTCGCTTCGGCACTCAGAAGCAGCTGCTGCTGGACAACGAGGTGCTGTGTGCTTGGTACAACCTCAAGCGGGTGCAGGGTGTCCTTCAGAAACATCCCGGAAATCCCCTGCTCGAAGCGGACGCGGCTTGGGAGGAAACGGCCCGGAAGAGTTACGGAATCCAGTTGGGCACTGCCATCTATGACGCCCAGGACAAGAAATTCAAGATCTGGTACCAGATCGAGCAGCATACGGGCGGCAGCGTAGTCGCCTACGCCGAGAGCCAGGACGGAGTGAAGTGGGTGAAACCCAACCTGGGATTGGTCCGCTACCAGGGAACGATGCAGAACAACGTTTTGCTCCATTCCGACCATCTTGGAAAACGACCGCTAGCGGGTAGCATCCGTCTGATCCAGGACCCTCGAGAGCGATCGGCAGAGCGAAAATTTCTCTCCTGTAGCATTCCTCCCTACCATGAAGACGGAGGCCGCTTCGGAGGCTGGAACGGAATGGCGTACAGTGGCGATGGTCTCACCTGGCACCAGATGCCGGGCGGCCTTCGGGGCGGTGGAGGCGGTGGAAATCCAAGTATCGTGTGGGATGAAAGCCTTGGGAAGTACGTCTTGTTTCACCGTCAGTTAACGGAGAAGGCCGACCCCGAAACCGGCACCGGTCCTCGCTATATCGTACGCCAGGAAAGCGAGGATCTGGTTGTGTGGTCCCCCCGCCAGACGGTGTTCCATCCCATGAGCGAACGGTGGCCCGAAGTCGAGAGCATGAAGGTGTATCGCTACCAGGGATTCTATCTGGGACTGCCTTCAATGCTGGACAACTATGTCAGGGGCGATGTGGAGCAGCACTTGATCATCAGCCGAGACGGGTTTCGCTGGGACTACCCGTTTCCCAACCAAGCCCTTATTCCCCAAGGCGCTGAGGGACGCTGGGACGACAATATCATTTGGTGGCCTTCGATGATCCCGCACGGCGAGAAGCTGATGTTCTACTACGCCGGAGCACGATACCACCATGGGATCAAGGACAACCCGCCGGAGAAGCGCCAGATCAGAATCGGGCTCGGCTGGGTGCCGCTGGATCGGCTGATGGGTCTTCGGAGCAGAGAGCGATTGAACGGAAAGGGAGCGCTGTTGACCCGCCCCTTCGTGGTCGAAGGTGATGAGCTGTTTATCAATGCCGAAGTCCAGGGCGAACTGAGGGCCGAGATTGTCGACACCACCGCGAGACAGTTTGATACCGGAACGAAAGTGCACATGGGCCACTATATTTCGTCTGCCGAGAGGAAGTTCGACGGATTTCGGCGTGAAGACTGCGAAGTGGTCCGGGGCGACAGCCTGGCTCATCGGGTAAGGTGGAAAGGCCAATCGCTGGCTCAGTTTAGAGGAAAGGCAATCCGACTGCGGCTTGTGTTCAAGGACGCCACGATCTGGGCGTTTCAGGTAGCCGATACCAGACTCGGCCCTGGGTCAGAGCGGGTTTCTCATCGACCCGAAGCCTCTCCTTGAGTCCCTTGACTATCTTGATCGACCCAGACAAGCGTTCACCCTTCTCTGCGCCAGTGGTTGGCCCCGCCCCCGGCTGCGCCGGATCGTACGGAAAGAAACTTCGGCCGGCGTGGCGGTGGCTTCCAAGCCGCCGTATTCCTTCCGTCGAGCCTTTGGCTCGAAAAACGGCGGCACGGAGGTCACCGCCACAGTTTTCAGAAAATTGCTTGGATAATTCTCTATCCAACTATAAATAAATGGGTTATGCTGTTTCTCTGTCGAAAACAGCAAATCAAGTTTCAGCTTAGTGGCCCCCCAGCGGAGCTGCCCCATTCGAGAAAGAAACTCTACCTGATCTCGGGAGGGATCACCTACGCCGAAGTAATTGCGGGTAGCCCAGGGTTGCAATGCGAAGCGAGCTACCCTGGGTTCAAGTTGCCCCTTCTTCTACGCTGAAAGCGTTGTTGCAATTCGTTTCCGGTCGGCAATAACCCCTTTGGGGTAGCGTGTTTGTTCTGAACGACCTTGACCCAGGGTAGCTCGCTTCGCATTGCAACCCTGGGCTACCCGCAGTAACGCCTTCGGCGTAGGAGATGTCTGAAAGAATCTCAAAGTTCGTCTACTTGTAGGTCACTTTTCACCCGAGAATTGACAGTGGAAAGCAGGTCTTGGGACAGTCGTTCGCAATACTCCCTATCCAACACTAGATCAATGGGTTACGTCCTTTTTCTCTCCGAACTCACAAATCAAGTTTCAGGTCAGCGCCGCCAGCGCTTTCGCTGGGTGGTAAATCCAGAGTAAGATCCTGCCCGCGACGGCGCGCCCCGAAACATGCGAACACCGAGACCTCTCCCGCTATCTTCTTTCTGCGCCTTGGTTGCTTTGGCCATCATCGGATGTGGCGGCGATAGACCGCCCGGCGCGGAGGCCGATCCAGTACCTGGCGTTGATCCCTTTGACGTCACTGATCCCGTGGCCAGCGGCACGCTCCCGAACCCTATCTCTGAGGTCGTAAAGGCCTGGGGACCTCTGCCAGACGGGCGGAGCTGGGGTTCGACGGCGGGCGTCGACATTGACCCCAAAGATGGCCACATCTGGGCCTATGACCGGTGTGGTGCCTACGGCCTCGACGGAGGGTGCGACGTATCTGAGGTAGACCCGGTCCTCAAGTTTGACCGTAACACCGGCGAGGTGCTGGCCAGCTTCGGGGCCGGCTTGTTCGTCTTACCTCATGGGATACACGTGGACGCGGAAGGCGACGTCTGGATAACGGATTCGATGGGGAATCAGGCCGGGACCAAAGGACATCAGGTGATCAAGTTCAGCCCCAAGGGCGAGGTCTTGTTGGCGCTGGGGCAGGCCGGCGTGGCCGGCAGCGGACCCGGTCTTCTGAACGAGCCCTGTGACGTGATCACTGCCCCCAACGGCGACATCTTTGTGTCGGACGGGCACAGCGGTCAGGAAGCCGATCCCCCTGCTGGCACCACCGGCCGCATCATCAAGTACAACAGGGCTGGAGAGTACATCACGCAATGGGGCCAGATGGGTTCCGGACCCCGGGAATTCCGGACCCCTCACGCCCTGGCACTCGACTCGCAGGGGCGACTCTTCGTAGCCGACCGGGGTAATAACCGTATCCAGATCTACGATCGGGACGGGAACTATATCGATTCGTACTACCAGTTCGGCCGGATCAGTGGTCTCTTCATCGACGGCGACGACACACTCTACGCCATCGACTCCGAGTCGAGACCCAAGCAGCATGCCGATTGGTCGACCGGTATCCGGATTGGGCATGCGTCCCGTGACGAGGTCACAGCGTTCGTGCCTCCCCACGATTCTGACATCCCCCAGGGTGCCGCAGGCGAAGGGGTGGCTGTGGATGCCGATGGCAACATCTACGGCGCCGAGGGACCCTACTCTCGCGAAGCGGCCGAGGGCGGGCTCACAAAATACATACGTCGCTAGTGCCTCGGAGCTTGAGGAGTTTGAGCGTCGGATTGTCCCGGTAGGGGAGGTCGTGCTAGCATCCAGAACGACACACTTGTCTCTCGAGATCTTGTCGAAGCGCGAACTTGCCTCAAAGACACTCGCTCGAGGAAGTCTTTAGACGGGGTGCTGTTTGAGAAGAGAGCATTCAAAGCCCAAGCTCAACCTGATTCGATCCTGGCTGAGTGCATCCAGACTCCTGCTACTCGGCGTCGTCCCCGGGCTGGTGGGAGCGCACGCAATGTTGGCACAAGGCCGGCCTGATCCGGGTGAGCGGCTCATCTCGGTTCCCATGTTCTTCGAGATGCAGCTGGCAGCCGAGAACGTGGCCGCTCCCCTGGGTCCTGATATGAGTCCGGTTCTGTCACGGATTACGATACATGCCCGTGGGAACGGATTCGAGGACATTTCGAGATCCCTGGGTCTCGGTATACTTGGCCCCCTTTCCGCTGACCAGCAGGGCGACATATCGGACGGCGAGAGGTTCAATGTCGAAGCGTTCTTCGATATTACCTATGACATCGAGTTCACGGACATGGATCCCGACGAGGACTACGACGCCGACTTTTCCCCAAGTCAAGGACGCATCAAACTGCGTCTGCCCCGAGGCCAGAGCTCGAGGATTACGGCTCAGGGGATCTGCATCGCGGACACTTCTCGTCCGAACTTCGGTTGTGTTCCCCAACTGCTGGACCCTCGCGACCCACAGCTGACCGCCTTAAATTCTCCCCTCTGGGTCAGAAACAATACCTTTCCTCTAGGTTCAGGAGCGACACTCTCGCTACCCGATACCGATCTCGTATCCACGTTCAAGGAGCAGATTCCGTTGGGTGGCAACGCCATCTTCACGGATGGCTTCGAATCCGGCGACACCAGTGCTTGGGTAGTGAGCCGAACCAACTCGACTGGTTCCTCCACTCAGACCAGCACGATGAGTACCTTCATGGTCACCACGAGCGGTCCCCTTGAGATTCCGGAAAGTGTGGTGGAACCGAGCCGCAGGACGGCGAACTATTTCTCTTTGATCGGTGAGGGCACAACCGCGGATCGGGAGTTTCAGACGACCATGATCTTCGTCAATACGGGTGGCCAGAGCATTCTTCAGATGGAGTTCTTCACTCCGAGCGGAGAGCCACTTCCCGTGACCATCGGGGAACAACCACTACTTCCCGCTCAGGTGGCGCCGGTGACGGTTTTTGAAACGACCTTGGAAACGGGTCAGTCCCTCTCGCTGCAGACCGCCGGAGACCAGGATCTGCGGGTGGGATACGCGCGTTTCCAGGCGCGGCCCTGGGTGGGTGCCACCGCGGTTTTTACCAGCTCCGACACCTCCACCGGATCCACTCTCTATGATGCAGGAGTCCCCTCAGTCACCAGGCCCCTGAAAAAGTTCAGCATCTTTTTGGATTCCCTCGGAGACCGTGACACCGGATTGGCGATGGTGAGACCGAGCCCGAACGGGAACGGCCTTCTGATCCGCGGAGCAGCAGGCAACGTCCGTCTGCGTCTGTTCGACACGGCATTCAACCAGATCGCCACCACGAGCCTTTCCTTGGCAGAGGGCGCCCAGATTTCTCGCTTCATCTGGGAGTACTTCCAGGGCGAACCCGAAGTCGCTGCCCAGGCTCGAGAGATGCAGGGTGTGGTGGTCGTGGACAGTAAAGACCGTCTAGCTGCAATCACCCTGAGACTGACCAATGATCCCGAAAAACCGACCCTGACCGCCTTCCCTGTGATCGAAGGGGGAGCCGAGGCCAGCATGATGGAAGCGCTCAGACGGGGAAGCGGGAAAAGCCAGCGTACGAGTCTGGCCCCGTGAATCCAGAACGTCCTGTCCGGACAGAGCCTCGACCGTCAAGCAGGAGGGGCTGAAAATGAGGAGCGTGCGGGAATCGATGAGCTGGTTCCCGCTAAACCCTTCGTTCGTACCATCTTTCTTTGATCAGAAAGGAATCTTGGCTTGAACCGTCGCCGCTTCCTGACCGGCACTTTCGGCGCAGGGGGCATCGTCTCCGCCTCGGCATTCTTTCCTGGTGCGGCTCTGGGCCTTGCGGCCTCGGGTCCGCAGCGGAGACGGATGCGTTCTCTCGACGCCCTTCTCGAGCGGCAGGTAATGGTGTGGAGACCCGAGCGTCGCTTCACCAAGAACCCCGATTTGATCCGCTTCCCCAGCGGGAAGATGATGCTGGTCTATAACGACTGCGATCGGCATTGGCCCCAGGAGACGACCCGGATCACGACCCTGGAGAGCCTGGACGGCGGGAAGACCTGGGGGAACCCGCGGCTGGTCTCGGAGGCGGACAAGAGGAAGGGCCAGGAGCGCTGGGTTACCCCTCGCCTGAGCCGTCTCAGGGACGGGCGGCTAGTCATCATCTGCGATCAGAATGACTTCAGCCACGTCCACGAGGATCAACCTCCGGGCATCTGGATCTGGTTCAGCTCAGACGACGGTCGCAGCTGGAGCGAGCCCCGTCTGACCGGCGTACCCGGCTTCGAGCCCGACCGCATCGTGGAGTTGGGTGATGGAACCCTCCTGATGGCCTCCCAGGTCTACTTCAAGGCAACCCGCAAGCTCGGCGCCTTCGTCATGCGCTCTACCGATGGAGGGATGACCTGGAAGGATCGGAGCATCATTGCCGCCGATGTAGTGCACCATCACACCGAAGGAGCCATTGTGGTGCTCTCGGACGGCGTCCTCGGCTGCGTGTTGAGGGAGAGCAACCATCACGGATACCCTTCCTACCTGAGTCTCTCCTCCGACGAGGGGAGGAGCTGGAGCCGACCTGAACCTTTGCCATTTGCGGGAGATCGCCCTTATGCGAAGCAGCTTCGTGGGGGACAGGTCCTCGTCACCTACCGGAACCGATCCGGCAATCGGGGGACCCATGCCTGGATCGGAGATCTGCGGCGCAATCCGGGTTTCAAGGTGGGAGGGGTGCACTACCATGACAAGGTGACGCTGGAGTCTGGGGAGCTGTTGATAGAAGGTGTCCCCGATGGCGAAACCCGCTACATTCTTCTTCCTCCCGAGAACTTCCGAAGCGATCTGTTCCTGGAGGCTACGCTTCGAGTAGCAGGGCCTCCCGATCGGCCCATCGCCTCCCTGGAGATCGGTCGCCTGGAAAGACGACTAGACGTTTGCAGCAACGGCCTCTGGCTCTATGCGCCCAAGCGGGATTTGGGTCTGGACCGGGCCAGCGGCGGCCGGATCGACCTGATTCATAGGGTGGATATGACGAAGCCACGAAGTATCCGGCTCCAGGCCCGGAAGGGATTGTTCACCGTCGAGGTGGACGGGAAGGTCGTCCTGAGCCGGGCCCTGTACAACGGCTTCCCCCTGCAGGAGACCTGGTTCGGGCAGGCGGCAAAGGGATCAGGGAAGAGCTGGTGGCGCCGTCTCGCCTACCAGGTCACCAACGAGACCGAGCCGGATCACCGCTGGGAGTGGCAGGCCCAGCAGGGTGAGCATCCAGACCAGTACCAGCTGGACAACATGCTGGAGCTCCACGCCAATCCCCCTTCTGCCGGACGTCGGCCTGACAATGGCTACTCCTCCTGGGTGGAGCTGGAGGATGGACGTATCTTCATGGTGGACTACAGTAACAGAGGGGATTCGCCACCCGGTTCCCATCTCTACGGGGTCTACTTCTCTCTGGAAGACTTCCGGAGATAACTCGCCAGCCAGGCCGAGACGGGTCCTGGTCCTGTGTCCTTCTCTGCTGCTTCTCGGCAATCGGCCTCTCGACCCCCCGTTGTCTCTTCATCGCTTGGCTGACCCTGATCCCGGGACCCTGGCTGGGCGCTGAAACTCAAGAGTACGATCTCCTTATCACCGGTGGATGGGTCATCGACGGCGCGGGCAATCCAGCCGTCCGCGCAGACGTGGCCGTCCATCCAAGCATGAACCGCTCACACAATACCGTACGCCAGCATCGCATCGGCCACTTTCACAAAACCGGCGATGTTGGCTCCTGCGACGTAGTCGGTGAAACCATCGCCTTGATTGCCGTGTTTTACGCAGCGCTCGTGAATGTCTTTCATTATGGTTTGAAGCCGACTGTCGACTTCCTCAGCGCTCCACGACAGGCGCAAGGCGTTTTGGCTTTGTTCCAACCCCGAAACCGCTACCCCGCCGGCATTGGCCGCCTTCGCTGGAGCGAACAGGATCCTGGCTTTGCGGAAGGCGTGGATGCCCTCTAGCTCGGTCGGCATGTTGGCGCCTTCGCAGACCGCTTTGACGCTATTTTTCAAAAGCGTACGCGCTTCGTCAGGACTGATTTCATTCTGGGTGGCACAAGGAAAGGCGACATCGACCGGTACATTCCAGGGCCGTTTCCCCGCGTGAAACTCGACGCCGTCGAACTTCTCGGCGTATTCGTTGATCCGGCCGCGATGGACCTCCTTCAAGTCCTTGATATAAGCCAACTTCTCGGCGTCTATGCCGTTTTTGTCATAGATATATCCGGATGAATCCGACAGGGTAACCACCTTCGCGCCCAGTTCGGTGGCTTTCTCGACTGTATATAGCGCCACGTTCCCGGATCCGGAGACTGAACAGAGCTTGCCGTGGAGACTGTCTCCCACATGTTTAAACATGTTCTCGCAAAAATAGACACAGCCGAATCCCGTGGCTTCGGTGCGTATCAGGCTGCCCCCAAAAGCAAGACCTTTACCGGTAAGAATTCCCGTGAAGCGGTTCTCCAACCGTTTGTATTGGCCGAACAAATAACTGATCTCTCTCGCTCCGACGCCGATGTCGCCTGCAGGTACATCCGTATCTTCTCCAATGTACCGGTGCAGCTCAATCATCAGTGAATGGCAGAACCGCATCACCTCACGGTCGCTTTTTCCTTTCGGATTGAAATTCGAGCCGCCTTTGCCCCCGCCCATGGGCAGTCCCGTCAATGAGTTCTTGAATATCTGCTCAAAGCCCAGAAACTTCAGAATGCTGAGGGTCACCGAGGGGTGAAACCGCAGTCCGCCTTTGTAGGGGCCGATCGAGTTGTTGAATTGGACCCGCCAGGCACGGTTCGTCCGGATGTTGCCTTTGTCATCTTCCCAGCAGACGCGAAAGATCACGACTCGGTCTGGCTCGGTCAGCCGTTCAAGGATCTGGCCATCCCTATACTTCGAATGTTCCAAGATGGATGGCATCAGTGTTTCGGCTACCTCGCGCACGGCTTGGTGGAACTCCGGCTCGCCAGGATTGCGCTTGATCAAGCCATTCATGAATCCTTCGACATGTTTACCTACATCCGTTTTCATGCTTCACCTCCCGATGGTCAGAATCGTCTCAATGGAATTGCTTTTCATTTCTGAAACCTTGTACTTTCTCCAGACAGTGCGTTAGTTCCTGGGATGGGTTGGAACGTTACAAATAGCGGTTGATGCTCAGTCGGTACCGTAGTCGATTTCGAGCCTGCGGACCGTGCGGGACGCGATCCATAGAACGACTCCCGTCAGGCCCAACAGTCCCAGGACGGCCGTGACAACCGAGGGCGGTTCGGCCGGTGCCATCAGCAGACGGATCAACAATGGGGCGCCCGGGTCGGTGGGGACGGGGAGCGGGATCACAGACTGCACGTAGTAGAGCACGCTCAGCTTCTGCAGTGCCGCGGGAAGCATACCGCTGATGCCCTCCCAAAGCAGGATCACAATCGCGGGTACGATTGGATTGCGCAGCAGCAGTCCAGCAGCCAGAAAAACGCTTCCGTATCCCACACATGCCAAGGCCGCCGCCGCGGCATACCGGAAGGCATGTGACGGCCCCAGATCCCGCCAGAAGGCGCTGAGCTCAGCCGGGTCCTGTGGCCAGAGCATCGTCGCATAACAGATCCAGGCTCCCGCCGTGAAAATCGCCACGGCCGCGATCAATCCGGCGAGGTACTGCCCAAGCAATAGGACCTCGCGCCGCGCCGGTACGAGAAACCAGTAGTGCAAAGTCTTGTCGAGCATCTCGCCGCGGAACAGATTCATGAAGATGCCCAGGCAGCCGAAGAAGATCGCGAGGCGCAGATAAAAGTGATGAAAGACGGACGCGAAGGTTGCACGATCCTCCTGGAAGTCGATCAGCAGTTTGCTATCCACGCGTTCTAGAATGCCCGCCTTGAAGCGCAGAAACCAACGGCGCTGGCCGTCGAAGAAGGTCGTATTGCGATATTCGATTTCCGCATCCTTCCGCCTGAGAGTGAACTTGCGATCACTCACAGGCTCGCTTGTGCGCCGCAGAACTTCTGTCTCTGAGTCGCCCTTTCGGATCGCCTCCAGCACTGAAGCGGGCGTCACCTTGTCGGCCCAGTTGCGCTGCATGAACGTCACGTGAAGGCCATGGAGAAAGAAAATAAATGCGGGAAACAGGGCGAGCAAGTACACCCAGAAACTGCGCCGCGAAAAGAAAACTCGCCGCAGTTGGAGCCGCGTGATGGTCCAGACCTGCCTCAGGCGGAGCGCAGTGCTCACTCTCCGCCCCCAATCAGATATTGGTAGAGTGCATCGACGTTCTCGTCGACCGCCATTACTTGTTCCACCGTGTGTCCCGCCAGCGAGATGCGTGTCAGGGCTTGTGAGAACTCCTGACGGTCGCGGGTCATCACGAGTAGCCCCAGTCGGTCGTCGTGGAGTTGAATCTGCGTCACGTGGTCGAGCTCGAAAAGTAACGAAGCGATTCGCGAGGCATCGCGGCAGCGGATCAAGAACTGGCTTGGGTGTTCGTGGATCTCCTCGCGCACGCCTCGTACCTTTCCCTCCGCGACGACGCTGCCGTTCGCCATCAGGATGACCTGATCCGAAATCAGGTCCACCTCTTGAAGGACATGGCTCGAAAGCACGAGGTGCCGTCCCTGCTGGGAAAAGTGCTTGAAGAGAGTGATTGTCTGGGCGCGAGCCAAGGGGTCGAGACCGTTCAGCGGCTCGTCGAGAATGATCACTTCGGGATTGTTTGCGATCGCTTGCGCCAAACGCACGCGTTGTCGCATTCCCTTGGAGTAGGCAGCGACTTTGCGACCTGCTGCTTCAATCATCTCCACCTCTCCGAGCGCCTCCCAGGTGAGCCGTTCGGCTTCCTCCGTCGAGTGACCGGCAAGCAGCAGCCCCGTAGAGACAAACTCGAAGCCCGTCGAGCCCCTCGGCGCGGAGTCGTACTGGGTAGCGTATCCAGTGATGCGCATCAGCTGCTCTGGGTTTCGGGGCGACAGTCCGCGAACCGCAATGCTCCCGCAGTCGGGATGGATCAGCCCTGCCATCAGGTTCATGAGCGTCGTCTTGCCCGCGCCGTTGGGTCCGACCAGGCTCGTGATACCGGTAGGAATGCGGAGCGTGACTCGGTTCACACCCAGCACCTCGCCGTAGAATTTTGACACGTCTTTGAAGACGATCTCTGGGAGGCTCACGAGACCACCTCGAAGGGTCGGAGCTTGCGGCCCAGAACATAGAGCAGAACGACGGCCAAAGCTGCCATCGTAAGGAAACATCGGAGTGCGTCGGGTCCGGGCAGCGCTTCGACGCCCAGCATCGAGCACCAGACCTGGTTCATCGCACGCACGGGGTTGAAGGCCGTTGGCCATTGTGTCCGCAAAACAGTGCTTGTAAGTTCAGCGGCGCCGGCGAGCACAAAGAAGAAACCAAGTATGAGTCCGCCGGCGACCATCCGCCACTTGACATAGGCGGAGCTTGTCATCGCAACCAGGCTCACGAAGACGATCCAGAGCAGGAAACCCAGCAGGACTCCCGCACCCAGCATCCAGTTTTCGAGAAACCAGCTCTCACCCGCCAGGATGGACTGTACGAAGAACAATACCATCCCGGGAACCCAGGTTACCAACGAAAGGACTCCCAGCAGCACGATCATCCTTGCCAGGATGTACTCCGAGCGCGACAGTGGACGACTGAAGTAGAGCGACAACGCCCCGTTCGCGAGATCGGGCGCAATCAGGCTGGGGCCGGCGAACGCCGCCAGGAACGTGGCGAAGGTCGCCTGCGTGTTCATGAAGGTCACGAAAAACTGCCCGTCGATTCTGAGAAACTCCAAGACCGAATCGGGGAAACCCAGCAGCAGCTCTGAGTGATTCGAGAGGTAGACGAACATCAGGCAGGCGACCGGCCAGAACAGGGCGAGGAAGAAGATCACGACGATGCGCCGGTCGCGCATCAGTCCTTCCCAGGCAAACCGCGGCAGTACCATCAGGCGTGTCGAGCGCCCGGTCAAGGGCCCATCGTAACGCCGATATCCATGCTTATGAACGGCCATTCGCGGCGACCTCCTGGAGCGGCGTGGCCGCCTCACCGGGCAAGGACTGGATGTGTCCGACGGCCTTCAAGAAAATCTCCTCGAGCGTATCGCGGCGATGGGTCATGTGGTGGACATCAAGGTTCTCTCTCGCCGTCACACGCCAGATTACATCTAAATCGACATCCGACGGCAGCACGATTCGCCAGCGTCCGTTCCCTTCCGTCACGGCCTCGGCGTTCTGTTGCCTCAATGCCTCGGCCAGGCCGCTATCGTCACCTGAGACATCGAGTTCCACGGAGCGCCGGTTGGCCCTGCGCTCTTCTTCCAGGTCGGCATGGTGGACAATTTGACCGTCCTTGAGGATGACGACTTCATCGCAAATCTCCTCCACATCGCGCAAGAGGTGGGAGCACAACACGACGCTCATCCCGTGCTGTTCCTTCATTTCGCGCACCAGCTGGAGCATACGCCTGCGCGCCGCGGGATCGAGTCCGTTCGTGGGTTCGTCGAGGATCAGCAAATCCGGCCCATGGATGACGGCCTGAGCCAGCTTTGCCAGCTGTTTCATGCCGTAGGAATAGGTGCCCAGCGTGCGGTACCGGGCTTCTCCCAGTCCGACGTGAAACAAGACTTCATGAGCCTTCTCGAGCGCACTGCGTTCTGGAAGTCCAGAGAGCTCACCCATCTGCCGCAAGAAGCGGACGGCCGTCATACTCGCAATGAAGGCATCGTTCTCCGGCACATAGCCGACACGCCTCTTGACCTCGCGCGACTTGGTATGGCAATCGAAGCCGAGAATCCGTGCCGACCCATTAGAGGTCTGGTGGAATCCGAGCAGCGCAAGTATCAGAGTGGATTTTCCAGCGCCGTTTGGCCCCAGCAGACCGATTGCCTTGCCGGAGCCGGCCGCACCAAGCTGGACCGAGATGTCTTTCAGAATCTCCCGCCGTCCCAACCTTACGCTTAGATTTTGAAGCTCGATTACCGGGGTCACGAATCGGGGTTGTCCGGAGTCGAATCACCGCTCGGTCTAGCGTTGTGCCCGCCGCCGCCCATTAGCATCGCGTCCAAGAGCAAACTGGTCAAGCCCGTGCGACTCGCGGCGTGGATTCGTTTCGTCTCGCCGTCGAAAACGACAAGCACGGGCTCTCGACTTTCCAGCAAACTCTGAAGAGCGCGGCTTTCGACGAATGACGCAAGATCTGCGATGACTCCGTTGGTATTGAACCACAAGAATCCCGAGTGGTGCAGGCTCGAAGTCAGGGGGAATCGCCGCTGGAAGCCGTCAGTGTAGACCAACGGCGATCCCGAGTCACGAACCGCGATCGCGCGCATCGCCAACGCTCGGTCCATAGAGGCAATCAGGTAGCCGCGGTCGTAGGTCCAATGAAGCTCCAGCGATGGAATCCTCTGCTGAGAGGGATCCTGGCCTACCGTGCCGTCAAATCTGATCGACTTCCAGGCCCGGCCGTTAACGGCTTCTTCGGTGAGAGTCAGCAAATGATCCCTTTGCTCTTCGGCTGCCAGATCGTTGTAGGTTTCGACCAGCCGTCGAGCCGTTTCGTCCAGTCCACCTGGATTCATCGTCTCGAATACGACGATCCAACCAGGAACGGGAACCGTCGGCCGTTCTACTGCGAACGTCACATCGGTGCCCAGCGATGCCGCTACATCGAGACCGATACTGATCCCGGTCTCGGTCTCGAACTTGTCAATCTCTGAGGCGAGCGCGCTGTCTTCACCCAACCGTGAAAGAATCTCGTCAAACGCCTGCCACGGATTTCGCACCGATGCGGAGAGAGCCACTACTGCTTCACTCGAAACGTATTCCACCGAGCCCGCCGGACCCGGCGACGCGAGCCAAGAAGCGATTCCCCTGCGGGCATCGGTGAACGAGAGCGTGGCCTCGTTCCGTTTGCTCTGGTCGCTTGAGCGCTGCTCATAGAAGAAATGGGCCATCGTCGGTAGGCCGAGGATCTGCCCCGCCTCCGTGTCCATTTGCATGTCAGAGCGGAGTGCTGCAATATCGACAGCCGTCAGCCAGCTCACGCCATGCTCATACCGAGCCACGATCTCGGCTGCGAACGCCGAAGACGCGCCGCTTCCGATCGAAGCGCTCATTAGCTCCAGATTTTCGGTGCTATCGGAGATCAGAAGCAACCCCTCGCCCAATGTGTAGTGAATCTTGTTGTCTGGCGCGGGATTGACGATCGCTTCGTGCAGATCGTCCACACGCCCTGGCTGAACTTCTGCTAGCAACAAGGGAATCCCGTTGTTCGACCCATCAGGGTTAGCCGCCAGTACAAACAGCACCTCATCTCCCAGCAGCGGCGTGATCGCCTGAATTCGATTCAGCATCTCCCGCAGATCCTGGCCTGTCTTCGAAGACCACCACTCATCCAGCACTTCGTTTTCACCCGAACGCTGATCAACCAGGGAAAGCGCCTGCCGAATCGTCCCCGTCAGATTTGGAATCGCAGAGTACACACGCGTCTCGGCGGGTAGGTAGGAAGCCAATCGTGCTTCTGTGCGCAGTACCGGACCCGGCAGCTCGGCAAGGTCTTTCTCGAGACGCACCAACTCTGCCAACAGAGTGTAATACTTCTCTGCTTCCAGGCTCCAGGAAATCGCCTGCTCGATGCTGACGAGTTCGAGAGCTGAGTTTGATGCCACCTGCTGTCCTGGCTCGAGCACACTCTGGGAACCGCTTTGCGAAACCTCCACGGCACCCTCGACCACTGAGACCAACGACCCCGCCGTGGCGCTCGACACCGCAAAAATCGTGCCCTTTACCGAAACCATCGAATCATGCGTTACGACACGCAGCCGACCGCTGTTCTGCGGGGCAGCCTCCAGCATCACATCGCCATAGTCCAGGCGAACGGTCTGGCCGCTCCAAGCCGACTGAACCGAAAGCCTGGTGCGCTGATTGACTTCGACCCGGGACCCGTCAGCAAGCATAAGAATCGCGTGTGCGCCGGCCCCGGTTCGAATGGTCTCCGCTTCGAACAACTCGGTACCGGACTGCAGCGCGCTGTCCGGGAGCGCGTAGACCTCTCCCGACACCGAAGCCACCGTCGCTCGGGCACCTGACGGGGCCAATGACCTATCGATCTGATCACGGCCCAGGTAGAGCACCGCCAAGACGATTCCCGCCGCCAGGGCCCAGCGTGTCCAGTGAGGTTTGTCAGGACTCCCCACACGCACCGGGACGACCTTTGGTCCGTTCCTTGTTTCGGCGAGCGCGCGCCGGCAAGGGTCACACCGCCCGAGATGGTCCTCGAGCAAGAGCCGCCTCGAGGCGGTCAGCCGGTCTTCCAGGTAGGCGCCCAACTCGGGACGGAATTCCAGGCACAGAGGGGAAATCGAGCCTTTCAAGCGATCCTGAACACGCCGTCGAGCGGCGGCGACTTCTTGGGCCGTCGCACTTTCCTCCCGAATGTCCTTCAACAACTCGTCAAACCTTTGTTCCTTCATAGGATGGACTCCCTCACTTGCTCAAATCCTTCCGCAGGACCTCTCGCGTACGGTGCAACCGGCTCGCCACGGTTCCGCGTGCCAACTCCATCAAGGCAGCCAGCTCATCATAGGAGTAGCCTTCGAGGTAGCAGAGAATGAACAACTCGGCGTCCGCCGGTGAGATCTTGGCCAGAGCTCGCCGTAAACGCTCCTTCAGCAGCGGTGAACTCTGGTGCGCTACATCGTCCGCCCTGCCCTCGATACTCAGCTCCGGAGCTTCCCTTTCAGGACGCGCCGCTTTGCGTCGCAGCAAATCGATCGAAGCATTAGTAGCGGCACGTCGGAAGTAGGCCACCGGAGAACGCGCCGGATCGAGTGTAAGCCGATTATTCAACAAACGTAGAAACACGTTTTGCAGCACGTCCTCGGCGTCTGCTGAGTTGCCCGTGACTCGCAGCGCGGTCCGATACACCGTCTCGGAGTAACGCTCGTAGACCTCATCGAACTCCGGTGCGACTCTCACGGCGATTGCTTCATCCAGCACCGCCAAGTTGGCTGTTGTCATGCTGCTTGCCCTCTCCCTGGAATACGCAGCTCCGGTCCGAATAATTCATTTAGCCCAATCTAGGAGCCTGCGCGGTAGAAAAGTTCCACTCGGCGGAGGAGATGAATGCGGCGCCGGTGTGGGTGCTGCCCGCGGCGGCTTCGATCGCCTTGTGCGCCACCGCCGTCGCTATCACTTGATCTCTCAGCCGTCCTTCAGTGTCGTTTTCGTACAACCCCTTTGTTCCGAGCGGCGTGGGCGGCGAACATTTCGTCCTGCGAAATCTCCTGAGCCAGGTAGGCCTCGGTGTCGAAGTCTTTGAAGCGATCGGGTGAGAAAATGCTGACGTCGATCTGCGTCTGGCCGTCGACGATGTACTCCGACAGCAGAAGGCCTGCCACAGGATGGTAGCCGAAGCCGCCCGAGCAAAAGTTGGTGCCCAGGTAGAGTCCAGGGAGGGCGTCGACGGGGCCGATATTGGGCACCAGGTCGATGGGGAAGCTGATGAGGCCCACGCGATGACCGTCGAAGTCGGCGTCCTTCATTCTGGGCAACCGCTCTCGCACAGCCTGCCGAATGAGAGGGAGACTGCCCGCTGCGGGTTCGAGCTCGACCAAATCGAAGTCGGGCCCGGGCTTTTTGATCTGTACAGGTTCGATGGCCCCGGTGCCCAGGAGGATGCGGTTGTCCTCCGTCGGACGGTAGTAGACCCCTTTTGCGTCGTCGTTGGTGGCGGGCAGGCGGGGCGGCTCGGCCAAGGGGAGAGTGACGAAGCGCTGGTGCACGAAGTTTCGCACTGGAAGTGGCTGGCCGACGAGAGAGAGGAGGGAGTTGGCCCACGCATTCACTGTGCAGACCGTGGCGTCGGCCCGCAGCTCCTCGCCGCCGCGGAGGCGAACGCCCTGCACCCGATGGCGCTCGACCAGGAAATCCTCGACGATGCAGTGCTCGCGAATCTGTACCCCCGATTCGCGGACCTTGGCGGTGAGTGCTGGAATGTAGCGGTCCGGTTCGTTGTAGCCGCCCCTCAGGTCAAGGACCCCATACTCGTCGTCTTCGAGCCTCAGGTCGGGGAAGCGCGCCTCGAGCTCTCCGCGACGCAGAATCTCGAAACGGGCGCCGCACCGTCGATGCATGTCGTGCAGCTGGGAGGCGGTCCTGAACTGCTCGGGGTCGTATAGGCCCAGACATCCCACCTGGTGAAACGTATAGTCGTCGAGAATCCTATCGAAGCGCTCGAAGATGTCAAAGCTAATGCCCCGAGCCACGGTGGCCGCCTCGGTGCTCTCGAGCATGGTGTTTACGGCGCCGGACCGGCTGCTCGATCCGCTCCCAACCCGACCTTTGTCGATCAGGGTGATCGGCCCGGCCCCTTTCTCCGCGAGGTGAAAAGACGCGCTCAGACCGGCGATGCCTGCTCCGACGACGACGACGCTGATATCGGCCATTCGATCCTCCTATCTGCTCCCGTATCCAGTAACGTATGTCGGTGAAGTGAGCGGGCAGGTTGTGCCGATAGGAAGTTTCGTCTGGCGGTCGCTCGGAGTCAAGCCGTATCGCGGCTCAAGACCGTCAAGTCAACCCCAGGGATGACAATACCTTCAGCTGTCTTTTCGCTGCTGGCAACCGCTGCGGAATATCGAACAGGGAATGTCGATGGGACGACTCTTGGCTCAGAGAGTCGTCTCTTTCATCCGTCGTTCAGAGAAGGCACGGTGGAGATCGTGTAGCGAACGAAATCCCAGTCCGAGTCCGAAGTGCCCAGACTCGAGCCGGCTCCGAACCCCTGTCTCGGGGCAGCCTCGGGCCATGGGTTGTTGTATAGCGTCTCGTAAGGGACGGTGATCAGCAATTCTTCGTCTACGAAGATGTCCACCGAGACGTTAGCGTGTTTCTCTATACGATAGGTTCGAAAGACGGTCGTATCCAAGGCCACGCGAGATGCAGCGGTTCTGAACAGCTCCACGTACTCGGTAGAGAGAGCTAGTTGAATCATCTTTACCCCGTCGAGAAAACCAGCCATCACCGAGCGACTCGGGGGAGGATTCGGCGCTTCGGCGGAGTTCACGCGCGCCCGAAACTCCATTACGGCGTCATCCATGCTGGTGAGAGGGTCGTTCCGGAAGTAGAGGGAACAATTGCCCACTCCACTCCGCACGGATCGAGAGGCGTTGTCTTGGATATTCAGAATTCCCTCGTCGAGTGACCTAAGGCCGCAATCGGCCAGGGGTGTGAAGGAATGACTGCCCTCCTCTGGGAACAGGTCGGCCTCATAGCCCACTGCGAGGCTGGACCGGTCTCCTTGCGGTTTGAGCAGCTGCCGCACCTGGGCCTCTAGAACTCCCTCCTCTGCCGAAAGCTGGCGGTTGTGTCTGAACATCACTCTCCGCTCCTCGTTCAGAAGGACATAGGAGGCCGATGTCTCAGATCCGGCTGGGAAATTGTAGTTCTCCCTGAGGAATTCCTGGCCTGCACCCACTAGCATGGGGAACGAGTTTCGGCCCTTCCAAGTGTGTACTTCGTCGGTCAGTTCGGGGATCGTGTTGATGGCCACAATCTCCAGCCCCTGACCCCTGTACTTCCAATAGAGCTCCTCTAGATAGGGTGCTTCGCTCAAGCAGGGTTCGCAGCGAGGGGAAAAGAAACTGATGAGCAGGACTCTGGCGTTGAAATCGCGCAGTCGTCTGATTTCCCCCTGGAGCGTCCTCAGTTCAAAAGGCTTGAAGGTGAAACGCCCCTGTCGAATCGCTTCCACGCGTCCAAGGCTATCCGATACCGGCTTCCGAACCAGAGCACTCAGGCTCTCGATCCTGGCCAGGATCGCGGGATCAGCTCTTCTCGCATAGGACCGTAGATAGCTGCTCAAGGCCTCCTCCTCCCACCCGAGTCTTTCAAGAATCTGACCGCGAATCGTCTCTGGTCCTCGATTCCGAAGGGGATCCTCCGGATGCCTGAGCTCAGCGTTCGAATGCAACTGTTCCGCTTCTCTGGCGTGTAGGAGACCCCTCTCCGGGTCATTGGTCTCGGCGAAGTAACCAGCTGCGGTGAGGTGACTGTGGGCTAGAACGGACGCATGAATGTCTCTGTGCCTGTCCTCCTCCGTCGCTTCCAGGCGCATTGCGTCGGCCTTGATCATTTCGAGCGCATGCTGGGCAGCCTCCTCATACCGCCCCGCTTCTGCCAGAGCCCGAGCGAGAGCAGTGTGCGCGTACCTGAGGTCCTGGTCGGAGGCACCCTTCTCCCTCGCTGTTTCAAGATAGCTGAAGCGGTTCTCCAGATCGTAACTGCTCGCCATCGCTATCGTGTGGTGATCGTCCTCATGTTCGAGGATGTACTGGGCGAGTTTCCGAGCGGATCCGACATCCTCCATGTGGGTGAAGGATCTCAACAGGGACCAATAGGCCATGATACGCAGTGGACGATTGGTGTCCGGATCACTCAGGAAATTCCTTGCCAGTCGAACGGCCTCCTCCGGGTCTATGCGTGCTAGAAGATTGAGATGAGACCCCTGCACATTGGAAAGGTTGGGATCGTTCGCGTGATTGCGGATGAAATCCTCGTGAAGTTCTCTACGTTGGTCGTCGGCATCTCTAGGAAGCGTCGTCAGTTCCTGGATGTACTTTTGCCACTCTGTAGTCTGGGCAGGGCGTTGGGGCGGGTCTTGGAGCGCCAACGGTTCTGGGCTCGCGGCGTTGCTCAAGAGGAAAACATGCGCACTTAGCGTGATGGCTCCAACCGCAAGAACGACCATGCCAGCGATGGCCAGGCCAGAAGAGTGGCGACGTCGAGTCGGCAGGGCTAGCAGGCGGCGGACTCGGGTCAGCAGGGAACCCCCTGACGCGGGAACGGCGAGGACTGTGGACCTCCGTTGCTCCTCCAGCTGGGTGAGTGCCCGGGCATAGACTCGAGCGTCTCCGCAGACCATCACCGCCCAGTCATCACAGCAGTTCTCGCGTTCGGTGCGGATCTGGCGGGAGATCCACCACACCGCTGGGTGGTAGAAAAAGAGGGTTTCGACGATCGTCTGAAGAAGATTGACAAGGTAGTCATAGCGTCTGATGTGTGCCAACTCATGGACCAGTATGGCCTCCAGTTGCTGAGGGGAAAGTCCAGCCAACGCAGACAAGGGCACGATGACGAATGGCCGGAGCCAGCCGATGACCATGGGCACCTCGACCCGAGTTGAGAGGAGAAACCGTACCGGGCGACTTACTTCCACTCGCTTGACCAGGTTCCGGAAGGTCACCTTTAACTCCGGCGAAGCTTCTTCGGTCCCTTCCCACTTGAGCCGTCTTGCATAGAGCCAACCTCCCGCCATGCGAATGGAGAGGGTAGCAACGCCCATCGTCCAGAAGAGGACTATCCAGGGCAGGGAATGATCCAATAAACCGGTGCCCCGGTCCCGGGATGACAGGGAGCTTTGTGGCCCAGGGGTTGCCGCGTTGATCCGCGTGGCAAGAGGACTCGTCCGGGCCTGGGTTCGCTCTGGACTTAGGACTGACTGTTCCCCGACTGGTTGGGAAGGAGACACCTTCAGGAGAAAACTGGTCGCAGGCAGGACAACCATCAGGGCCAAGGCCAAACAAGCTAGGGCGTAACGGACTCTAGGACCAACTCCTCGTAGGAGCACCCTGGTGGAGGCGAAGAGGACGCCCACCAAAGCGCCTTGCCAAAGGAAGTGGATCAGGGTCCATCCCAACGCTAGGATTACCGAATCGGATGGCCAGCCTCCAAGGTTACTCATTGCTTCCTCCTTCCAATTCATTGAGGAGCCTACGGATTTCGGCTAGATCTTCTGGAGAAGTCTTCTTGGTGGCGAGGGCTCGCGTCACCAGCTCCGCCGCCGATCCTTCGAAAGCTCGATCCATCAGATCTACGATTAGCTGCTTTTGGGTTGTTTCCCTCGGCAGCTTTGGATGGTAGACGTGAGCCATAGCGCTTTCGTCGCGTTCGACCAGGCCCTTTTCGGTCATGATCTGAAGGAATTTCAAAGCGGTCGTGTATCCGGTCCGGCGCTTGTGAGTGAGCTCCTCTTGAACTTCGCGGACCGTGCTGGGACCGCGAGCCCAGAGTATGCGGAGAATCTCAAGCTCCGCTCTGGTGGGTTTGGGTGTTGCGTGATCAATCATCTGACCTCCTTTAAAATCCAGTCTAACGAAATTTTTCGTATCATGCAACGAAAACTTTCGTCCCCTGGTTTACGTTCAACTCTGTGTTGAGATTTCGGACCGGCTTCACACGATGTTCCAGGCTCTGGGTCTTCGAATCCCTGCGGAGTTCTCGAACATCGGCGTATGGGGAAGGCCCGAACAAGAGTAGTATAGGACTATGATGAGCAGGAATACCTTCCAGCGATCCAACAAGGCGTTCCGACGAGAGCTTTTGCTGGGGAGCCTCTTCCTTTTTGTTCTTCTGGCGGCTTGGGCTTATCAGGACCAGAAGCAGACACTACTGCCCGATTTTGAAGGTCCGTCGCCATGGACCGAAAAAGGGTTCCTCGACGATTCGGATGAGTTCCAATTCGTCATCGTCTCGGATCGAACCGGAGGGCACCGGGAGGGGGTTTTCGGCGACGCACTGACGAAGATCAACGACTTGAGGCCAGAGTTTGTCATGAGCGTCGGTGATCTGATCAACGGATCCACGGACGATGTCCAGCAAGTAGCGCGAGAGTGGAAGGAGTTCATCGGCCTGGTAGACATCCTCCAGATGCGGTTTTTCTACGTGCCTGGCAACCATGACATCTGGGATGACGCAGCCAGCGAGCAGTGGAGGAAACGATTCGGTCCCAGCTACTACCATTTCATCTACAAGGGTGTCCTCTTCCTTTGTCTGAACACCCAGGACGGGGTACTTCCGCGAATCGGTCCGGAGCAGGTGAGCTTCGCGCGAAGGATCCTGGATGCGAATCCAGAAGTCCGTTGGACCCTTGTCTTTCTCCACCAGCCACTGTGGGACTACGAGGACCGTTCAGGATGGCCGCTAGTGGAACGGGCCCTGCAGGGACGGCAGCACACCGTGTTTGCCGGCCACCGTCATCGATACGTCAGCTACCAGCGCGACCAGTACAAGTATTACCAGTTGGCTACGACCGGCGGCGGCAGCAGCCTCAACGGTCCCATTCACGGAAAATTCGATCATGTCACCTGGGTGACGATGAGTGCCAAGGGACCCGTTCTAGCCAACTTGAGGCTTGATGGAATACTGGAAGCGGACCTTCGAACAGAGCCGGTGGCGCGCTTGACCGAGCGTTTGGGTGGCGAATACGAGATTCGCCTCGATCCCATCACTGGGCATTCACCTGGTCGAGGAGAGACAGTTCTCCACCTCACGAACCGAGCGCAGATCCCGCTGGAGGTGCGTTGCCGATGGGATGTCCACGATCGCCTCAGACCGACCCCCTACGCCTTTTCCGAAACCGTAGCTCCTGGGTCGACCAAGACTGTGAAGGTACTGGTCCAGTGGTCCCCAGGGCCGAACCTCACCATCGAAGACGCCTTGCCGCTAGAGGTGAACGCGACCTACCGCCCGGACGGTCTGTCTCAACCCGTGTTCTGGAAGCACACCTTCTATACTGCCCTGGATCGGACGCCTGTAGTTGAGCGCGTTGCCGCAGGGGCGTTAACTCTGGACGGACGATTGGATGATTGGGCTTCACTACCCTTCTCCATGGACCAACCCCAGCAAATAAACGGGGACGTCACTCTCTGGAAGGGTCCCCAGGATCTTCGGTCGCGATTCGGTTTGGCCCAGGATGAGGAGTTTCTCTATTTCGGAATCCAGGTACAGGACGATCAATGGATCCATCGGGACGACAAGACTTCTAGCTAGTGCCCGTCCGGAAACCGGGGTTTTCAGACTGCAACCTGTTGAATCGTAAACAGTTATTGTACTTGAGACCGCTGACAGACCGGTTCGATCAAGCTCGATCCAGAGCGAGGACCACCAAGCGGGGGCAGGCG
>JAKZYH010000289.1:0-7461 GCA_047514575.1 Acidobacteriota bacterium | reverse complement strand
CCTTGGAGCCTGGCTCAGCAACGGCGGTTTCCTGGGGAGCCGGATCCGGCTGTCCGCCCTTCACCGTCTGACCCAGCTTCCCCAGGCAGAAGACAGCGCAACGGGTCATGAAATAGACGCGGCCATTCACTACTGCAGGTGAGCCGAAGATCTCGTCCACAGCTCCATCTTCCCTTTGAAACTGCTCGCGGTCGAGCGACACACAGCGATCCCCTTCGTCCTTGAGGATGTGAAAGGCTCCGTTCTGTGATCCGACGTAGATGACGCCATCACGGGTCACGACCGGGGACCCTTTGCCGACTCGACCGATACTGTACTCCCAGTGGATATTCCCAGTCTGGGGATCGATGCTGTAAAGGTTGGCACTATTGTCCACCGCGTAGAGTCTTCCGTTGGCGAGTGCGGGTGAGGCATAGCCGAAGGTGTATCCGTCACGTCGCCAGAGGAGACCACTCTCGGTGATATCGCCTTGCTTGGATCCGTCGATACAGACGATGCTTCCCATCTTGGACGTCTCGAGATTCTCTTCGCTGTGAGAGACGAAGACGCGGTTACCACCCACGACTACGGAAGAATTCAGACCGCGCTTGCTCAGTCGGAAGGTCCAGACCTTCTGTCCGCTACGGGCCAACATGCCGTAGACGTTTCCATCGGCCGCCGGAGCCACCAGCATTCTCTTTCCAGCAATCACTGCCACCACCGGCGTCGAGTAGGTGGTGTCCAAGGGAGTGCCTCCTGGAGCCGACCACCATTTAATCTCTCCAGTCCGCTTGTCGAAGGCAACGTAGCGATGGAGGGGGCGAGCGTGATTCCCCCAGTTCGAGTTCAGAAAACTCACAATCACCCGGTCTTCGTCCAGGATAGGGGTATGGAGCCGTCCCCCATATCCACTGATCCGGCCCAAGTCTTCGGTCATCGAGACTTTCAAGATCTGCTTGCCGTCCCGATTGAAGCAGAAGAGCTCTCCCCCGGTCGCGTGGGCGTAGATCTGGCCCGTCTCCGGATCCCCTACCAAGGCAGTCCAGCCGACGCGATTCTCCACGATGTCGGTGTGGAAAACGTTGAATCGCCTCTCCCAAACCTTCTGCCCAGTGACCGCATCGAGAGCCACAACACGCTCGCTGCTATCTGGACCTTCACCCACGGGCATGATGGCGAAGAGCCGACCGTCCATGATGATGGGAGTCGTTCTTCCGCCTTCCTCGAGTTTCCAGAGAAGATTCTCGCCTCCCGGATCCCAGGAGGTTACGGCGGATTCCTCCAAACCGGCACCTGTCCGGTTCGGACCTCGCCAACTCGGCCAGTCAGCTGCTATACCTTGTTGGATTGCGATCAAAGCTGGGAAAAGTAATCCAAGAATTCTCAAGCCTGCCCTCCGCTACGAAAAAATGTGAATTCAAACTTTCACTAACCATTCATTATAGAAGAGAAGTTGGTAGGAGGCTCTACTTCAGGTGCTCCTCAGTGTACAAAGATAGCTCGATCATGCGTTCCAATAGTTCGTTTGGAGAATACCCAGGGAAATTACTGAGTACCAGCTCCTTGGCAAAGAGCCGGATGATGTAGCGGAGTTTAAGAGCTCTGGTGCGGGACGCAAATACGAAATCCCGGTGTCCACTGTTGATGACGATGACGTTCTGATCACGATCATATCGCGACCTCCAGAGCTCTCCTGGCGAGCGCTTGAGAGTGTACCCAGGTAGTCCCTCTCGGGAGCTGCTAGCTTCCTTGCTCTCGGGAAGGATCGAGTCCGTGACCGTGATCAGGGCTTCAGCCTGGGCCACGATTCCCTGCTGGCTTATTGTCAACTGAACGCGGGTAAGACCAGGACCCGATGGCGCCTTGAAGGTAACGATCTCGCCGTTTTCGTTCTCCAGTCCTCCCTCTCCTTCAAGGATCTCCCAAACGAACTGGAGGTCCTCGTCGACCTGGCGACCCGATCGGTCCCTTGCAATGCCCGCGTAGCTGACGACTCTGGTCGACGGGAAGAACGCTGGAAGCTGGCGAAATTCGGGCGCCGAACAAGGGTCCAGCGTACTCGAAGAACTTTTTCTGCCCTTTCTCATCCTCGCGGTTCGCCGATTCCTCGACAGGTAGGGCCCTGGAATCGGACACTTCTTCTCGAGCGACCGAAGAAGGCTGCCTCAGAACACCTCGCTCATCCCGACCTCTTATGTCGAACCAGTTGTACTCTTCGGGGGGAAGGGCCAGGAAAGCCTCTTTGAACGCCTTCTGGATCGTCCGCAGGATCTGTCTGCTTGTCCGCTCCTCTTCGGCTCGATCCTGCTCTTCTATGACCCGCCTCAAGGCAGTGGCCGTATCCTCCAAGGCGAAACAGAATTCGGCGTAGGCTCCGTCCTGAATGACTCCGGTGCGGGTTCCTGGAGTCAGATTGAGGAAGGGGGCATCGACGATCCCTTGAATTCGGCCGTCGGTCCAAGGAGGGTTCTGGAACCCCGTAAGCTGCGCTAGATCTTCGAGTACACGGGTTCCGGAACGATACAGGCCAACCCGATTGGAAACATCAGATTCCGCCAGATAAAGCTCGAGGTAGACTTCGCCTCTCGGAGTCTCTGGCGTGGGCAACTGCTGCTGCAGCAGCCTGCCCGAGAACTGACGGGGCTCGACTTGAAATTCCCGTCGCGCTCTCCGGTCGACTACTCGAATCTGCACGGCCGAGCGACGGATTCGATCTCGTAGCTCAGAGGCCAGGTACCACTGGATCTTTTCACCGCTGAAGAGTCGGGGACCGTGAAGCAGGGGCCTTATGGTCAATTCGGTTCCCTGGGTGGGAAAAAGCCTTCGGCTCTGGCTGACCCTGTAGTTGGGATCGCCCTTCTGCATGTGCATCCGGTAGGTCGTACCGTCTGAACCGGCAGAGCTCAGAACCAGCTCTTCACCCACGGTCCAGAAACTCAACAGACCGATTCCGAATTCTCCTTGGATTCCCTCCTCCCCCTGGGTCTTGAGCTGCCGTTTGATGGAGTCGCATATGTGGGTGGCCACAAATCGAAAGTCCGGGACACCCTCTGGGTCTCTGGGAATGCCTTCACCATCGTCGGAAATCTTCAGATAGTGCGCTCCCTGCTCCTTTCCCCTCGTAATGACGACGTTGCGGGCGCGCGCGTCGATGCTGTTCTCGACAAATTCAGCCACCGCCTTGAGGGGATTGCTCTGGGAGAGTGCGATGATGGTAATGGCGTTCCAGTCGTCGCCGATGCGAAGCTTCCCACTCTTCTTTCTGGAGGGAGTCCTTCTTCGCGCCACCATCGATTCCTCGCTAGAGATAGATGACCCTCTGGGCTTTCAATGAAGCTCAAGAGGTGGGCCCAGATTAGCCGAAGGAGAAGATCTATTCCAGTCGAGGCCGAAGGCACAGGCAAAGACAAGAAGAAGATGCCAGTACAGCACCTGCTAGGGATGCGAAAAAGTCTGGGAGAGAAAGGTCAGGGTTTCATCGAGGTGAGAGCGAACCAGCTCCCAACCATGTGGCTCACCTTCGTAGATCTGGCAGCTATGGCGAATTCCCCTTTCGCTCAGAATCTGGTCCAGCGTCTTCACACCTTTCTCCATCGGAAACATCCGATTGTAGCGGTCGGCCGTTCCATAGGAAAAATGGATGTTCAGCTCACCCAAGGCGGCCGTTCGAGCCAGGGCCTCGAGGCTGTTTTTGCGCCAGTGCTCTCTGTTGAAGGGCTCACCGAAAGTGCGTCCGATCAGGCGTAGGACGTATCCACCCCTTCTCGAATCGCGATTCGTCAAAGAGTTCGAAGGATCTTCCCCGAGGAAGACTATGGGAGATGTTCCGGAGACAGAAGCAAACTCTCTTGGATGTCTCATCGCGATCTTCAGCGCCCCGTACCCTCCCATTGAAACCCCTCCGAGAGAGCGTCCGGAGCGGCCGGTCTGTACTCGGAAGTTCTTCTCCACCTCTGAGATCAGATCGCTTCGAATGTAGGTTTCGTACTCTCCGGAGCCATCCAATGAATCGGTGTAGAGACTGTTTTCGCCGTCTGGATGTACCAGCAGAAATTCAGGAGTCCCGCCCTTTGTGAGGAGGGTCTCGACTTGCAGTGGAAGATTGCCGTAGCGGGGCGTGGCCCAGCTGGTGTGATCGTTGTTGAGACCGTGGAGAAAATAAATCACCGGGAATCGTCTCTCCGGCTCTTTGTCGTAGGAGGGTGGGGTGAAGATGCTGTAGCTGGCGTCCTTGTCCAAAGCACTCGATCGGAAGCTTCGAAACTCGACTCTGGAGCCTCCGGGGAGCTGGATGTCCTCCGGGTTCTCCAGGCGGCGAGGGGCTCGATCCCGTTGAGCATGAAGCCCCGAGTGGGAAGCGAGGCACAGGGCAAATATGGCAAGAACTCGGGTGATTCTCATTTGCACCATTGTAGCCTTTGAGTCGGTAGGCTTTGAAGGGACAATTGAAGAAGAAGCGTCACCGGTCGCTCCTGCCTTCGTCGGCCTCGACGGCCGGGAACTGGCCTCAGATTGCTAACGAGTCAAGTCACTCTCGGCTCGGTTGGTTGCAGCTGTCCCCGGTACTGCCTTCATTCGCTTGACTATCTTTCCGACGAAGGATGGGACCGGGTAATCCCTTTTTGCCCCCAAGCTTGCCCACACGAAGCCCTTGGACTTTTCGGGTTCCTCCTCGAGACGAGCTCGAAGGGGGTGGAGCCTGAGCTTCCGGAAGGTGATGCGATGTTCAACCGGGCCAAAGCTCTCTTCTATCCGGATCATCAGGCCGTGGGTCCCCATGAAAGTCTCCTCTAGCTGATCGTGGGAGGGAACCTGCTGGCCAGTCGGGAGTGCCACTTTGGGAAACTCCCAGAAACCTCTTAGAAACTTGCTCTCGCCATTCTGCGTCAACAGATATCTTCCGTCCCGGCGCACGACGGCTATTGCGAACTGAAAGTTCTGTACCTTTCGCGGTTTCGTCCGCACCGGCAACTCCTCCTGGATCCCTTCCCGTCTCGCGAGGCAGCTGTCTCCCAGAGGACACTCGGTGCAGAGGGGATTCTTGGAGGTGCAAACAAGCGCACCCATTTCCATCAGGGCCTGGTTGAAATCAGAGATTCGCTCACCAACCAACGGCTTCTGCACCATCCGCGAGAGCAACTCCCAGACCGGTTCGGCGCCGGATCCAGTCAGGTCCCGTCGGATTTTCAAATAGCGGGCGAGGAGCCGCTGTATATTGCCGTCCAGGATGGGTAGAGGCTCCCCGTAGGCAATCGAGAGAATCGCACCTGCGGTATAGCGACCGATACCGGGCAACTCCAAGACTCGTTCATAGTCTCTGGGAAGGACGCCGTCGTACTTTTCACAAATCAATTGCGCGGTGCGATGCAGGTTGCGAGCGCGGTTGTAGTATCCCAGGCCGGACCAGGACGAAAGGACCTCCCTCTCCTCGCTTCGGGCTAGATCCTCGAGCGTCGGATATGCCTGCAGAAAGCTCTCGTAGTAAGGCAACACCGTCTTCACCTGCGTCTGTTGAAGCATGAACTCTGACAGAAGAACGTGGTAGGGCTCGGGCTGGCGGCGCCAGGGGAGGTCTCGCTTGTGCTGCGTGTACCACTCGAGCAGTCGGCTCGCGAACTCCTCGATGGAGATCGGCAGCTGAAGCCTTGGTCGCACTGGCCCAGACTTCATTACGCTACTTTCGCAGGATCTGTTTTGCGATGGTCGCCAGCTGCATATTCGAGGTTCCCTCGTAGATCGAGCCGATCTTGGCATCCCGAAAGTACTTTTCGACCGGGTAGTCTTTCGTGTAGCCATAACCCCCATAGAGCTCGATCACGCCCGAGGTCACTCTTTCTGCCACCTGCGAACTGAAGTATTTGGCCATGGCTGCCTCCTTCACGAATGGCAGTCCGGCTTCCTTGAGGCGGGCAGCGTTGTAGACTAGAAGCCTGGCCGCCTCCAGCTGGGTGGCCATTTCTGCCAAGGGAAACTGCACCCCCTGGAAGTGTGCGATTGGCTGGCCGAACGCCTCGCGCTCCAGCGTGTAGCCGAGGGCACACTCGAGGGCTCCCTGGCTGAGACCGATCATCTGGGCTCCAATGCCGATCCTGCCTTCGTTCAGGGTCTCGATGGCGACCCGGTATCCGTTCCCAATCTCCCCCAGAACATTGGAGACGCCAACGGGACATTTGTCCAGAACGACTTCACAGGTCGAGGAAGCGCGAATACCCAGCTTGTCCTCTTTCTTCCCCAGCTTGAAGCCGGGCGAGTCAGCCTCCACGATGAAAGCGGTGATCCCTTTGTAGCCCTTTTCCGGATCCGCGTTGGCGAAGACGAGAAACAAGTCCGCCTCTGCCGCATTCGTGGTCCACAGCTTCTGACCGCTGACCAGAAAGTGGTCACCCTTTCTCTCTGCCAGAGCTGCCATAGAGAAGGCATCGCTGGCAGAGCTCGCCTCTGAGAGTGCATAGGCACCTACCCACTCCGAAGCCAGACGGGGCAGATAGCGCTTTTTCTGATCGTCAGTTCCCCAGCGAAGGATGGCGTTGTTGACGAGCGTGTTCTGAACGTCGACGATGACCCCGGCGGAAGCGTCAACCCGACTTAGCGCTTCGACTGCCAGTATCGACATGAAGAAAGTGGCTCCTGCGCCACCCCAGGACTCGGGAATCTCTATTCCCATCAGATCGAGTTCGAAGAAACTCTTGATCAGATCGGGACGAAATTTCCCCTCCTGATCCATCTCCGCTACGAAGGGTTGGATGCTGGTCTGGGCAAAGCTGGCCACGCTCTCGCGGAAGAGTTCTTCGTCTTCGGAAAACCTGCTCAGCGGGAGCTGATTGGATGCTGTCATTTCGGCTGCTCCGTCGCGGCCCGAGTATGGACTGACTTTGATCCGCTATCAATAGTCCGACTTCGGGGGCATTCCCACTGCGGCTTTGGAATTGTTAATATGATTCGATCGCAGTTCGAAGGAGCGAAGGATGATCAGAAACCTGCAGAGACAAAGGGAACTCCCAGACCTGATCAACAAGATTGTTCGTACTTATCGTGATGCCGACTTGCATCTACAACACCTGGGAGAGATTCCGCTTCCCAGCGAGAATGCCATCATCGCGATCCTGAACAAACTCCGCACGGTGCTCTTTCCCGGATACTTCGGCAGAAAATCGGTGACCAACAGGAGTGTGGACTACTACGTGGGCGAGCTCCTCTATGAAATTTACGAGCAGCTCTCTGACGAACTCTACAAGGCCTTCCACCAGGTATGCAAGCATGGGGCCAAGGGCGATTGTGATGATTGTCTGGAGAAGGCCGAAGACGCTTGCCTCGAATTCATCCATGGCATTCCTGAACTGAGGAATCTGCTCGAGATTGATATCGAAGCTGCCATGGACGGCGACCCGGCAGCCAAATCCTTCGATGAGATCATCTTCAGCTACCCCTGCTCCACCGCGATTACGACCTACCGCATCGCCCACGAGCTCCATCTATTGGAGG
>JAKZYH010000288.1:0-7693 GCA_047514575.1 Acidobacteriota bacterium | reverse complement strand
GGGTCAGGTATTGGAGTCCTACCTTGATCAGGAAGTCGAGTCTTTGAGTGATCTCCCGTAACAGTGGCCCAGCCACGCTGAGCTTTGTGGAGTCGAGGTTAAGCTCGGAAAAGAAGGAGTAAATCTGCTCGATCGTGCCGTTTGTCAACTGGTGGATACGCTTCTCTCCCACGTAGACCGTCCTGGCTTCCGCGCAGAGTCGCTCGCCTTTGCAGTCGGGGCAGCGTGTATAACCTCGGTAGCGGCTGATGAAGATGCGTACGTACATCTTGTACTTCTTGCGCTCCAGGTACTGAAAGAAGCCCAAGACTCCCGGGAAGCTGCGATCCCCCTCCCAGAGCTTCCGCCTGACTCCCTCCGGCAGTTCCTCAAACGGTAGATCCAGCGGGATTCCCTGTGCCTGGGCATAAACCTCCATCTTCTTCTGAAAGCGCCGATAACGAGGTTTGGTGAAGGGATCGATCGGTGCCTCGGCGAGAGTCTTGCTCGGGTCTGGGATCACCAGGTCGGGGTCGATGGTCGTGGTGCTTCCGAACCCGTGACAGGTCGGGCAGGCACCGTAGGGGCTGTTGAAAGAGAACAGGCGGGGTTCCGGAGCGCGATAGGCGATGGAGCAATGCTGGCACTCGAAGCGTAGGGTGAAACGCTGGGTTCTGCACTTCTCATCATCCTTGTCGGCTGACAGGATCGTCACGTCAGCTGTCCCATTGCCGTCTCGGTAACAGGCCTCTAGCGAATCAGTCAGCCGCTCCTCGATGTCCGGCTCCAGAGTAAGTCTGTCCACCAGCACGCGGCTGGCCATCAGCACTTCTATCGAGCGGGGAGCCTCCTCTGGCAGTCGGCAGAGGACGGGGGCCGAGTCGACAGTAAGTAGGAGCCGGCGGAATCCTTCTCTAACCAGATGTTCTATCGTCTGAGAGAGCGCTGTCCCTGCTGGGAAGTCCAGGTCCAGGCGACTTCCAGCGAGGGGAAAGCTCAAATAGATTCGAGTCGTCTCCGGCAGCTTCAGGATCTGGTCAAGCACGACATCCAGGGTGTCTTTCTGCACCTCGCGTTGGCATTCTCGGCAACGAATGGTCCCGATTCGGGAATACAGGAGTCGCAGATGATCATAGATCTCCGTGACCGTTCCAACGGTGGATCGCGGATTTCTGGAAACCGTTCTCTGCCGGATCGCAATGGCCGGACTGATGCCTTCAATTTCGCGTACCTGGGGTTTCTGAATCCGATCGAGGAATTGACGTGCGTAGGCCGACAGAGACTCGACGTAGCGACGCTGGCCTTCTGCGTAAAGCGTGTCGAAGGCGAGCGAGGATTTTCCCGACCCGCTCACACCGGTGATCACCGTCAGCTGGTTGAGAGGAACCTCGACGTCGATGTCCTTGAGATTGTGCTGTTGGGCGCCCAGGATGCGGATGGAGCCATTGTCTGGCGAGTCGTCGGTCATCGGAACCTTCGAGTCTATCATGGGGTTGCAGGTTGCAGGTTGCAGGTGACACCCGGTCTTGCAGACAGCGTCCGCTGTGATTGAAATAGAACTGTGGCTTTCGCAGGTGAAAGCGGGCGATCAGATTTGTATGGTCAGATCTGTACTATTACATCTGGCCCGGCTTGAAGTGCGGTGCGTCTGAAGGTGCTTGTCTGCAGAGCACGGTGGGCTGAGAACCTGTAACCCGCAAACCTGCAACCTCCCCTGCGCCCTGCAACCTCCATGGTATAGTGACGGCATGAGAATCAAATCGGTCAAGCCCAGCATGGCCTTGCCTTCCGGTATCGTCCGCGTGGAGGTAGAGCAGAAGGGGCGGCGGCCGGCGGCGGGTGTCGACGTAGGGGGAGTCCCGGCCGGCATCCTGGGTGCATCCCCGAGGGCTTTGACGATTAGGATTCCGGAGGAGTGTGACAGTGGAATCGTTGTTCACAACAGGAGCAGGGCGGCCGCTGACCTCAAGGTGGGCCGGGTCGTTGCCTCCGAGTTGCATCCGGTGGCGAATCCAGTCGTAGACTCGATGGACAACGTTTACGTTACCTACAGCGGTACCCGTGGCGAAAAGGTGGCCTTTAGTGTTTTCGTCGTCTCTGCCGACGGCACCAAGGAACCCTTTCTGGCAGAGATCACCAATCCCACCGGCATGGCCATCGGGCCCGACGAATGTTTGTATGTCAGCAGCCGCCACACTGGAGCCGTCTACCGTTCAACCTTTGACAAGCAGGTAGAGAAATACGTCGAGGGATTGGGTCTGGCGACTGGCCTGGTCTTCGACAGTCAAGGCAACCTCTTCGTGGGGGATCGTAGCGGTTTGATCTACCAGGTGTCACCGGAGCGAGAGCTGTCCGTGTTCTGTGAGCTCGAGCCTAGCGTCTCGGCCTACCACTTGGTCGTGGGACCCGATGATTCCCTCTATGTGACGGGTCCTACTCTGGCTACCCAGGACTGCATCTACCGGGTTGACCCGGGCGGAAAGCTGGAGGTTTTCTTCAAGGGTTTGGGTCGGCCACAGGGCCTGGCATTTGATCCCGACGGGAACCTTCAGGTCGCGGCCTCATATCGAGGAAGAAAAGGGCTTTTCACCTTGCACAATGGCACGCCGGAACTGACCGTTTCCGGACCAATGTTGGTAGGTCTGGCCTACAATCAAGAGGGAAATCTGCTCTATCTGGTGGATAGCTCCCAACTGTATCAGATTGAACTGAACTGAGCCTGGGGCTCGTGCAAGAATGGACTTGCAGGACCTGGAGCTGAAGTTTGCGCCCGGTCTGGCTGCGTAGCGATTGAGCGAGGATCTGCGGGTAGCATGAGGAATCTGACGGGTCAACTTTGACCGATGCGACCCAGCTTTCGTGTGCTGCACCATGACAGAACCTGCCAGGCCCGGACAGGGCTTCTTCGCACCCGTCATGGAACCATCGAAACCCCGGTCTTCATGCCTGTTGGCACGTCTGCCGCGGTCAAAGCGATACCCCACGAGTTCCTTGAGCGCCTCAACTCGAAGGTGATCCTAGCCAATACCTACCACCTGTTTCTTCGTCCCGGTGAAGAGGTCCTGAGCCAGCTGGGAGGACTCCACCGTTTCATGGGCTGGGATCGTGCCCTCCTGACCGATAGTGGCGGCTACCAGGTGTTCAGTCAGAAGGGGCTCAGAAGGATCAGCGAAGAGGGAGTGGAGTTCCGGTCGCACTTGGATGGCCAGCGCCATTTCTTTTGCCCTGAAGACTCCATAAGAGTCCAGGAGACCCTGGGCTCAGATCTGATCATGGTCCTGGACGAGTGCACTCCGTATCCGGTGAGCCAGCAGGAGGCCGTCGAATCGATGCGGCGCTCCCTGCGCTGGGCCAAGCGCTGCAAGGATCGACACCGGGTGGAAGAGCAGATGCTGTTCGGTATCGTCCAGGGCGGGATGTTCCTGGACCCTAGAAAGGAAAGCCTGGAGCGTCTAACCGAGTTGGGTTTTGCTGGGATTGCCCTGGGTGGTTTCAGCGTGGGCGAGCCGAAGCCACTGATGTACGATCTGGTGGAGAGGCTGCAGCCGTACATGCCTCGGAACAGGCCGCGCTACCTGATGGGAGTAGGGACGCCGCTAGATCTTGTCTTTTGCGTGAAGCAGGGTATGGATATGTTCGACTGTGTGATTCCGACCCGAAACGCGCGTAATGGAACACTCTACACTTCACAGGGGAAGATCAACATCAAACAGGCCCGCTATCGTTCCGACGGGGCCCCTCTGGATCCGGAGTGCGACTGCCTCGTCTGTCAGAGGCATAGCCGCGCCTACCTCCGGCATTTATTCGTGTCAGGGGAAATCCTGGCGAGCGTATTGAATACCTATCACAACCTCCACTTTTACCTTGACTTGATGAGAAAAATCCGACAGAGTATCGCGCTTGATTCGCTGTTGCAATTGGAGCGGGAGTTAGCAGCCCGATATTCTGAAACTGCATGATTGAGGCTGCGCCGGCCGCAGTGCTCGCACTCGATCTGCTATCGACGTCGTTGTCGTTTCCCCCCGCTCCATCACGTTTTTCGGGCCGCTTTTTCAGCGCCGTTGACGCAGTGCGAAGAAGGCTGCCACAAGCCTCCTCGGAAGGGTTTGTCGGAAGCCACTCGCAGCTACGGCGGAGGCGATGCTGGCGAGAGTCAGGCCACGTTAACTAGACAGGGAACAGGGGACATGTACTATCTTCTGGCGCAAGGCGGTTCAGGGGGAGGTGTTGCCGGCTTTTTGCCGATCTTTCTCCTGGTTGCGATCTTCTACTTCCTCATTTATCGCCCCATGCGCAAGAGGCAGAAGAACGTGGAAGGGATGATTTCCAGTCTCAAGAATGGAGACCGGGTGATAACGAGTGGGGGGGTCTTTGGTACGGTCGCAGGACTGCGTGAGAACAGCGTTTTGCTGAAAGTAGCCGATCAGGTGAAGATCGAAGTCACGAAGAGCGCGATCACCTCCCTGCAAGCTCCCAAGGAGCCCTCAAAGAATTAGCATTCCACCGGATGAATCCTAGAACGCTTGAGATGAGAGGAAAGGTTAGTCCGGCAGCAGATTCTTGGCGGAGAAGATGAATAAGAAAAATCTACACTATCGTCTGATCATTAGCCTGGTCGTGTTGGGTGTCAGCGTTTTTCTTTTCTATCCCCCTTCGGAAAAGATCAGGTTGGGACTAGATCTGAAAGGGGGAATTCACCTCGTCCTTCAGGTGTTGACGGACGATGCCCTCGAGACCGAAATAAATCAGGTTCGAGAACGGATGGAACTGGGTCTGGCGGAGCAGCAGGTTTCGTTCAAAGAGACCAAGGTTACCGAAGACTACGATATCGAGATCCTGGGTGTTCCCGAAGACGCCTCCGATCTAGCGGAGGATTATCTAGCCGATTATTCCGGAAGCTATACCTACCAGACCAGATTCAGAGAGGGCGAGGTCGACTTCGTTGTGAGTCTGTTGGCAGCTGCGCGCAAGAGTCTGGCGGATCTGACGGTCAGGCAGGCGCGGGAGACGATCCAGAATCGGGTCGATCAGTATGGTGTTGCCGAGCCCACCATAACCATCTATGGCGGCGGGGACGTCAAAGACCAGATCATTGTGGAGCTGCCAGGCGTCGACGATCCGGACCGGGTGATCAAGCTGATCCGCAGCACTGCGCGCCTGGAGCTCAAACTGGTTCACGCCTCTCAGGGTGGTCCCTATCCCAGTCGAGAGGCGGCTCTCGAGAGTTTTGAGCAAGCGCTGCCCTCGGACTATGAGATTCTTCGCTATCGCAACCCCGATGAAGCGGGTTCCGGCCCTGCTTTCATGGTGGTTCGCAAGGCGGCCTCCATTACCGGGCAGCACATGAAGAACGCGAACCGGTCGCAGGACAACTACACCGGACGCTGGAACGTACTCTTTTACCTCAATGCGGACGGAGTCCGGTTGTTCACCACCACCACCGAGCGTAATGTGGGGACACGTCTGGCCATCGTCCTCGATGACGAGGTGCGATCGGCCCCGAACATCAGCGAACGCATCAGTTCAGAATCGGCACGCATCACCGGCAACTTCACCGCCGAAGAATCGCAGGACCTGGCCTTGGTGCTGCGCTCGGGTGCCCTACCTGCCTCGCTACGAATCCTCGAGAATCAGATTGTCGGACCCTCGCTGGGGATGGATTCGATTCGAAGTGGAATCCTGGCCTCGATTCTGGGTCTGAGTCTCGTGGTGATCGGGATGGTCGTGGTCTATCGGATCTCGGGATTAAATGCCATTCTGTGTCTGGTACTCAATCTGTTGATTATGATGGGTGTTCTGGCTCATTTTCAGGCGACGCTGACTCTGCCCGGAATCGCTGGAATCATCCTGACCATAGGAATGGCGATTGACGCCAACATCCTTATCTTCGAGCGAATCAAGGAAGAGCTGCGTCTGGGCAAGACGGTCCGCGCCGGAGTGACCGCAGGCTTCAACCGTGTTTTCGTCACGATATTGGATACCAACATCACGACCCTGATCGGGGCAATCTTCCTGTTTCAATTTGGTACCGGGCCCATACGGGGGTTTGCGGTGACGCTCTCGGTGGGTTTATTGGCGAATATCTTTACCGCTACCTTCGTGTCGCGGACGATTTTCGGCCTGTTTCTGCAGAGACGGGAGATCGAACAACTCTCTATTTAATCATCTCGGGCGGATCGCTCCCCGGTTACGCCTTAGGACCTCCACATGGAACTCTTCAAGGACCCTAAAGTCGACTGGCTTGGTATGAGCCGGATCCTCATCGGCGTCTCGCTGGCGCTGGTGTTGTTGGGCGCTGGCTCGATGCTGTTCCGGGGAGGCCTGAGGCTGGGAGTTGATTTTGTCGGGGGAACCCTTGCCTACGTCAAGTTCAAGGACGAGCCCGAATTGGACCGGATCCGACGCACCCTCAGTGAAGGCGATCTCAAGGCTGAGGAGGTGACGCGCTTCGACGAGTTGGACAAGAACGAGGTGCAGATTCGGATCGGAAAGATCGAGGACGAAGAAACCGAAGATCTGATTGCTCAGAGCGACCGGATCATCGAAGCGCTGCGGCGAGAGTACGACCAGGAGGGGTTGGACTCAGGCAAGTTGGATCTGAACAGTGTTGCTTCCGCCTCACTTTCCGCCAAGCTCCAGCAACTCGATCCAGACGGAGTGGGCACGGAAAAATCGGTTCAGGACTCGGTCGACCACTATGACCAGCTGGCGGAGAGGGTGATCAGCCATCGAAATAGCAGCGGGGGAGTTTTTCAAAGCTTGGAGGAACTCCAGGGATTAGATCTCTCGGAGGCGACAGAAAAATCCCTTCAGGACAACGCCTACTTTGGAAATTTCACGGTTCTCAGTGTGGAGAGCGTGGGTCCCAAAGTGGGGCAGGAGATGCGGGGTAGGGCGCAGAGCGCGGTCATTTTTTCCCTGCTCGGCATCCTGATCTACATTGCCGTACGTTTTCGGATTGTCTACGGCCTGGCCGCAATCGCGGCTCTCTTTCACGATGTCTTCATCACCATGGGAGTCCTCTCACTGACGAACAGCGAGTTTACCTTGACCGTTGTTGCAGCCCTACTGACCTTGGTCGGTTATTCGATCAACGATACGATCGTCATCTTCGATCGGGTTCGTGAGAACCTTCGTCTTATGAGGCGGGCAACCTTGGCCGAAGTCATCAACGCCAGCATCAACCAGATGTTGAACCGGACTATCTTGACTTCCGGAGGAACCTTTCTCGCAGTCTTTGCCCTGTATCTGTTGGGAGGTCCGGTGCTTCGCAACTTTTCCCTCGCATTGGTGATTGGTATACTAGTAGGAACCTATTCTTCCGTCGCAATTGCCAGCCCGATCGTTGTGTGGTGGTACGGTCAGACAGAACAAAAGCGAAGAGGGAAATAGGACTGTTACTATTCCTGGTTTGGAAGCGGAGTCCCTGTGAGCGATTCTGATAACAGGCTATGAAACAATGGGTTACGTGAAAATATGTGCTCGAAACATTCGCTTGACTCGACCAGGATCGGCGTGTAACATCGGCACACTGTCGCCAGCCTTTGGCTAAAGGGAGAGTCTGGGTAGGAAAGGAAGACGATACAATGTTTGACAATCTCATCGAATCCACGGCGCAGAAGGGTTCAAGGACAAAGAGTACGTTCCTGATCTCCTTGATCGTGCATCTGGGCTTGGTCGGCGTCCTGATCGTTGTTCCGCTTTACTACTACGC
>JAKZYH010000287.1:0-8021 GCA_047514575.1 Acidobacteriota bacterium | reverse complement strand
GTGAACCCCTGCATGGACGCATCCTCAGTGCGACCTCCCCTGACGGCCTGAGCTGGACCAAGGATGCGCAGCCCTCGGTCGTCTTTGGGAGCCCTTGGGACAAGGTGAAGTGCTCGGAACCCTGCATCATGAGATTGCCGGATGGACGCTATCGCATGTTCTACGAGGCCAACGACGAGCATGGGGTATGGCGGATCCTGAGCGCAACGGCACCGGCCTGAAGCCGGTCTCGCCAGCAGCCCGGACCATCCAGGTCGAACCTTTTCCGGCACAGCGACACATTCCCTCCCAAGACTCTCCGGAAGATGATCGATTCCCCCCCCACACCCTCATTAGTCGAATTTGATGCCCCCGTCGTCGTCCAGCTCCATGTACTCCCACATCCCATTCTGATGGAGCCAGATCGGATCCGCGTTTCTTCGGATGAACTCGTCGACGTCCATCCCGTCTATGGTCGGTGGTCGTTTGACGCGCTTCTGTTTCCCGTTCATGAAGACCGTCATGTACTCACGTTTTCTTCGCTTCTTTTCCGCCTTTTCTGCGGACGTCAGTTTTCGTTTCTGCTTTGCCATGGACTCCCTCCAATTTCTGCGTCCCACCCCAGTGGCGGGATGACCCCGAGCCTCAACCGCGTTTGGGCCTTCTCCTGATCCTGGTCGGCGGTCAGTTGTTGTTATCACGGCTGGGTGACGATCTCCGATGCACTGAGCCGGAGGCTGAGCCGGGGTACAGTAGAATGGCGGAATGGAGATCGAAGCGCTGGTATCCCAGCCTGGATGGCGAACTTGTCGAGTCCTGACTCGGAGTTCCCGGCTGAAGTTGGCCAAAGTGGACTGCAGAAGCCTCCTGAAGATGGCGATTCTTCTGGCTGGGATGTTCCTGATTGCGCTCTTTTGGCCGGCTCGCAATGCGAGCCTCTCGGTGGCCGGGGAGGAGAGTGGGGTCGGGAAGAACCCAGTTCGGATCTTCCAGGTGTTCCTCTTCGCGGGCCAGTCCAATATGGCCGGTGCCGACGCCATTGTGTCCGATCCTCCCGGCTTCGTGCAGCAGGAGGCGGATCGGGTTTCCCTCTTTACCTACGGGCCTGGACCTGGTAAGGCACAGATGCCCGGCTATCATCCCTGGGGGGATATCCGAGGACACTCCTGGTCCAGGGGTGACGGTGCGCCGCGCCTCATCCATGGACCGGAGGTGGGCTTTGTCCGCCGTCTCTATCAGGCTGGTTTGAAGGATATTGCTATCATCAAAGTTGCCGGCAACATCCCGCTGCAGGAGCCCAGTTGGCTGTGGGGGGCCGGAGAAGCCTTCTTCGAGAACTGGACCGGGTTCGTGGACGACCGTCTGGCCGAGCTTCGGCACAAGGGCCATAACTACACCGTCGCCGGCTTCGTCGGGCACCAGGGGATCGACGATGGACTTCACCCAGCGCGGGCGCGGGCCTATGGAGAGAACCTGAGAAGGTTGATAGCCGCCCTACGTCAGCGATACGGAAGCCCCAGAGCGCCCTTTATCCTGGCCCGCAGCGTGTACTCCCAGATTGCCGTCAAGAGGACCGGGGACGGCCCCGCTTCTCCTATGGCCCTGGTTCGGGAGGCGCAGGTTGCGGTCGCAGAAGAGGATCCCGCCGCCGCCTGGATCGATGTGGATGATCAGGAGAATGTGCGTATCCATCATTTCACCTCGGCTGGGCAGCTGGTTCTAGGACGCCGCTTTGCCGGCGCGTATTTGAGTGTGGCTGGGAAGCCGAGAGCCGCGGATTGAGGAGGAGAAGGATTTCTTGAGTTTTTCGAAACGCGTGTCAAGAAGGTCTTTCCGTCGCACCTGGCTTCTTCAAGATGAATCGACACGGACTTTTTTCACTGGATCGCGGTGAGCTCAACTGTCAGCCCCAGTCCTGTTTCGTCGACGAGGCCTTGGAGAGCCAGGCGCACGAATTGAGCTTCGCTGTAGCCGAGAATTCTAGCGAATCGGACGGCACGTCGAGGGCTGATGGTCTTTCTCCCTTTCTCGATGTCGCAGAGATGTGACCGTGAAATCCCCAGCTGCCGGGCAAAATGGGCCTGGGTCATCTCCTCGCCAAGCCGGATCGCGAGAAGAAGGTCCCCTAGAGAGAGGGGTCCTTCGGCCACGGCTTCGAGAAAAGACATTGTCTGGCTCTTTTCCTCAATAGTCATGTTTGGTTACCTCTTCAAGTGTGACCAACTCAGCGCCTCCGTTGATGAGAAGCCGATAGATGGCACGATAAGAGCGGCTGAGCCGGATGGACCGCTTTCCCTGAAGTTTGCCGTGGAGGGGCTCATCATGGAAGCCTGGAATTCTACGAGTCTGAGACAATCCCTCCCTCTCTACCATCTCAACCCACGCCTGAAGCTTGACGACGACGTGCCTGGGAACCTTCTGAATCTGTCGTTGAGCACGACGCGTGAGGATGACGTGAAGGCTCACATAACTATTGTACACTGATCAGGTGAACATCCGGTTCGTGGCGGCGGCTGGTTGAGGTTCACCTGGGTTCGGTCGGAAGGACGACCACTTCGGAGTGAAGCCTGGTAGCCAGGGAGAAGGATGTCTTGAGTTTTTCGAACTGCAGGTCAAGAAGGTCTTCTCGGCTCAGCTGTTTTCTGCACATTTGCCGACCGGGAGTTTGTCTTCTCTGGATCTCGGTATTGATCGTGGCCAGCACCACACCCTGGGGCCGGTCGGGTAGGGTGCAGGAAGGGTCTCAGCAGGAAGATCCGGTTCAAGGGTTGCGGCGGTTGGGAGCCACTGTCTTTCAGCGTGGGGATGAGGTCGTGGAGGTCAACGCGAACCGCACCCCGCTGGTCGACGACGATCTTGCACTGTTGGCTGGGTTCACCGAGTTAACGGATCTGTCGTTGGAACAGACCCAGGTGGGCGACGCCGGTCTGGCGTATCTGGCGGGGCTGCGCAAGTTGGAATGGCTGAACCTCTACCGCACTCGGGTTGGCGGCAATGGGTTGGTTCATCTCAGAGAGCTGAAGAGTCTACAGCATTTGCCCATCGGTGAGACTTTGGTCACCGATAAAGGACTGGTCCATCTGCGGAAGATGAGTCAGCTCGTCTACCTGGGCTTGCGCGGGAACAAGGTCACGGACGCCGGTTTGGAGAACCTGCGAGGACTGACCAACCTGACCGGGCTTCATCTGGGTGGAACCAGGGTCGGTGACGCCGGAGTAATCCATCTGCTGAGGTTAACCAAACTGCAAAAGCTGTGGCTCGATGACACCGCGGTGACGGACCGCGTCATCCCCCTTCTGGCGCAGCTGGAGTCCCTGAGGGAGCTTCATGTCTATGAGACTGGCCTGACGCCGGAGGGGATAATGAGGCTTGGCGGGTTGCTGCCAGCCTGTCGCATCATCCATGAGCGGCGTTGACATAGTGAGTACTTGGATGGTTAAGGGAGCTTTTCGGAAAGGCAAGAGCTCCTGGGCTGTACATCGAATATGGACAGGATTCAACGCATCACCCATGATCCCGCTGTTATGGGTGGGCGGCCCTGTATTCGGGGGATGCGTGTCACGGTCGGGACAATCGTCGGCCTTTTGGCTTCGAGCAGAACGATCGAATATATCCTTTGATGCCTACCCCTACCTGGAGAAGGATGACGCTATGGCGGCGCTCCCTTAGGGCGTTGTCAAGAAAGTAAGCAAGGTCAATCCCAACGGGATTACGGATTTCAGCCCAGGGTTTCTGAACCCTGGGTAACGCAAGGAAAACTCAGAAATCAACCCTGAATGGGTTGTGGAAACAAGCGTTCCGCAATCCCGTTGGGATTGACCTCCTTAAGCAGAAGTCTGGGCCCTAAGCACGCCAAAGACCCGAACTCGCTGTTAACGATCATGGCTCTGTAAGGAGTTCTGACTTGAGGCAACCAGGGGTTCTTCCTGAATTATCCCGAGCGGGTGGGGTTTGAGGACGTAGCTTTGGTCTCCAGGCCGAAGTATTTTTCTTTCGAGCCTCTGGCTCGACCCAGGGCGGCCTGGAGGCCACCCCCACGAGTCCTTTGACGTTTGTACGCTGTTGATTCCGTCGGGTGGTTGGGGTATAAGTTGCTCATTGATAAGAGAATGTTCTGTCCTCAATTAGAACCTCGTGCCTGACAGTCTAGCCTGGAGGAACTGCCATGCTGCGTCTCGATGCCGATAAGCCTGTTTCATTCTGCGATGGCCTCAACCGTCGGGACTTTTTTCACGTTGGCTCGCTTTCTTATCTGGGGTTGAGCCTGGCCGACTGGTCGCTCCTCAAGGCCGCCGGTGCAGTTAACTCCGATAAGAAGAACTGCATCTTTCTTTTCCTCGTCGGAGGACCCAGCCAGCTGGACACCTGGGACATGAAGCCCGACGCTCCGTCGGAGATTCGAGGGCCCTATCGGCCCATCCCTACCAACGTGGACGGGATCCAGATCAGCGAGATCTTTCCCCGCATGGCCCAGCATGCCGACAAGTACTCGCTGGTGCGGAGCCTTTACCATAACGCCACCGCGGTCCACGACACTGGACACCAGATGATGCAGACCGGTCGGCTCTTTCAGGGGGGATTGGAGCATCCCAATATCGGCTGTGTGATGGGTAAGCTGCGGGGAGCCCGAGGGGCCCTGCCTCCCCATGTCCTGCTGCCGCGGCCGATCGGGAAGACCGGAGGCAATATGCCTCACGGTCAGGACGCCGGTTACCTGGGTCGAGAGCATGATCCCTTCGTCTTGAACGCGGATCCGTCCCGGGATGACTTCGAGGTGCGAGATCTGCTGCCACCCGACTACATCTCGTCCATGCGGCTGGAGCGAAGACGCAACCTGCGCCAGATTGTCGATGGAGTGGTGGGCAAGTTCGAGAAGAGCGACGATGCACGCTTGCTGGATTCGAATTTTCATCAGGCTTATACCCTGATCTCCTCACGCGAGGCTCGAGAGGCTTTCGATATCAACAAAGAGCCGGAGGACCTGCGTAAGCGCTACGGCCAGAACAAATTCGGGCAGAGCTGCCTATTGGCCCGTCGTCTGGTGGAGCGGGGTGTTCGCTTCGTTACCGTCAACATGTTCGAGACGGTCTTCAACGAAATCACCTGGGACATTCACGGCTCCGCGCCCTTTAGCCCCATCAGCTGTTACACCGACCTGGTAGGACCCATGTTCGACAATGCCTTCAGCTCGCTGCTGGAGGATCTTCAGGATCGAGGCCTGCTCGACGATACGATCGTGGTGGCGATGGGCGAGTTTGGACGCACTCCCAAGATCAATCCGGCTGGCGGACGCGATCATTGGCCAGGCTGCTGGACCAACGTCTTTGCCGGAGGCGGAATCCAAGGTGGCAGAGTCGTGGGGGAGTCGGACGAGATCGGTGCCCTGCCCAAGGATCGGCCGGTGACACCGGCAGAGGTGGCGGCCACGGTCTATCATTTACTAGGGGTGGACCTGGAGACCGAGCTGGAGGGACCTCAGGGGCGTCCAGTACCGGTTGTCGACTACAACGTCCATCCGATCCAAGAGCTCATCTGACAGCAGGGGACTGGAAGGTGAAGCAACGAGTCTCAGTCCGTAGTCCGGACGCGGGTGCTGCGGTGCTCGCCTTTGGCTTCTGGTTCGTCTGCACGAGCCTCTGGGCCGGGCCGGCCCCCGACGCTCCCAGTTTTCGCAACGACGTCCTGCCCGTCCTCACCAAATCCGGCTGCAACTCGGGCCCCTGCCATGGAGCCCTGGCCGGGAAGAACGGCTTCAAGCTCTCGCTTCGAGGTTACGATCCGGACGCCGACTTCCGCGCCTTGACCCGGGTGGCTCTGGGCCGTCGTGTGGTGAAGATGGCTCCAGCCCACAGCCTTATCCTGCTGAAACCGACCGCGACCATTCCCCATGGAGGGGGAAGGAGATTCAAGGTCGGTTCTACTCAGTACCAGATCATCGCCGACTGGATCGCCTCGGGCGCGCCCCCGCCACGGTCCGATGATCCGGTGATCGAGACGCTCCGTGTCCTCCCTGATCGTGTTCTGGTAGAGAAGCCGGGCGAAGAGCTGCAGCTCTCGGTCAAGGCCCGTTACTCCGACGGAACAGAGAGGGACGTTACCCAGTGGACCAAATTCACCTCTACCAATGACGGTGTTGCGACTGTAGATGAGGGGGGCCACATCACTACCAGGGGGCACGGCGAGGGAGCGATTTCGGTCTGGTACTCCAGCAAGGTTGCCTTTTCTATGGTGAGCGTTCCCTATCCGCGCACACTGGATTCGGACGCCTTCGAGGTGCTTGCCTCAGATAGCCTCATCGATCGTGGGATCCAGCAGAAGCTGAGCCAGCTTCGGATCAGTCCCTCGGCGCTTTGCGACGACAGCACCTACATCCGGCGCCTTTATCTGGACACGCTGGGCGTCTTACCCACTGCCGAGGAGCTGGCGCTCTTCCTCTCCGATTCCCGTGAGGACAAACGAGCCCGACTGGTCGAAGAAGTGCTGAGGCGTCCCGAGTATGTCGACTATTGGAGCTATAAATGGTCGGATCTCCTGTTGGTCTCGAGTCGTAAGCTGAAGCGCAGCGCGATGTGGTCCTACTATGACTGGATCCGACAGAGCGTCCAGCAGAACAAACCCTGGGACGTATTCATCAACGAGTTGGTGACAGCCAGCGGCAATACCCTGACCAATGGCGCGGCCAATTACTGGGTCCTTCACAAGAAAGCGATCGACGTCAGTGAGAATATTTCCCAGGCTTTTCTGGGGATCTCTCTGACGTGTGCCCGCTGCCACAATCATCCACTCGAGAAGTGGACCCAGAACCAGTATTACGGGATGGCCAACCTGGTCTCTCGAGTCAGTCTGAAGACCGGAAATCTGCCCGGTGAATTCACCGTTATTTCCCGTCACATGGGAGACATCGACCATCCTCGGCTGGGAAAGCCGATGCTGCCTCAACCCCTGGACGGAGAAGCCCTGTCTTTCGAGACTTCGAAGGATCGACGCCAGCACCTGGCGGAGTGGCTCACCCAGAACCGCCACTTCGCGCGAGCCGTGGTCAACCGCGTCTGGGGCAACTTCCTTGGCCGGGGACTGGTGCATCCCGTCGATGACCTCCGAGCCACCAATCCAGCTTCCAATGAAGAGCTCTTCTCAGCCTTGACCCAGGACTTCATCGAGCGGGGATTCGACATCAAGGCACTCATTCGAGAAATCGTCAACTCGGCGGCCTATCAACTCTCCTCCGACAGCAACGACTCCAATGCCGAGGATGACAAGTATTATTCGCATCACATGAGCCGACGCCTGCCCGCAGAGGTGGTCCTGGATGTGATCTCTCAGGTGACCGGTGTGCCCGAAGAGTTCGAGGGATACTCGCTGGGGACGAGAGCCCTCCAATTGCCTGACACGGAGATCGAATCCTACTTTCTCGATTCCTTCGGCAGACCACAGCGGTTGACGGGTGCCGCCAACGAGCGCAAGAGGTCCTCCAACGTGGCCCAGGTCCTTCATCTGATCAACGGGGAAACTCTCAATCGAAAGCTGCGGCGCCGCCGGAATGTGATCGGGGGACTGCTGGAAAAACAGTTCTCCACCCGTGAGTTGGTGCAGAACGCCTATCGGACGGCATTGACCCGCGATCCGACCTCAGGAGAAATGGATCGGTTGCAAACTTCATTGGGGGAGAACCTGGATCGTCAGGGTGTCGAGGATCTTTTCTGGGCGATCCTGACCAGTAAAGAGTTTCTCTTTACCCACTGAAAATGCGGTGGAGCAATCTCTCTTTCCTTCACTTTTTTGCCGTTCTGCTCCTGAGCCCGGCTGTACAGTCCTCTAGCCTTTCCCTGGAAGAACGTGCTGCGCGGACTCTAGCCAAGAACTGCTATTCCTGCCATAACGAAGTCAAGAAGGAGGGTGGCCTCAGCATGCATACCCACGCGGCTCTCATGGAGGGCGGCGAAAACGGTCCGGCTTTGCTTCCCGGCAACAGCGAGGAAAGCCGCATGCTGTTGATGGTGGAGGGCCTTCTGGAACCCACCATGCCGGAAGACGATTTCCTC
>JAKZYH010000286.1:0-6680 GCA_047514575.1 Acidobacteriota bacterium | reverse complement strand
GCTAAGCTGCGAGCTCGTGGCATCATTGTTCAGCGCGGTCTTAACTGCCACGGCTCCCTTAAGCCCGCTAGCATAATGCACAAGTTTCTTTCCTGTACGATCCGGCGGTCTGCAGCCGGGGGCGGCGCTAAGCTGAAACTTCGAAAGTCGAAGGTACAAGATACAAGGTACAAACAAGTTCCAAATCACAAGCATCAAGCTCCAAACGATCGCCCACCATCACGTTCGGCGATCCGACAGAGCCGCGAACGACTTGAGCCGTTAGCAGAATGAGCCCAAGTTCCGAGGAGAGAGCTGGACAACTCTTCCCCACGGAGTGACCTTCCCCACGGAGTGACGCACGGTATCGCCTATCCTCGACCGAAGCTTCTTTCTCGAATGGGGCAGCACCGCTGGGGGGCACTAACCTGAAACTTCATTCGCAAGCGTGGCTTCGGTCTCCAGGCCGAAGGTCCTCTTCCTTCGAGCCTTTGGCTCGAAGCACGGCGGCCTGGAGACCGAAGCCACGTCCCTCGACTGAAGTTTCTTTCCCGAATGGGACCCGACTCTGTTGCTATGTCCTCAAATCGTCCGCGAGTTCCTCGGCGTCACGGATCAGATCCTCCGTAAATGACAAGCCCTGGTTCCAGAGTTCGGTATCGTCCAGGTCGACACCGAGCTTACCTATCATCGTCTGAGGCCAGTCAGATCCTCCTGCCTCCAAGAGCTCCAGGTACTCTTCCGCAAAGTTCTCTCGTCCTTGTTGACGATAGAGCGCCAGGACCAGCAGTTTGCCGAAAGCGTAGGCATAAACGTAGCCCGGCGTGTGAATGAAGTGGGGAATATAGCTCCACCAGATCCTATAGTGATCCTTGAGTGTCACACTGCCCTGGAACATTTCTCTCTGCGTCTCGATCCAGAATTGACTCAGGCGGTCGACGGAAAGTTCCCCTTCCTGCCGTCGAGCCGTGTGAATTCTTTCCTCAAACCGATGCATCGCTACCTGGCGAAACACAGTGGCAATCGTGTCGTCGATGTTTCCCACCAGGATCGATAGCCGTACCTTGGGGTCCCGCTCTGTTTTCATCAGGTGATCGAAGACCAGCATCTCTCCGAAGACTGAGGCGGTTTCAGATGTGGTCAGGGGAGGGCGCGACTGGAGATAGCCCTGTTTCTGGGAAAGGTATTGATGGACGCCATGGCCCAATTCGTGAGCGAGGGTTTGAATGTCCCTTATGTTTCCACTGTAGTTCATGAGAATGTAAGGATGAACGGTGGTCACTGCGGGGTGACTGAAGGCTCCGCTGGACTTACCGGGCCCGGGGGGCGCATCGATCCAATGCTTCTCGAAGAATTCGAGCGCAATTTTCCCCATTCGGGGGTGGAATGCGTTGTACGCCTCGAGAACCACTGTTCGGGCCTGTTTCCAGGTACGGAACGTGGCCGCGTCTCCCACCGGAGCGTAGCGGTCATAGTCGAAGAGTTCGTCCAGACCCAGGAGGGTTCGCTTGAGGTGGTAGAAGCGAGCTACCAGATCGTAGCGGTGTGCCACCGAGTCGACCAGGACCTCAACCGCCTCATCGGAAATCTCATTGTCCAGGTTGCGGCTCCTTAACCAATTCGGGTACTGGCGAAGGCGATCGTTGCTGGCCTTGTCCGCCAGGGTAACGTTGAAGACGAAGGCCATCTCTCGAAGCCGGCTCTCTAGACCCTTGGTAAAGGCCATAGCCGCACGTCGACGAACGCCGCGATTGGTCTCGTACAGACGCGCCAGGGTCTCCTGCTGAGTTAGTTGGCGTTTGTTCAGAACGAATCGGGTGGCTCCCGCCGCTTCGTCGAAGAATCGACTCCAGGCAGTCCGGCCTGTGATGTTTTTCTCGGTAAGGATCTTTTCTTCGGGTTCGCTCAGCACATGGGGTCTACGCTGCCGTTCCAATTCGAGGTAGTGTCGGAAGCGGCCCAGCTCGGGGCTGGCCAGGAGTCGCTCGGCCGTGTCGTCATCCTCCGCGACCCACTCCAGCTCGAAGAAGAGGACTTTCTGGACGATCTGGGTGTAAGCCTCTCGTGTCCTCTGTAGGAGAGCTCCCCGCTCTGGGCTTTCGGTGTTGGTGCACCAATTGAGGTAGGCATAAGACATGACGCGGCCCAGGCGTAACAGAAGCTTCTCAAATTTCTGGACGGCCTGTGACAGGTCCTTAGGGCCCAGCGTTGCCACCTTGTCCCGGAAGCGATCCTCGAAAGAAGCGGCTTCTTCCCGAGCCCGCTCCAGATCCTGATCCAGTGAGTCCAGATCAGGGTACAAATCCGCAAGATTCCAACGAGCCTTCTGGGCCCCAGTCTTTCGATCTTCTGCCCCCGCGGACGGAGCTTCCTTCTGCTCTGGTAACCTGATGAATCGCAAGCGCTTTTGCTCCTCTGTTTCTTGACTCTGGTTCTACCGGCTAGACTCTATTATGACGGCGACCCTTTTTTCTAGTGCGCTCTTGTAGACAGAGCCGAAAGAGACAATTATAAGGAGTTCAAAATGGGGAGGTTATATGGCTGAATTCTTGATTGTGGGCCAGGGATCAATGGGGAAGCGAAGAGTCCGCTGTCTGCTGGCTAACGGACGTCAACCCCAGCAGATCGCGGTCTTTGATGAGCGCAAAGATCGATTGGCTGAGTCCCAGGAGAAATATGGAGTCCAACCGGCCCAAAGCCTGGAGGCCGCACTCCAGGATCCGGGGATTCGGGCCGTCCTTGTTTCGGTCCCGGGGGCTTTCCACGTGCGATTCTGTCTGGCGGCGGCGCGGGCAGGGAAGCATTGGTTCTCAGAGGTGCCGTTGAGCGTCAACCTGGACGGCCTGGATGAGCTCCTTGATCTCACTCAGAAGGGATTGGTGGGGGCCCCGGGTTGCCAGGTGCTCTTTCATCCCTTGGCCGGTGCACTCAAGGACTGGAGCCAGGCGCCAGAGACTGGGAAGGTCCTGGGGGCAAGCTACGCCTTTGGAAGCTATCTACCCGAATGGCATCCGTATGAAGATTATCGCAAGTTCTACGCCTCCAATCAGGCCATGGGCGGAGGCAATCTCGATGTCCTGGCCCAGGAGTTGGTTTGGATCAGATGGATTCTGGATCAGGCGATAACCGCCGTGACCTGCCGCAGTTCCAAGGTGGGGTCGTTGGACCTGGCTGAGGGGACTCCCGATCATCAGGAGATCATCCTGGAGTTCGAGAATAGTTCGATGCTGTCCATGCACCTGGACCTCCACGATCGAACCCACGAGCGTTTGATACGCCTCTGCTCCGAATCCTCGACTGCGAAGTGGTCCACGCTGGAGGATAGGGTGCGTATTTTCCGCGAGGGTGAGTGGACGGAGGAACTCCAGCCTCCGGATCTGGAGCCAGAGACTCCCTATCACAGGGAAATAGGGCACTTTTTGAGCTGTATCGACGGGGGCGGTCGCTGGCCCGTAGCACTGTCGGCGGCGCGGGAGATCGTGGGAGTGCTACTCGCGGTTCAGAAGAGTGCCGCCGAAGGCAGGACGGTGGCAATGGAGGAAGTGCTTGGCTAGCTGCTAGATGTGAATTCTGAGAATTTTGCTCTCACATTTCTCTGGAAGCGTGGGTTGGATGGGGATCACAATTCCGAAAGTTCAGGAACGGGTCCAGTTGGTCAAGAGACAGTTCCCGCTTTCGGCTCGGGCGGCGTGGCCCCCTGGGGTAGGTTGAGGGGTGGCCTTCAAAGAGGCCGCTTTAGCGGTCTGGTGCGAAGCGTAATAGACCGGTCCTTCAGGCCGGGTGGGCGGGCAAGCGGCTGCTGGAGCCTGCTTCAGCGGGCTTCTCGGGTAAAGGCTTCAGCCAGGCTCCGGGTCCACAAGGGGCTAAAGCCGCCGCTCGAGAAGGACCGTAAACGGCCCTCAGGGGAGGGAGGAGGAGCTGCTGACCCCGGCGTAAACACCGGGTCTAATACGCTTCGCGCCAGGCCGCCGAAGCGGCCTCCTAGAAAGGGCACAATGCTGCCGAGCGTTTCGCGTCCGATCGGTGGAAGACTTCAAATATGTTTGGCTAGTCCTAGACTTCCCATCACCAGGCCAGCCTACCCTGCTAGCTGTTTTTTTCTGCTGGGTCGAAATAGTAGACAGTGCGCGCCTGAATTCTGGAGGACTATCAGAGAGGGAGCCTGGGCCGACTTGAATCCCATAGCTCTGCAGCCATGGGGTGCGAGGTTGTCCCAGGTGACGTGATAGTGAGCGCAGCCCCTGCAGCTCGGATGTCGGGCTTCGCTGGGCTTTGGTATCGAATCAGGTCGAGGCACCGGCATCGAGTCCCTATGTTCTTGCGCTGGTTCACGTTCCGCTTCTCTGAAGCAGATCGGTTCCGGTCACGATAAAGTTTAGTCGGGATCGTTGTTGAGGATGAGCTCTCTAAGGGCGGTTTCGTAGGAATCGTAGGTCTTGCGGTCGAAGAGGACGAACCTCACCAGGAACGGTGTTTGATGTTGCTTGAGAAAACCAAGGACGCAGCTGAGTGCAGCCGGCGCCGCGAGATCCAGGGGGTAGCGGTAGGCGCCGGTGGACAGGGAAGGGAAGGCGATGCTGTCGCAGGTGTGGGCCAGGGCGAGTTCGAGACTACTGAGGTAGGCACTGGAGAGCTTCTCTGATTCGCCAGCCTGACCGCCGTTCCAGACCGGCCCTACGGCATGGACTATGTATCGAGCGGCTAAGCTCCCGGCTCCGGTGATCACCGCTGAACCTGTGGGACAGCCCTGCGGATATTGGCTCCGGGTTTCCTCCATGATGGTAGGCCCACCGGCTCGATGGATGGCGCCATCGACTCCTCCGCCTCCTGCCAGACGACTGTTGGCCGCATTGACGATGGCATCACAGTCTTGTCGGGTGATGTCGCCTGTAACAAGCTCCAGTTTCGTCGATCCGATTGTGTATTCCATGGGTCCACAGCGGATCAGTCAGGGGGAGATTCTGTCTGTAGGCAAACGTAAAACCTGAAACCTGAAATCAAGTGAAGCTTCAAGTTAGGATTCGCACTCGCCGCCCAGCTTTTCGTATTCCTGCTTGATAAGGTCGTAGTGCTCGAGTTCTTCCTCTGCGAACTCGGTGAAGATGTCCTTGCCCTTGGTTTCGTTGAATTTCTGGGCGTATTCCCGGAAGAAATTGTACGCATCCCTCTCCATCTGCATGGCGAGTTTCAGGGCATCTCTAGCGCTCAAGTTTTCTCTCAGCTGTTGTTTGATCTGGTCTTGGCTGGGGAAGATGCGTTTCAGTGAGCCGAAGTCGAAGTGGAGAAAGACCGGGGCTTCGAGCACTTCGGCGTGCTCCTGGATGAGTTGACTCCACTCCTTCTCCAGTCCGCTCAGATGGTTTTTCTCATCCTCCAGCATCCTCAGGAAAGTTGACTGCGTGGACTTGTGGGTCACGATATCGGAAGCGGTCTGATAGAAGCTGACGCCCCTCCTCTCGGTTTCCATAGCGATCTTCAGGGCGTCTCGCACGAAGACCAGGTCCGCATCTACAGCCTGAGCACCTGGTTCGCGCTGGTTTTGGCAGTCCTGGCAGACTCCATAGATTTGTACCCGGTGTTGAACCGGCTTGAAGTGATACTCCGAGACGATCTGCGATTGTATTTGCTCCAGTTCTGGGCTGAGGAATTCCATCGTCCGATTGCACTCCACGCAAACCATATGGTGGTGGTGGGGACGCCTGTGGAGGGGCTCGAAACGAATCCGGCCGTCGCTCAGATCCACCTCTCGCGCAAGGCCGCAGTCAGTGAGGGCTTTGAGCGTTCGGAACACGGTAGTCGAGCCGATCTTTCCATCGCTTCTCTTGACGAGTTCGTAGAGCTCCTCCGCACTCAGGTGCCCCCCTGCCGTCAGGAAACACTCGACGACGGTTTCCCGCTGGCGGGTCATTCTTAACTGCTTTTCTTTCAGATAACTGGAGAATATTTCCAGTTCTTCCGAGATTTCTCTAGAAGTACTCATCGGGCTCCGTTTGAAGCACTCATTCTTAGGTATTCGGGCAGGTTTTGCAAGTGGGCAAGAGGCAGCGGCAGGCAGGCAAACGTATCCCTACTAGTCGAAGAGTTGACCGGAGATTGATTCGCGCGTGAGGGTTGTCAAGGCTGCAGCTCGCAGCTTCTCAGTCAACTGACCTGAAACCTGTAAGCTGCAGCCGAGGAACCCTCAAACGCTCCTAGTGATGGATCGAAGTGAGTGCTATTGAGCGCACATCGCTTCACCGGGAAAGCAGGGCCATGGGTCGGGACAGCAGGCCTGGATTGCGGCTTCCTGTTGCGCTGACAGGCTCGCATCGGGAGCGGAACTCATATCCAGAGGCTGGACCCAAGGTTGCATCAAAACGAAGAGCATGACGGCTTTGTAAAACATCTGAACCTCCTACGTTGGTTAGGAATTGATAAACGAAGTCTATCGACTTCAGGCGACACGAATGAAGTTGTTTTGGAATGACCAAGGTGACGATGGATTTCGTTTTGGCATTACCAATGCGTTTCGAGCTACTTGATCTAGTTGAGGGATTAAGGTTACGCTTACGCCAAATGACATTCTCCGACTTTCTGTGGGGAGTCAATCTGACCCTGTTGGGCTTGATCTTCTATCGAGCATATCACTAGTGTCCGGTTTGATGTTGTTGATTCCAAAGGACTTAAAGCTCACTTAACTGTAAGATTATAATCACTCTACT
>JAKZYH010000285.1:0-4553 GCA_047514575.1 Acidobacteriota bacterium | reverse complement strand
CGTTCAAACGAACCTTGAGTGCGGTTCCAGAAGGGACCACTGCCGTCGTCGGAGCGGGAGGCTCAACCACCTTGGGCTCGGACGGAACGGACTTATCCTTGCCACTGGAGGACGTGAGATTTTCTCCTCCACTCTTGTCGTTCGGGGGAGAGGAACCCGGCGGAGAGCCTCCTTTTCCTACCTTGGGCTGAGATCCCTTGCCTCCGCTCTGGGAAGCGTTCGGACCCTGGGCAGGTGGGTCACCTTCTTCCGGATTGGACTGATCCAGAATGGCTAGTAAGCGCTGTTCTTCAATCAGCTCCTCGATAGTCCTTCCTGGTGGCAGCTTGTGGTCCTCGAGCTCCTCCCGGTTTCGTTCCAGGTAAGTCTCGAGCAGCTGGGCTTCTTCGTACGTCAGAGCGTTGCCCTTGCTGATGGTCTGGTAAAGCTCTGCCTGATTTTCTTGGGTAATCAAGGTTTGTTTCGGATCCTGGGAGCAGCCAGCGATCGTGACCGCCAGCAAAAGGCCAAGGATGCCTCGCCAAGCCCAATGCCCCCTCCACTGCGGGTCCTCTACTCGGGCCGAACCAGGCGAACGCACAAAAATCTGGGTATTCATAGACTCTCTCCTTCCCCGATGGTCTTCTGTGGAACTCTTCTTCGCCGTAGTCGCTCGAATGGTAGCACACAGTCTTCGGCGCCGTCAGCCTGGGCGCCACCTCCCGACAGGCGCGGGCACACTGGCGCGAGTTCGTCCACCAATCCTAGATGCACCGAGTTAGCAAATGGCTCACCTCCCTACACGGGCACGCTGCCGGACACCTGAAACTCAAGCTTTGATGAATCAGGGGGTCTTCTATAGAATAGATCCGTCTTCTCCAGCCTTTTTGGACATAGAAAGGGACAAGATGCAAGAAAAGAAACCCGTTGTCAGGGAAAGTGTTTCAGCCTCACGACGCGCATTTCTGAGGCAATCGGCGGCAGCAGTTGTGAGTGCGGGCGTGGCTTCGAACATGAGAGCCGGCTACGTCGATGGAAGCGACACTCTGAGGATTGGGTTGGTCGGCTGCGGTGGCCGGGGGACGGGCGCCGCTGCCCAGGCACTCCGAGCGGACCCTAATACCCGACTGGTTGCCATGGCCGACGCCTTTGCCGACCAACTGGACAAGAGCCTTGCGAACCTGAGGCAGTCAGATGACGTATCCAATCGGGTGGCGGTGCCAAAGGACCACTGCTTCGTGGGTTTTGACGCTTATCAGCAACTCCTGTCCTCGGACGTGGACGTGGTACTGCTAGCGACACCTACTCATTTTCGCCCGCTTCAGCTGAGGGCCTGTATCGATGCAGGAAAGCACGTCTTCGCCGAAAAACCGGTGGCGGTGGATGCTCCCGGCATTCGATCGGTTCTAGAGTCTGCCGAGTTGGCCAAAAAGAAGAATCTCTTCCTCGTATCTGGTCTGTGCTGGCGCTATGAGACGGGTATGCAGCAAACCATCAGTCAGATACACGAAGGCGCAATAGGAGATCTAGTCGGAGTCCAGAGCACCCGTTTCAATGGCTACTCCCGGACCGTTGAGCGAAGCCCGGGCGATACCGACATGTATTGGCAAATGCGGAATTGGTACAACTTCACCTGGCTGTCCGGGGACTTCATCGTAGAACAGTTCGTCCATGAGCTCGACAAGATTGCTTGGCTCATGAAAGACCAGAACCCGATTCGCTGCGTGGCAACCGGGGGGCGTCAGACCCGGATCGGCGAAGCGAACGGAAACATCTATGACCACTTCAGTGCAGTTTTCGAGTATGAAAATGGCGCGAAGTATTTTGCCGCGACGCGCCAGCAGCCCCGTTGCAGCAGTGAGTTCGTCGATATCGTCTTCGGAACTCGTGGGCAGGCCAACTTGATGGAATACACGATAACCGGCCAGGCTCCCTGGAACTGGCCTCACGACCGAACCGACATGCACCAGCTCGAACACAATGTGATGTACAAAGCCCTCCGGAAGGGTGAAGTGATCAACAACGGCGAGTACATGGCCAAGAGCACGTTGCTGGGCATCATGGCCCGTATGTCGGCGTATACGGGAAAGACGCTCACCTGGGAGGAGGCGCTCAATTCTCAGGAAACCCTCTCACCGGAAACCTACGCCTGGGACGCGAAGCCGCCCGCCAGCCCAATCTCCATGCCGGGCGAGACACTGTTTGTCTGATTTCTCCCCGGAGTACGGGGGGGCCATATTGGATCATCTCGGTGACGAGGTCAGCCCCGCTTACTCCTCGGAACTGGGCTTGATTTTGCTGACATTCCACCTCCTGCGCGGCTGCGTTTCGCTCCTACATCTCTAGATACTTTTCTCCAGTAACGTGCAGACGTTCCGACGTGCAGACGTTCCGACGAATCGTCTAAGGTTCGGTTAGAACAGCAGGCCTTTACAATTTTTGACGAACCTTTTTCTCCCCCTCTCCCTCTATATAGCAGAACCCAGGGCGGCAGCCGGCGATGCCAGGTCAGCGAAAGGTAACTGATGGAGCTACTGGAACTTAGAGGAATGAGTGGCCGATACAGAATCGTGCACCTCACTCCCCAACTGGCAAATGAAGCCGGTCTCTCTCGTCTCTGGGATCCAGACTAGATCGGTTTGCCAGAATCGGCATTCTTCCGGGCTCCCCAGGAGTCTTGGGACACAGAAATTCCTGAAGTAGCCCGCTCGAGTAGCCGCAGTAACAAAACGTCCAGACAGGTCGCCAGCGGATCTGCTGGACCAACCCAGCAACCCCAGTTTGGGGAGGAGAATCGTCATGGCCACAAGAAACGTCACCGCCAAATTCTTTGCTACTGGTCTCTGTGCTCTTCTGGTTTGGAGCAATGTCTGGGCCGCCTGGGTCGACCCCGATCCAGTAACGCCGCTGTCTGTTCTGGTGGAAGAATCCTACATTGATCTTCTCGAAAGTGCGGATGAGTTCAACTTTTCCAAGAAGGAGCTGAATGCGTTCAAGAAGCAGTTGAAATCAGAGAGGAAAGCGCGAAAGGAAAAGTTGAAGAGCGAGGAGAAGGGGCTGAAAAAGGAGATCGAGGCTACCCGAAATCAGCTCGCCGAGCTGAACCGATCCAAGTCTCGAGACACCGTCGACATGGGCCAGCAGAGGAGTGATCTGCACTGCCAGGTTCTTGACCTGGAGGAGCAGCTGAAGAAAAAGGAGCTGGAGCGCAACCAGCTGCTGCCTGTCGGCTACGACAACAAGCTGGCCAAGCTTGAACTCATCAAAGAATGGCCGGCGAAGAAGCTTCAGATTGAAAACGACGTCGAGTCGGCTCGAGCCCGAGAACGCCGCTTCGGAGATGCCGAAGACATCGGCATTCGTGTCATTAAGGAAGGGCAAGAAGAAGACATTCAGATCGGTGAGAGGGCGGTTCGGGAAATGAAATCCATGGGTGCCATGCCCCCAGAGGTTGACGATCCCGAAGTGACTGAATACGTGCAGCAGGTAGCGGAGCGTATCGCAGACCATTCAGACCTGAGGGTTCCCCTCCAGGTGGAAGTCCTGGCCAGCGACGAGATCAATGCCTTTGCACTGCCCGGAGGCTTCCTCTTCGTGAACTCCGGCCTGATCGAGAAAGCTGAGACTGAGTCGGAGCTGGCAGGTGTGCTAGCCCATGAGATCGCCCACGTCACGGCTCGACATGGAGCTCGATTGCAGAAGAAGGCCGACCTCACCAGCATTCTGTACCAGGCAGCCCAGATGGCGTCGATCATTCTCACCGGGGGTGCCGCCGGGATCGGGACCTACTATGCGCTGCAGTATGGCTTCATGGGACTCGGAATGGTTTTGAACCTGACACTCCTCGGAGTGAGCCGCGATTTCGAACAAGAGGCGGATCAACTGGGTGCCCAGTACGCCTGGAACGCGGGATACGATCCCTCTGGGTTCATCACGTTCTTCGACAAGATGGCCAGCGAAAAGGGGTACGTCAAATCGGCCAGCTTCTTCCGCACCCATCCGGCGTTCTACGAGAGAATCGTCAATACGTATGCTGAGATTACCTACCTCCCGGTCAAGGAGGAGGTTCTGGTAGACACCGAGGAATTCCAGCAGGCCAGAGCGACCCTGAAGGAGATCAGCGCGGAGTTCCCGGAGCCGAAGGACCGCCCGACCCTCAGGAGAACACCGCAGTGCAGCGACCAGGAGCAGGAGATCGAGACCGCCAGCGCTGCCTGGTCCTCACCAGCTCATGCGCTTGCCTGGTAGGAAACTGATCGGCTCCGCTACCTCAGTTGAGTCGAGGCAGCTTCCATAGGAATTCGGCCTCGTGGGTGCTAGTTCGCGGAAAGCGACCTGGTACCGACGGGGCCGCTTCGGTTTGGGTCACACTCGAGAGACAAACTTCTTTCTACTTCTGAGTTCATCTTCTGAGTTCATCGCCTCAACAGAAGGTCTTGCTGCAGCTAACCCTATTCAGGAGTCCGCTTTAGCGGGCTGGCGCGAAGCGCAATAGACCGGTCCTTTAGGGCCGGGTATTCGGGGCAAGTGCAGTCGAGCCCGCTTCAGCGGGCTTCTCGCGGAAAGGCTTTAGC
>JAKZYH010000284.1:0-4273 GCA_047514575.1 Acidobacteriota bacterium | reverse complement strand
ACCTAGCGCCAAGCAGCAACGCGCCTTTGATCTTCTGGAGACCATTGGAGTGTAGGCAGAGCGCTGCACTCCCTATCGCACCTATCCCTTTGAAATCATGGCACTTTTCTGCCCCCAACACAAAGGAACTTCAGGTTAGCGTCCAATCCCTGAGAATCTAAAATTTCAAATATCTTCAGATGTACGAGCGAAACGAAGCCGCGCACGGGGTGGACTGTCAGTAAGATCAGTCCCAGTTCCGCGGAGTAAGCGGGACTGACCCCGTCATCGAGATGATCCAATGTGGCCGGCGGCTCGGTCGACGTTGCTTTCTTGAATGATCCGGCTCAGCAGCCGCGGCTTTTTTCGAGATTCCTCAATTTTTTTGCGCCGGAACGCTTTTAGATTCATCTCTATAGTGGTTCAGGGGGAGAGAGAGGAGTTTTCCATGTCGGTAGAGAATAAGGGTTTGGTGCGTCGATTGTTTCAGGAAGTGTGGAATCGGGGCAACCTTGCCGCGGCGGACGAGATTTTCACACCCGACTACGTCAGTCATGGCCATGCTCCTGACGTGTTATCAGTGGGCGTTCCGGCCTTCAAGGAACGGGTCAGCATCGTCCTGTCCAGATTCGCAGACCTCGAGATGACGCTGCAGGACCTGATCGCCGAAGAGGATAAGGTAGTGGCCCGGTGGAACACTCGCGCCACTGCCAAGCGAGAATGGCAAGACATTGCTCCCGTAGGCAGGATTCTCAGGGTCGACGAGATCGGGATCTTTCGGGTCGATGACGGCCTAATCGCCGAATCCTGGCTTTCCTCCAGCCAACCGATTGACGACCTCCTGGACCAAAGCAGCAAGGCCCTATCGGGCGCCCTGAACCCCCAATCCGCCAATGAGCTGATTTCTTTTCCGCCTTCCTGATGGCCCCGCTCCTCTCTAGCCTGACAGATTAGTCCCGCCCCCAGGAGCGCTGGCCCCATTCGAGAAAGAAGCTCCCGGCTACTGGGGATTTGTGCGTCACTGCGTGGGGAAGAGTTGTCCGGCTCTCTCCTCGGAACCTGGGCTCATTCTGCTAGCGGCTCAAGTCGTTCGCGGCTCTGTCGGACTTGGCTTCGTAAAGCTGGTAGTTCACCCGTTGGCGGTACCTTCGGAGGACAGGAGACGTGCGACGTATTCTTGAAGTTTCAGATTAGTAGCCCCCTAGCGGTGCTGCCCCATTCAAGAAAGAAACTTCCCGAGAGAAGCCTGTTGCGGTGGCCCGGGGCTGGCAGTAGTAGAATGGGCACTCTTGCCCGTCGAGAACACTGACGGGCAAGAGTGCCCATCCTACCCTCCAACACGCCGAGCAGATCGCGTTTTTGCTCGATTTCGGAGCAATCGTCTGCGATACACAGCAAAGATCATCAAATCAATGGGTTACGTCCTTTCTCCATCCGAATCTGCAAATGAAGTTTCAGATTAGTGGAGATTCCTCGGAGGTCGTGACGCCACCCGGTCCCTGCGGTGCCCGAGGCGACTTCCTCCTGCTGGGTCGAACGGCACACTTCTGATACTCTTCCCTGGCGAGGGCACGGATGCTGGAAGTACAGAATGAGCTATAGCGCGGTCTCGTGATTTTCGACGTGGATGGCACTCTGTGCGATACGACCGCAGTGGACGAAGAATGCTACCTCCAGGCGTGTCGGGAGATCCTCATCTTTGATGCCGGGTCGAGCGATTGGGTCGACGCTCCTCAGATTACAGATGCGGCCATCCTTCAGTGGCTGTGGACCGAGAATCTCGGACGTCTGCCCGCTTCGGAGGAAGTAGCTACAGTCCAGAATCGCTTCCTCGAGCTTCTCAGCCAGGCATCTGTTGAATCACCGACTCGATTCCGAGCGATGAGCGGTGCGCCGGAGATGCTTGAAAACCTTCGCTCAAACGGGTGGAGATTCACCGTCGCGACCGGGGGCTGGGAAACCTCGGCAGTACTCAAGCTGAGAGCCGCCGGGATCCCCACAGAGATCCTGGGGGCCTCGTCTACAGACTCTCCCGATCGCTGTGAGGTCTTCCGTCTGGCAGCCTCCCGGGTAGGCCTTCCGAACGGGAAGGCACAGTCCACCGTCCTGGTGGGTGACGGTCTTTGGGATGTCCGGGTCGCCGCCCAACTTGGCTTTCGATTTGTCGGGATCAACTCCGGCCCTCGAGCAGATCAACTGCGCCAGGCGGGGGCCCAGACAGTCGTCCCCGATTTCGCGGACGTCGGCACGTTTCTGCAGGCACTTGACGACGCCCGCGTCCCGCTACTCTGACCTACCAACAGCGACCGAGTCCAATCAGGAAAAACCCAGTGTCCATCGCGCGACATTCCAACTACAAATGGTGGGCATTCTCTGCTATCGCGGCTCGACGAGGGATCTTCACTTCCTCTGGTCGTGCTGGCGATGGTGCTCCAGGGATCAGGGATGGGAGTCTTCTACACACCCAACAGCAGTTCCATCCTGAGCGTTGTGGCTCGGGAGAGCTACGGGGTCGTGTCTTCTTTTCTCAATCTAGTGAGAAATGCCGGTAGCGTAACCAGTATCGTCGTGGCGACCGCTATCCTTACAGCGACCATGAGAGACCTGGGGTTTGAGCCCAGTCCTGAGGCGGTACCAGATGGCGGCGTTGCCGGAATCAGTCACGCCTTCGTTCAGGGGATCCAGAACAGCTACTTGACGATGATGTGTCTTCTTCTGTTGGGGATGGCTATTTCTATTTTCAAGTTTGAAAGAGAGACGTCGCAGGTCCAAGAAAGGTCGCAGGTCTGAACGTCTGAGGGTCGCACGTCGGAACGTCCGAGGGTCGCACGTCGGAACGTCCGAGGGTCGCGCGTCTCTAAGTCGGCAGCGGACAGCTTTCGCGACTGACAGCGGCGGAAACCTGAAGGTTCGCAAATCCATCGCCGGCGAGCCACAGCCTGAGACGTGCGACCCTCGGACGTTCCGACGTGCGATCTCTCTTCAAGCCAGGATCTCTTCCACAACCTTTGCCGGGTATTGATCGGTGAGACGTTCGTCGAGGCCGTGACGGTTGTAAACCAGGTCTCGGAAGTTCATTCCGAGTAGATGCAGCAGGGTGGCGTGGAAGTCTTGGACGCTGACTCGCTGGTCGGCGGCCTTGTGGCCGATTTCGTCGGTGGACCCGTGAACGTGGCCTGCTTTGACCCCACCGCCCGCCATCCAGATACTAAAGCCGTCAGGACCGTGGTCGCGGCCGGCGGCTCCTCGGTCCCGATTCACCTGCGACAGGGGCATCCGTCCGAATTCCCCGCCCCAGATGACGAGGGTGTTTTCGAGTAATCCGCGCCGCTTCAGATCCTTGATAAGGGCTGCGCTCGGCTGGTCAGTCTTCCCACAGCTGTAGGTCAGGCTCTTTTCCAGGTTGTGGTGAGCATCCCAGATCTGTCCCTCGATGAAGATCTGAACGAAGCGGACTCCGCGCTCCACCAGACGTCTAGCCATCAGGCAGCGCTTCCCATAAGATGCGGTAGCCTCGTTGTTGAGGCCGTACATCTCGCGAGTCGACTCGTCCTCCTTCGAAAGATCCAGAGCATCCGAAGTGGCCAGCTGCATCCGAGCTGCCAACTCGAAGCTGGCGATCCGTGCGTCCAGCTCGGGCCGTCCCGGTCTCGACGCGAGGTGAGCCCGATCGAGGCGCCGCAGCAGGGCTCGTTCCGCCATCACCAGATCGCTGGGCAACTCCCGGCGTGGCTTCAGGTTCAGGACCGGAGGGCCCTCAGCCCGGAAGCGCGTCCCCTGATACACCGGAGGAAGCCAGGCCGACTGCCAGTTCTGGCCTCGGTTGATGGGCAATCCCTTGGGGTCGTCCAGCACTACGTAGCCGGGAAGATTCTGATTCTCGCTGCCCAGGCCATAGACGACCCAGGAACCCAGAGAAGGACGATTGGGCAGAACTCGTCCCGAGTGCATCAAATAGAGTGCGGGCTCGTGATTGGAGTGCTCACCATACATGGAGCGGACCAGAGTGATCTCGTCCGCGACCTCCCCCAGATGGGGAAGGAGCGAGGAGAGCTCCATCCCGGATTCCCCATGCCTTTTGAACTCGTACGGAGAGGGCAGAAGCCCCCCTACCTCGTTGGCAAACTCGATCTGGTTGATGATGTCCCGCGGAGCAGCAGATCCCGCTAGTCTCTTCAGCGCGGGTTTGGGATCGAATAGATCGACCTGGCTAGGCCTGCCTTTTACCCGTAATCCTGTGCAGGACAAAGTCATGTTTCTGGGTCTCCCAGTGCGAACCCTTCACACAGGAGCT